>JALFOF010000059.1 GCA_022773825.1 Prevotella sp.
TATGCTTTAAGTTCGTAATAACTATGCTTTTACCGTGTAATAGCTATGCTTTTACAATGCAGGCTGGTTGCCGCCTGACTGTAGGGACTTAAAACTCCATCGTCACCTTGGCGTTCAACTGTCGGCCGGTGAGGTAATTAGGCACAGCATACTGATGGTTTGTCACGTCAGTAATCCAGTAATAGGAGTTTACGTTGCTGTGTCCAATGAGATTGAGGCAGTCTATGCCCACCCAGATGTTGCGCAACCCGAAGGTTTTCTCACTTTGGTTGGCGCGTTTGTACGCCCTGTAACTCATGCCTATGTCAACTCTCTGGTAGGCCGGCGCACGGAAATTCTGTCGCTCGTTGTCCGTGTGTGGCGGACCGAAAGGCAGTCCGTCGGCGTAAGACAGTTTCAAAGCCATTTTCCATCGGTCGGTGCCGGGGAAGTAGTCCGTGAAGAACAGGTTTACCGCATAACGCTGGTCTGTGGGCATCGGTATATCCTGACCGCGGTATGCCATGTTGGTCTTCATCAGAGAGAAGGTTATCCACGAGTCTGTGCCAGGCACAAACTCACCGTAGAGCTTGAAGTCAAGACCCATGGCGTGACCAGAACATTCGTTGATGCCGTTGTACGTCACCTTCAGGTTGTTGATGCTGTAAGGCACGAGGTTGGACAAAGCCTTGTAATAAGCCTCTGCTGTAAACTTGAACGGGCGGTCAAGGAGCTTGAAACGGTAGTCGAAGGCGCCGATGACGTGTATGCTCCGCTGCGACTTTATCTTGTTGTTCAACGTGGCGTAGGTCACGCCCGCTATGGTGGTGGTGTCGCGTAGCTCCTTGAAGAACGGGGCTTGGTAGTACAGTCCCGCCGCGGCGCGGAAAGTAACGTTGTTATTGTAGGCAGGCACTATGGCGAGCGACACTCGCGGCGATACGATGCTTTCTTTGTTAAAAGACCAGTTAGAGAATCTTATGCCGTAGTTCAGCGTGTAGAATGTTGTCTCCTCTGCGTTGTTGAAACGCCATGTGTCCTGTATGTAGAACTCCGTGCGGTGTGCTTTCAGCGTGTTCTTTGCCGCGAGGGTGTATATCATATACAGGTCGGAACCCGTGTGGGGTATCACGTAGCCCGATGAGTCACGCATCTCATATTCACGTGACTGCTCCTCTATCTTCTCCCATTTCAACGTCAGTCCCGTCTGTATGTTATGGCTCTTTGTACGGTGGTCGAGCATCAGTTTCGCGCTTGCCACGTTGGCTGTCAGGTAGTTCCGGGCGTACTCCATGTACGTTCCCACGCCAAGGTTCTGCTGTGTCTCCGTCTGTGTCAGCCAGTATTGCCCTTGTATGTCATACGTCTCCTGCTCCTTTGTGTGGAAGGCGGAGCCTATCAACGACAGTGCTGTCTTGTCGTTGATGTTTCGTTTTATTGTCAGGGAGCCGAAGTAAGTGCGGAAGATGTCCTTCTCCTGTCCGTCAAAATACACCTTGAATGCCTTTACGTTGTTCAGTGTGCCGAAGGATGTCTCACGGTCCGTGGGGTAGAAGTTGTACTTTGACTGCGAGATGTTGCCGATGAAGTCCAGTTGCCACCGTTTGTTTGGGGTGTAGGAGAGATATGTCTGGTAGTCATAGAATTGTGGGTCGTATTCACCGTTCGTCTCGAAAGTCTTTAGCAACGCCTTCGTTGTCTTGTAGCGCGCAGCGTTAGCCCACGAGAATTTCTTGTTTCCGAAGCCGAAATAAGCGGAGCCTCCGAGCAGACTTGCGGAGAGATTGGCCTCCGTCTTCTGCGGGCGGCGGTATTTGATGCTTAGTGCCGACGACATCTTGTCGCCGTACTGCGCCTCATATCCACCAGTGGAGAAGGCTATGCTCTCCACCATATCGCCGTTGATGATGGAGAGACCCTCCTGTTGCCCACTACGGACGAGGAAGGGACGATATACCTCCACATTATTTATATACACGGAGTTCTCGTCGAAACTGCCACCGCGCACGTTGTATTGTGACGACAGTTCGCTGTGGGTGCTTACGCCAGCCTGTTGCTGTATGAGCTCTTCCACGGCGTTGCCCGATGTCGATGGCGCCAGCTTCGTGTCGGTGAGGTCCAGCTCCTGCGTGCCCGTTGTCTGGCGTTTTTTCTCTGTTATGGTAACGTCGTCGAGCGTTGTACTACCCTCGTAGAGAGTGATTTGAAGGTTCTGCCTACCACGTGGCCTGCGCAGCACACGCTCCTTGGCTTTGTAGCCAATCATGGAGAAGCGCACGACGACAGAGTCTGCCGATGACAGTTCGAGCGAAAACTCGCCGCGGAGGTTAGTCATAGTGGCTTTGCCCTGCTTCAGACACGACACGGTGGCAAGCTCCACAGGGTTCTCTTCCTCATCGAGCACCCTGCCCGTAAGCAGGAAACTCTGCGCCGAGAGGGATGTCATCACCATGAGGAAAGCTAATGACAGTGCTATTCTGAGGTAGCGGAAATCTCTATGTAAGATGTTGTTCTGCATATAACCGACTAAACGTAAAACCCCTGTTTTTATTGCACCGCACCCCATCTTATTTGGTGTAAGAAGCCCAAAATGGCAATTTCTTTTAGAATTATTTTGCACTATGAATAACTTTTTGTACTTTTGCAACTGATTTCGCATTGTTGGCATTGTGAAGAGCCTCCACAGGTGCCGGATGAACTCTGTTGTATGGAGAGCATGAGGAACAGGTAAGCTATGTAACAACGGCGGCAAGGCGGGAGAAAGAGAAAGTCACCCCCATTTGTTATGGGGAATTTTATCAACAAAAAAACATTACATAGAAGTATGAAAGTACTTAAGTTTGGCGGAACCAGCGTGGGTTCCGTGGAGAGTATCCTCAGCCTGAAGAATATTGTAACGAAGGAGGCAAAGGAGCAGTCAGTAATCGTTGTGGTAAGTGCGCTTGGAGGCATTACTGACAAATTGATAGAAACGTCGCGCCTTGCACTTGCCGGCGATGAGCGTTACCGTGAAGAATTTGAAGCGATAGTGGACCGTCACCACAAGATGATTGACACTATTATTACCGATACGAAAGACCGCGAGCGGCTTTTTACTACCGTTGACTCGCTGTTAGAGCAGTTGCGCAGCATTTATTTCGGTGTGTTCCTGATACACGACTTGTCGGAAAAGACGCAGGATGCCATAGTGGCATACGGTGAGCGCCTCAGTTCCAACATCGTGGCAACCCTCATTAAGGGTGCGAAATGGTTTGATTCACGCACCTTTATCAAGACGGAGGACAAGCAGGGTAAGCACGTGCTCGACGCGGAACTGACAAACAAACTGGTGCGGCAGACTTTCGCCGACCTGCCGCGCATATCACTCGTGCCGGGATTTATATCAAAGGACAGGGTTAGTGGCGAGACAACTAACCTCGGACGCGGCGGCTCGGACTATACGGCGGCTATAATTGCTGCCGCGCTCAATGCCGATGTGCTGGAGATATGGACAGACGTTGACGGATTTATGACGGCTGACCCTCGCGTGATAAGCAGCGCATACCCCATCAAGGAGTTGTCATACGTGGAGGCTATGGAGCTGTGTAACTTCGGCGCAAAGGTGATTTATCCGCCTACGATATACCCCGTATGCGTGAAGAATATACCTATTAAGGTGAAGAACACCTTTAACCCCGATGCCGAGGGCACTATAATAAAGGAGCGAATAGAAGGCGACCACAAGCCCATCAAGGGCATCTCCTCAATAGGCGGCACAGCACTCATCACCGTTACGGGACTGTCCATGGTGGGAGTGATAGGCGTGAACCGCCGCATATTCACGAAACTTGCCATGGAGGGCATCTCTGTCTTCATGGTATCGCAGGCTTCTTCGGAGAACTCCACCTCAATAGGTGTGAAGGAAAGCGACGCGGAGGCAGCGGCAAGAGTGCTGAACGAGGAGTTTGAGAAGGAGATAAGCACGGGCGCGATGTACCCCATGCAGGTAGAGACGGGACTTGCTACAATCGCTATTGTGGGCGAGAACATGAAGCGCACACCTGGTATTGCAGGTAAATTGTTCGGCACGCTGGGTCGTTCAGGTATCAGTATCATTGCTTGTGCGCAGGGTGCGTCGGAGACAAACATATCATTCGTGGTGAAAGGGCAATATCTGCGCAAGTCGCTCAACGTGATACACGACTCGTTCTTCTTGTCTGAATACAAGGTTCTCAACCTCTTCCTCTGCGGAGTGGGCACGGTGGGAGCTAAACTCATTGAGCAAATACGTTCGCAGTACGAAAGCCTGAAGAAGGAGTCGCAACTGCTGCTGAACGTGGTGGGCATAGCTTCTTCGAAGAAGGCGATATTCAACCGTGAGGGACTGAACCTCGATACCTACCGTGAGGCTCTTGAAGCATCGGAGCCCTCGGATGCGAACAAGCTGTTGGATAACATCATTGGTATGAACATCTTTAACGCAGTCTTCGTGGATTGTACTGCGTCCAAGGATGTGGCGGCACTGTATCAGGCTCTGTTGGAGCACAATGTCAGCGTAATCGCCGCTAACAAGATTGCTGCGTCAAGCGATTATGAGAAGTACCGCAAGCTGAAAGAAACGGCACTGCGCAAAGGTGTGAAGTTCAGGTTTGAGACAAACGTTGGCGCTGGCTTGCCTATCATCGGCACAATCAACGACCTTCGTAACTCTGGCGACAAGATACTGAAGATAGAAGCTGTGCTCAGTGGTACGCTGAACTACATTTTCAACGCCCTTAGCGAGGAGACACCGTTCTCTGAGACGGTGAAACAGGCAAAGGAACTGGGCTTCGCGGAGCCCGACCCACGCATTGACCTTTCTGGAATGGACGTGGTGCGCAAGCTCGTTATCCTTACTCGCGAGGCTGGTTACAGGCTGGAAGTGGAGGATGTGGTGAAAAATCTCTTCGTGCCAGACGAGTATTTCGAAGGCAGTGTGGAGAAGTTCTGGGAGAGACTGCCCGAACTGGACGCGGAATTTGAGGCAAAGCGCAAGGTGCTTGCGGCGAAAGGATGCAAATGGCGCTTCGTGGCAAGGATGGAAGTGGATGAGAATGACGGCGTGAGTGCGAGCGTGGGACTGAAGGAAATACCACAGAACCACTCGTTCTATGAACTGGAAGGCTCAAACAATATCGTTACGCTTACCACGGAGAGGTATAAGGAATACCCGATGCTGATACAGGGATTTGGCGCTGGTGCCAGCGTGACGGCAGCGGGAGTATTCGCTAATGTGCTCTCAATAGCTAACATATAAATAGGAGGGGAAGACATGAAAACAATAGTGATACTTGGCGATGGCATGGCCGACAACCCGATAGAGGCGCTTGGGGGCAAGACGCCGTTGCAGTATGCAAAGACTCCTTATATGGATATGCTGGCGCGCGAAGGATGCACGGGCAGGTTGGTGACAGTGCCAGAGGGGTATGTTCCCGGTTCAGAGGTGGCGAACACTGCCATACTCGGATATGACCTTGACAAAGTGTATGAGGGGCGCGGTCCGTTAGAGGCGGCTTCCATAGGATATGAGATGGATGCTCTCGACTTGGCGTTGAGGTGCAACATTATATGTGTGCGTGAAGATGGCACCATAAAGACACACAACGGAGGGAACCTTACCACAGAGGACGCTGGGCCGCTGATAGACTACCTTAACGAAAACCTTGGCTCTGACAGGGTGAAATGGATAAGGGGAATACAGTATCGCCACCTCCTTATTATAAAAGGTGGTAGTAAACACGTGGTGTGCGCACCGCCGCACGACCACCCGAACGAAGAGTGGAGACCGCTGTTGGTAAAGCCCGAGGAGGGGATGGAGGACTTCAAGGAAGAAGGACGCATGACACCGCGAGAGACGGCGGAACTGCTTAACGAGCTAATACTGCGTTCCAAGGACTTACTGGAGAAGCATCCGCTCAACGTTCAGCGTAAAACGGTGGGCAAAGACCTCGCAAACATAATATGGCCGTGGAGTGGGGGATACAGACCCGCTATGCAGTCGTTGGGCGAGATTTACCCGAGCATAAAGTCGGGGGCGGTGATTTCTGCCGTGGACCTTATACGAGGGATAGGGCATTACGCCGGCTTGGACATCGTAGAGGTGGACGGTGCCACAGGATTGTGGGACACCAACTATGAGGGTAAGACAGCAGCAGCGATAGAAAACCTGCGCGACAAGGACTTTGTATTCCTCCATGTGGAAGCGAGTGACGAAGCTGGGCATGATGGGGACATAGACCTAAAGGTGAAAACGATAGAGAATTTGGACGCAAGGATGGTCGGACCAATCTATGAGGCGACGAAAGACTGGGATGAACCTGTATGTATAGCTGTGCTGCCAGACCACTATACGCCTGTTGAGATGCGCATACACGTGGGAAATCCCGTACCTTTTATAATATACGCGCGTGGCATGAAGCCTGACAGCGTGCAGACATACGATGAATATACGTGCGTAAACGGATGCTATGGCATACTGAAACTGCACGAATTTATGGACACTTTAATGAATATAAAAATAGAAAAGAAATGAAATATTACAGCACCAACCACACCGCACCTATGGCTTCACTCGAGGAAGCAGTAGTAAAGGGACTTGCAGGCGACCGCGGTCTTTATATGCCTGAGAATATAAAAGCATTGCCAAAGAAGTTCTTTGACAACATAGATACAATGTCTTTCCAAGAGATTGCCTACACTGTTGCGGACGCATTCTTCGGTGAAGACGTGGAGGCAGAGGCTCTGAAGAAAATCGTTTATGACACTCTTGCCTTCGATTGCCCCATCGTTCCCGTTACGGAGGAAATTTATTCGCTTGAGCTTTTCCATGGTCCTACGCTCGCATTCAAGGATGTCGGCGCGCGTTTCATGGCGCGTTTGCTCCAGTATTTCATAAAGAAAGAGAACAAAGGGGGATTGGTGAACGTGCTCGTGGCTACCTCTGGCGACACTGGTTCGGCTGTGGCTAATGGTTTCCTCGGCGTGGACGGAATACACGTTTACGTGCTTTACCCGAAAGGAAAGGTTAGTCCGATACAGGAATGTCAGTTCACTACGCTTGGAAAGAATATCACTGCCATTGAGGTTGACGGTGTGTTCGACGACTGTCAGGCACTCGTTAAGACGGCGTTCATGGACGAAGAGCTGAATAAGCAGAAAATGCTTACATCGGCAAACTCCATCAATGTGGCGCGCTTCCTGCCGCAGGCGTTCTATTATTTCTATGCCTATGCGCAGCTGAAGAAGTTGGGTAAGGCGGATAATATGGTGATGTGTGTGCCTTCTGGCAACTTTGGCAACATCTGCGCGGCATTGTTTGGTCACAGAATGGGACTGCCTATCAAGCGCTTCATCGCTGCAAACAACGCCAACGACATATTCTTCCAATACCTTAAGACAGGCAGATACAACCCTCAACCCTCCAAGGCTACGCTGGCAAATGCTATGGATGTGGGCGATCCTTCTAACTTCGCACGTATCTATGAGCTTTACAAGGGCGACCATAAAGTCATTACTTCACTCATCGGAGGGGCGACATACAGTGACGAGGAGATTGCCAACACCATGCGAGAGTGTTACGCTGACACCAAATATGTGCTCGACCCACACGGCGCTTGCGGCTTCCAAGCGTTGAAAGACCTATTGCAGCCGGGGGAGACAGGTGTGTTCTGCGAGACTGCTCACCCTGCGAAGTTCAAGGAAAAGGTGGACGATATTCTTGCAACGGATATAGAAATACCACAGCGTTTGCAGGCTTTCATGAAGGGAACAAAGCAGAGTGTCGCAATGACAAAGGACTTTGCTGACTTCAAGAGCTACCTTATCAAGCTGTAAAAGGACTGATTTTGAATACATAATACAAGGGGAACATGAAGAAATTTATAGCTTTTGCTGTAGCCCTACTATCCGTATTGGGGGCTACAGCACAGCCTTTCCTCACGACAAAGGGAGGTGTTTATCAGAAAGTTTCGTCCTATACAAAGTTGAAGGACAATGACATTGTAATAGCAGCGTCACATTCTATGGCTGGCGGCACAGACAAGGTATATGTGATGACTACGGCATTAGCATCAACAACAGATGCTGGTAAATTCGGATATTACATCTATGGCGTTTATAAAAGTAATATGCCAGATACATTAACGCTGTCTGATGTCAACAATGGCAAATATCCTTATGAGTATGCAGTGAAGTTTAATAGCAAGCATCCCAGTAAAGGCTACTATGTATCTTTGCAGAATAAAGAAGGAAAATATATCAATTATGATACGAATTCTTCAACTTCTATCTGCCTGAGTGAAGATATAATGTATTGGACAGTCGGTGGCAACCAAGAGTATATGATATATGCCGGTAAGGATAAGACGCTTAGATGTTCAAATTCTGTTGGCTATTTTACTGATATTGTAGGAGGAACATCTAAACCTGCTTATCTTTACCGCAAAACCTACCAGCTATCAATCGGTGCTGAGGGCTATGCTACGTTGTATTATGGTAGCAATGACGTGATGTTGCCAAAGGGTCTGAAGGCTTATACGTATGAATTAAACGGCGATAAGCTGTCGCCTGCTGTGACATACGATGGCGACAACGGCGACATACTGCCCCATGCCACGGCGGTTATAGTCAAGGGTACGCCTAATATGGTATATACCTTGGACGTAAAGAATACTCAAAAGACGAGTGGCAGCAGCGTGCTGCGCGGCTCGGACGATGCAGTCTCCACGGAGTTGGACGGCGATGCCGCTGGAAGCAGATATTATATGTTCGGCAAGGGCAATGATGGACTCGGCTTCTACTATGCGAAAGCTGACGGTTCAGCCTTTGTTAACAGTGAGCACAGGGCGTATTTATGCCTCAATTCCACATTAGCAGCCAAGGGATTTACACTTGTTCTGCCCGACGGGACGAACATTCCGACTGGTGTAGGCCCTGTTAATGGGGCGCGAGAGGCTTCCGCTGACGGCAAGTCAGCTGCGTGGTACGACCTCTCCGGCAGGCAAGTGGAGCGCAATGCGAAAGGGTTGTATATCCATAAAGGTAAGGTAATAGCTTACTAAACAATAAAAGCGGCTTAGTTGTTTCATTGCAACTAAGCCGTTTTCTTTTATTCTGAACCGATGTAAAGGAGCAACATGGAGAGCAAAACGAGTGCAAGGTCCACGACTTTTGCCTTGAGGTTCTTCTCTTTGAACAGCATTGCACCGCACAGGAAACTTACTATCACGCTGCCACGGCGTACCATTGACACTACGCTTATCATGGCACCGTCCAGCCCGAGGGCATAGAAATAGACGAAATCAGCAGCAGAAAGGAATATACTTATCAACGGAATGCTCCAATGCCAGTGAAAGGGCGTGGCGCTTTTGCGCTTCGGCCACCACAGCAGGGCGAGCATGGCAGCCATCATAAAGAACTGGTAAATGTTGTACCAAGCCTGCACTGCCATCTTGTTCAGTCCCACACCGCCATTCTCTGGCGAAGCCATAAGGTATTTGTCGTATAGCCCTGACACGGCTCCGAGCACGTTAGCAAGTATTACGTAGTATATCCACTTATTGTGAAACCAATTTATTCCCTCCTTTTTACTTGTCTTTTTCAGCATCTCTATGCCTATGAGTGCCACGGCAACGCCAAGCCATTGCCAGATGTTCAGCCTTTCGGCAAAGAAGAGCATCGCACCTACAAGCACCATAACAGGGCGTGTGGCGTTTATCGGACCTACAATGGTGAGAGGTAAATGCTTCAGTCCAAAGTAGGCAAGGAGCCACGATGATAGTACGATGCACGACTTAACGACAATGTATTTCTGCTCCGCAAGGTTGTAATCAGAGCAGAAAAAGATAGAGCCAGCATCGATATTGCCGTTGTGTGAGAGCAGGATGAACGGCAGGAAGATTATGGAAGAGAAGAGAGTGTTAAGCAGGAGTACGGGTATCACTGCGTTCTCCTTCAGTGCTTGTTTCTTGAATACATCATAAAAGCCCAGCAGTGTGGCTGAGAGAAAAGCTAATATTACCCACATAAGTTATTGTAAACCCTCCCCATCGCTCCGTTAAAGGAAGGCTGGGGAGGGTTGTTCGTTGTTATATTGTTGTTTATTTCGCGTACATTTTCGTCTGCTGCTCAATGAGTTCCTTATCATCGAAGTAGTCAATGCGCATGGCGTGTCGCACCTCGTTCAGCGTCTGTATGCCGCGTTCACGTGCCGCTGCGGTGCCGCGTTTCAGTATTTCATATACTTCTGGTATGCGCTGCTCCCATTGATGACGGCGTTCGCGTATAGGTTCCAGCCTGTCATTGAGCACGTTGTATAAGAATTTCTTGCACGTTCCGTCGCCCAGTCCGCCGCGAGTGTAGTGCGCTTTCAGTTCATCGAGGTTCTTATATTCAGGCAAGAACTTAGCGAAGTCCTCATCATTGCAGAAGGCGTCAAGGTATGTGAATACCGTATTGCCCTCTATGTGCCCCGGTTGCTCAATGTGAATGTGCTCCGGGTCAGTGTACATAGAGTTGACTTTCTTCTTCAATTCCTTGGCAGTGTCAGACAGGTAGATACAGTTACCGAGCGATTTTGACATCTTTGCCTTGCCGTCCGTACCAGGCAGACGCATACAAGCGGCGTTGTCGGGCAACAGTATCTTGGGTTCCACGAGTGTCTCTCCATAAATATGGTTGAACCTCCTTACTATTTCGTTGGTCTGTTCCAGCATCGGCTTCTGGTCTTCGCCAACAGGAACCGTCGTGGCCTTGAAGAGAGTAATGTCCGCTGCCTGCGATATGGGGTAGCAGAAGAAGCCCGTTGGTGTGCCTCCCTCAAACTTACGCATCTCCAGTTCCGTCTTCACCGTGGGGTTGCGTTGCAGACGTTGCACACTGACAAGGTTCATATAGTAGAATGTCAGTTCCGTCAATTCGGGTACGGCACTCTGTATGAAGATATTAGTCTTTTCGGGGTCAATGCCTGCCGAGAGGTAGTCCAGAGCCACTTCTATCACATTTTGCCTTATCTTCTCCGGGTTATCGGCGTTGTCTGTCAACGCTTGCGCATCGGCAATCATAATGAATATCTTGTCATATTCCCCGGAATTCTGCAGTTCTACGCGTCGGCGCAGCGAACCAACGTAATGTCCTATGTGGAGCTTGCCCGTGGGACGGTCGCCTGTGAGTATTACTTTTTCCATAGTTATTTTCTTGTTTGTCTGTAAGAGAACTTCCATATCCTTGCGCTATTTGCCGGTACGAGCATCTTTACCACGCTGTCGCCCTTTATGGATATGTCCATGATATCGTCGGACAAGAGGTCCTTCGCTTTGTAGTTCTTTTCTGGTATGCCCAGAAACTCTACTGCGTGGGCAGGTATCTTGACATCAATGTCCACGGCATTGCCTATGAAGTTGCACACGATGAGCAGTATCTCTCCGCCGTTCTTGCGTAAAAAGGCGAACTGCCCGTACTCGTTGAAGCGTGGAGAAGATGGGTTTACGTACATCAGGTCATAGAAGTCGCCGTCTATAGCTTTCTCCTTGCGTGCTATGCCGAGTACCTTCTTGTGCAACTGGTATATATACAGCTCCTCTGCCGTCAGGTCCGACACTCTGCTGAGGGTGTCTATGCTCCAATAGTCGAAGATGGTTGTCCTGCCATCCCTGCCAGAGAAGCCTTCCTCATCCATGCCCCTCTCGCCGTATTCCTCCCCGGCGTAGAGCATGAAGGGGTTTGCCTGCATCAGCACCGATGCTACAAGTCCGGGCACTCCCTTGCGTGCGGAGCCAGCAAAGAAGTCGCTTGCCACGCGCTGTTCGTCGTGGTTCTCAAGGAAATAGAGCATATTGTCCTTGATGTCGTTGGTGCTCTGCCAAGCGTAGGTGATGTTCCTTGCCGGTCCATAGCCGCAGATTGCGGCGCGCATGGTGTCGTACATTCCCACCTTGTCATAGAGATAGTCAAAGCCAGCATTGATATAACGGCGATACTGGTTAGGGTCGTACACCTCTCCGATGAATATCATCTCGGGGTAACGGTACTTCACCTTCTCTGTTGCCCACGCCCAGAATGCCGATGGCACCATCTCCGCCATGTCACACCTGAAGCCGTCCACGCCTTTCGCTGCCCAAAAGAGCAGTATGTCCGTCATTTTCTTCCACGTATCGGGTATAGGCTCAAAGTGTCCGATGCCTGTCCAGTAGTCCACACCATAGTTCAGCTTCACCGTTTCGTACCAATCGTCCTGTCCCGGCTGGTTATCGAAGTGGTCGTTGCCCGTTGCCTTTGCCGGGTATTCCGTGTACTCCTCCTCTGGCACGTCCTGTCCGAGGTCTCCTTTGCCTGCACCCGTTCTGAGATTAAACCTTGGGTCGAAGCTACATCCTGGACAGTAGTAGAAGTTGTTCTGAGGGTCGAAGCCGTGTTCTGGGTTGTCATCAGCACCGAGGTCAGACACGTTGTCCGGCTTTTCCGTGGAGTGGTACTGTCGTGCCACGTGGTTTGGCACGAAATCGATGATGACTTTCATCCCAGCTTTGTGCGTCCTTGCCACCAGAGCCTCAAACTCTTTCATCCTTCTGTCAACGTTTTCGGCGAGGTCTGGATCAACATCGTAGTAGTCAGCGATGGCGTATGGCGAACCAGCCCTGCCCTTTATGACAGCGGGATGCTGACGCGGGATGCCGTATTGCGAGTAGTCTGTCTGTGTGGCATGGCGTATAACGCCGGTGTACCATACGTGTGAGAAGCCCATCTTTTTGATGTGCTTCAGAGTCTTCTGGTCGAAGTCGTTGAATTTCCCTGAACCGTTTTCGGCAATCGTGCCCCACTGCTTGCGCGTGGTGTTACGATTGCCGAAAAGGCGCGTGAATATTTGATATATTAATATCTTGTTATTCATGTGGATTAAGAGATGCCAGTGATAGTAATGCCTTCAACGCCCTTTGCTATCTTGGTTATCATGCCTTGCAATGCCTTACCTGGGCCGCACTCCACGAAGTCTGTCGCTCCGTCTGCCATCATCTGCTGCACCTCGTATGTCCACTTCACGGGAGCCGTGAGCTGTGCTATGAGGTTCTGCTTTATCTCTTCCGCGTTGGTGTGAGCCTTGGCATCCACATTCTGATATACAGGTATTCGTGGTGTCTTGAACTCTGTTGCCTCAATGGCAGCCTGTAGTTCGTCCTTTGCTGGCTGCATGAGTGGAGAGTGGAATGCGCCGCCTACGGGGAGTGGGAGAGCGCGCTTAGCGCCAGCAGCCTTCATTGCCTCACATGCTTCCGCGATGGCTTCGTTGTTACCAGATATAACAAGCTGTCCGGGGTTGTTATAGTTGGCAGGCACTACGATGTTGCCTTCCTTTGAAATGCCTGCGCATATCTCCTCAATCTGTGCGTCTGGCAAGCCTATTATTGCAGCCATTGTTGAGGGAGCGGCCTCGCAAGCCTTCTGCATAGCCTGCGCACGCTGTGACACCAGCTTCAGACCATCTTCGAAGGACAGTGCTCCGGCAGCTACGAGGGCAGAGAACTCACCGAGGGAGTGACCTGCTGTCATTTCTGCGTCAAACTCATCGCCGAGGCATATTGCCTTTATCACAGAGTGGAGGAATACGGCTGGCTGCGTCACCTTTGTCTGCTTCAGCTCTTCCGCAGTACCCTCAAACATGATTTTCGTTATATCGAAGCCGAGGATTTCGTTTGCCTTGTCAAATAGTTCCTTTGCCTTTGGGTCGCTGTCATATAGGTCTTTGCCCATACCTGTGAACTGGGCACCCTGACCTGGGAATACAAATGCTTTCATTGTCGTTTGGTTTTTTAGTGTTTTGGTTGTTTAGTTGGTTGGTGGTTTGGTAGTTTGGTGGTTTAGTTGTATGGTTGTTTGGTTGTTTGGTGGTTTAGTTGTTTGGTTGTTTGCCAGTTTGATGCATTAAACTAAACCACTGAACGCCTAAACAACTAAACCACTAAACGCCTAAATAACTAAACTACTAAACCACCAAACCACTAATCAACTATTCCCGTTAACGTCAAAAGCCCCGGTCACCGTCACTGTTGAAGTGAGGTAATCGGGGCCATATTGTTTTGAATGTTTGTTCTTTCAGATTTTACTCCGCAGCTTCAGTTGCGGGAGCCTCTGCTACTGTAGCCTCACCTGCAGTCTCTTCAGCTTCCTTAGCGGGAGCCTCAACGCCTTCAGCCACAACAGAAACAGGCACCTCTACCTTCACTTCCTTGTGGAACACCACTGTGGCAACATAGTCACCAACGGTCTTGATGTCCTTCATGATAACGCGTTTGCGGTCAACCTCGATGCCCTTAGCAGCGAGTTCCGCAGCCACGGTAGCAGCGTTAACAGAGCCGTAGAGCACGCCTGTCGCGCTCACCTTGCTTGCAATGGTGAGAGCCACGCCGTTGAGAGCCTCGGCTTCCTTCTGTGCTGCCGCGAGGATAGCGGCAATCTTGTGCTGCTGCTGCTTGAGGTTCTCAGCGAGTACCTTCTTTGCAGACGCAGAAGCTATGATAGCCTTGCCTGTTGGTATGAGGTAGTTACGGCCGTAGCCAGACTTAACGTTTACTATATCGTTCTTGTATCCAAGACCGATGATATCTTCTTTCAGTATAATTTCCATGTGTGTAATCCTCCTTTTTTGTTTACTTCATCAAATCGGTTACGTATGGAAGCAGTGCAATCTGGCGAGCACGCTTTACAGCCTGCGCCACACGACGCTGATACTTCAGAGATGTTCCGGTGATACGACGCGGAAGAATCTTGCCCTGTTCGTTGAGGAACTTCTTGAGGAACTCAGGATCCTTGTAGTCTATGTACTTGATACCGCTCTTCTTGAAACGGCAATACTTCTTCTTCTTAGTGTCAATCGTAGGTGCGGTCAGATAACGTATTTCTGAATTTTCTGCCATTGTTTAAGCCTCCTCTTTTTTAGCAAGTTTGTTACGACGCTTCTCTGCATAGAGTGATGCGTACTTGTCAAGCTTGACGGTCATAAAACGGATTACTTTCTCTTCACGGCGGTAAGCGGTTTCGAGAGTTGCGATTACTTCTGGCTCAGCCTTGAACTCAACAAGGTTGTAGAAACCTGTTGACTTCTTGTCAATAGCATAAGCCATCTTCTTGAGTCCCCAAGCCTCTTCGTTCAGAATTTCCGCACCATTGTCGGTGAGAACCTTTGTGAACTTAGCGACCGTTTCCTTTGCCTGGTCATCAGACAAAACGGGAGTCAAAATGAAAACGGTTTCGTAATGATTCTTCATTGTTCTATTAATAAATAATGTGTAAATATGAAATGCTTTTTTGCAAAAGCGCTGCAAAGGTACAAAAAATATTTCATTTGTGCCACTTGCTGTCTTGTTTTCTTGTGGTAAATGTTGTTAAAACGTGTTTTCTTGAGATTTGTCAAGGGGGAATGACTGCTTTTATGTGGTTTTATAGTATAATTATGCCGTAACGATGATAGCCTTACTGTCCATGCTGATATGTCTTTGTGCTCTCTTAAAATCGGCTGGCATATCGTGCGTTCATGTTGCTTCTTGGTATCGTTGAAATGTGCCAGGGTTGCAATTGCTATGTGATTGCGGTGTGAAAGCTATGTGATTACATTCTAATAACGTAGCTTTTACGATGTAATCGCTATGTGATTGTTTTTGCTATGACATGGCGTGATGGCGTGTGGTGGATAAAACTAATGCAGAGACCCGCCTGTTGGTGAGTCTCTGCATTAGTTATTCTGTGTTCGCACCCATTGCTTTTGTCCCTTTTGGGGGCTTTTGCGGTGATGGGTTATCGGTATAGTTTCATAACCTTGTTATAGTAATTCTGCGTGCCTTTTGTGGTGTATTTCACCCCACCGTTCCATAGTCTTATGGCACGCTCTATGTTGTTCGTGGGGTTATAGTGGCTCATGATGAGCACAAACATCTCCCTGCTCTTCTTTACGCTGAAGCGGTCGTTGAGGGTGTATCTCTTTTTCTCGCCTCTTTTCTTCAGGATAGCGTTGCAGTCTTTCACCAGTATAGGTGTAATCTGCATTGCCCCGCAGCTCTTTCCGCTTACGGCGCGGCTGTCTCCCTCACTCTCTACTTGTGTGATGGCATCCATGAGAGGACCCCAGTCAAAAGATTTTGCTCCGTTGTTCATTGCTTTTGTATTCACGGAGGCTACTGTGATAAACGCTGTTAATGATACTACCTTTGCAATCTTTGATAAAAACATAATGTTAATTTAAGGGAAGCCTGAACTTGTTCTTTGCGTGGCAAAGGGCATTGGCGACTGTCTTGCGCGGACATTGTGTCGTTATGCCAGGCGGATGTTGACGTCTTTCGCTCTCTCTGCTTGTAAGGTGGGGCAGAGCTACGTTAGCTTATTGCGGAGCAACGTAATGTGAGGCAGCTGGTCTTTCCGCCGTCCAGGAAACAGTAGGCGTACAGTGTTGTGGCGGAGAAGGATGAGGTTGTCACCTTCTTTGTTTGCCGTGACACTGTTGTGTAACGCCGGCTGCTCCCGGCTTCCTGTTCGTAAATTGATAGAGAAATGCCAAACACAATAGCATACACTCTACCTTTCGGGTGCAAAGGTAGTAATAAAAAACTGTGTACGCAAACAGTTTTGGCTAAAAAAAGTGTAACGTGGTGATTTGTTGACGTTTGTCAATGTTCTATTCCATCGGGCGTTTTCAAAATGATAGATGTCGCTCCGATGGTGAATAGCGTGTCATTTTCTATTATTCGACGTTCTTTGTCGCCAAGAATTTGGTTATCTACGAAGGTTCCAGTGTAGCTTGGCCCGTCGCGGAGCACGTATTTCAGGTCGCCTTTTTTGTTCCTTGACACGTTGATTACGCAGTGGTTCATGTCGATGGAGGGGTCGTTGGTCTCTATCGGCGTATTGCATTTGGAGCCTTTCATGTAGCGGCCTATGGTGTTGTCGCCCATACGCAGCGGTAATACCTGTTTGTAGTGGAACACGTTCTCTATTACTATGATTGCTCCAACGCCTTCATCGGCTTCCTCCGCGGTGGGGTTTTCTTCTTTCTGACGCTTGCGCAGCTTGGAGACACCTATGCGTATGCCGAACTCCTTGCCGCAGTCGGGGCATAGAAAGACGAGGGATTGCCCGGCGCTGTACCTGGTTTCGTCAAACGTTATGTAGTTGTCGCACTTGGGACATCTTACTCTTTTCATAGTGGATTGTGCTGCGTATGCTTGTGGGAGTTATATTGTTGCTCGTAAAAATGTTATGGGGTGCGGCGTTATGAGGAGCCTTGTTGGATGAACAATGTTTTAGTTAGATGTTGCTTATCCATGCTTCAGCAAAGGCATCATTCTCTTTCCGCAGTTCATGAAGTGCCTCATTGGCGTCGGAGGATGTAGCGTACCTGCCATATACCACCTTGCGCATGGAGCCCCTCTCTATCATTCTCGCCTCCTTGTAACCCGCGTCGGCAAGCTGGGCGATGAAGTTCTCCGCTCCACTCTTTGTTACTTTGCTTGCCATTACGATAAAGAACTTGCCATCAGTGACGTCTCCTGCCTGCGTGTTTTCCACTTCCTCGCGGGGTTCGCTGGTGGTCTTTGCCGCCGTGTCGGTAACCAGTGGCTCCGCCATATCTGCGTTGAAGGCGCTTGCTTTTATAAAAGAGGTGATGAGTTCTGTGTCGAGCACCGAGCAGGTAATGATCTTATTGCTGCCCACTCCGGCTGGTATGCTGGAGAATATGAATAATAGTAGTACCATGGCTGCCGCCATGATGTTGCGCAAAGTGTGCAGTCTTATCTCTATGGTTCTCTCGTTGTACTCTTCTGTCCCTTCCTCGCTCGTGTCTTCCACGGTTTCTTTCGTGGGTGTTTTCTCTGCCTTTGTGTTGACAGCGTGTATCTCCAGAGGTATCTCTGTTGTCTCCGCTGGTTGTGCAAGGAGGTCTATCGCAAAGGAGTTGAGCGCATACAGCTCTGGCGTAAGCAGTCCGGCGGTGCACGGTTCGAAGTCGTATATCTCTGAAGAGTTCTGCTTTATCGTTCCGATGCCGTGAAATTCGTATGCCCCTTCTATTGATATGGTCTGCTTTATCTCTGCTACCTCTTCCTCTATGCGCCGCACTGCCTCTGGGTAACTGATGTCGTATGCCTCCACGTACGACTGTGCGAGGAGGGAATCGTTGAGCCTTAGCTGTGAGTTGAAGCCCAGAGTGCGTTGTGGCGGGTAGAACATTCCAGCCTCGTCAACGTATTCCGCAGGACGATGGTGAGCCATAAAGCCACCAAATCCTGGCACAATAACGCAGTCGTTGTTGAGTAATAATATCTCAATATGTCTGGATAGTTCGTTCATTTTCTGTCAAGCCACTTTTTAAGAGGAAATCGTTGCAAAGGTAAGCATTTTTTTTGAGATGCCAAAATATATTGAGATTTTGTTACAAAAAAGTGCGAACTCCTTTTTTGTTTGAAAAAAAAATTGTATATTTGCAAAAGATTGATTATAGGATTAATATGAAAATGTTGTGAAATACTTGATGAAATACACATTAATAGCTGTTAACCTGATAGTTATACAGTTCTTTGCGGCTTGCGGTTCCAAGGCGGATGTGAAACCAGAGAAGGTAGAAGACGTTGCGGCGAAGAAATTATTGCAAGGCACTTGGATAAATGATTTGGAGGGGAACATTGTGTTCACTTTCAAGGGAGATACTGTTTTCTATAATGATTCATTGTCTTTGCCCGTGGCTTTCCATGTTTTTCATGACACGCTCTTTATAGAAAACCACATACTCACAGCCTATCCCATAAAGCATCTTAACAGTACCAGCTTCAGTTTTGTCAATTCCGAGGGCGACGAGACGCAGCTTACCAAGGCCGGCAAGGATGTGGTGCCCTTGGCGAGGGGCGAATACAAGGGGGCGGTGACACTCAATCAGGGGAAAAAAGTTAAGAAAGACACCGTCATGGCGTACAAAGACAAGCATTATCACGCATATACGCAGGTTAATCCCACTACATACAAGGTTTATAGACAGACCACAAACAGTGACGGTTTGAGGGTAGAGAGCATCTATTACGACAATATCGTGTACATTGCACTTTACGAAGGCCAGCAAAAGGTGTTTGGCAGCAACATCACTAAGGCCGAGTTCTCCACGCTGGTGCCGCAGGCTTACCTTGACCAGGCGGTGTTGTCGGAGATAATAGTGGATAGGGCAGGGGAGAAGGGCGTGCGCTTCATAGCGGTATTGTCTATCCCTGACAGCTATACCAACTACCGCGTGAACATTGATATCGACGCACAGGGCAAGAAAACTCTATCCGTATGAGATACCAACCGTTGGACAAAGCTCTCGTGGCAGGGAGGGTGAAGGATTATATAAGGAAAGAACGCAACTTTCGTAACCCAAACCTCACACTGGCAATGGTGGCCGATGCCCTTGGCATAGCGCGCTCCTCGCTGATAAAGGTGTTGCGTGAGGAGATGCATACCACCTTCCATGACTATACGGACAATTGCCGGTTGCGCCATGCGCGCCATCTCGTAATGCTCAACAACGGGCGTTTTAGCATGGAGCATATTGCCGCTGTGGCGGGTTATGGCAGTGTAAATACCTTCAACAGGAAATATAAAGCCGAGTACGGAGAGTTGCCCAGAGACACGAAGAAACAGGACATTAAAACGAAAAAAGAATAAAACGACTAAACGAAATGCAATTCAATTATTCAGGTGAACGGTTCGCTGACTTGCAGATGCTGCGCTATAAACTTCCGGGTTTTGAACTACTTACAGCCCAACAGAAGGCTTATATATACTATCTTGCGGAGGCAACGCTGTGGGGACGCGATATAACGTTTGACCAATACGGCAGGTATAACCTCCTTATAAGAAAGACATTGGAGGAACTCCTCGGTGTGATTAGGGCGGAGAACGATACCTCTGATGACGCAAAGGCCCTCACCATCTACCTAAAAAGGGTGTGGTTCTCCAACGGAATATACCACCATTACGGCTGTGGCAAGTTCAAACCAGAGTTCTCGAAGGCATATTTCGTGTCAAAAGTGAGGCAGCTTTCGGACACAATACTGCCCATGCCGGCAGAGAAACTGCTTGAAACTATCGTGCCCGTGATGTTTGACGAAACCGTATTGCCAAAGCGTGTGAACAAAACAGATGGCGAAGACCTCGTTAAAACCTCTGCTTGCAACTTCTACCAGGGCGTTACGCAGAAAGAAGCGGAGGCTTTTTACGCCGCAAAGAAGCAGGACAACGACCCTTGTCCGCCATCTTACGGGCTTAATTCCACACTTGTCAAGGGCGAAGACGGTAAACTTGTAGAGGATGTTTGGTATCTTGGAGGCAAGTATGGCAATACGATTGCACGCATAATAGAATGTCTTGAGAAAGCAAAACTATATGCGGAAAACGAGCGTCAGAAGCATATTATATCCCTTCTTGTTGATTATTACACCACAGGAGACCTGCGAACCTTTGACGCTTACTCCATAGAATGGCTGAAAGAGCTTGAAGGACGCGTTGATTTCATAAATGGTTTCATTGAGGTCTATGGCGATCCGCTCGGTCATAAGGCAGGGTGGGAAGGCATAGTGGAATACAAAGACATGGAGGCCTGCAAGCGAACACAGACCATCAGCAACAATGCGCAGTGGTTTGAGGACCATTCTCCAGTGGATTCACGTTTCCGTAAGTCCACAGTCAAGGGGGTAGTGGCTAACGCTATCTGTGCCGCCATGATAGGAGGAGAGGAATATCCCTCCACCGCCATAGGCATAAACCTGCCCAATGCCGACTGGATAAGGGCGCAACATGGCTCAAAGAGCGTCACTATCACCAACTTCACCTCCGCGTATAACAAGGCGGCACAGGGCAATGGCTTCCTTGAGGAGTTCGCTTGCGATGCTGATACCGTGGCAATGGTGCGCAAATATGGTGACGCCTGCGATGACCTGCACACGGATTTGCATGAATGTCTGGGGCATGGCAGTGGACAAATGCTGCCCGATACCGACCCGGATGCGCTTAAAGCATACGGCAATACTATCGAGGAAGCGCGTGCCGACCTGTTCGGGCTCTATTACATTGCAGACGCCAAGATGCTGGAACTGGGTCTGGTGCCTGACATGGAGGCGTATAAATCCAACTATTATACATATATAATGAATGGCATTTTGACGCAAAATGTCCGCATAAAGTTGGGCGATAACATAGAGGAAGCACACATGCGCAACCGTGCTCTTATCGCAAACTGGTGCTATAAGCACTCTGAAGGCTGCATGGAGCTAAAGAAACGCGATGGAAAAACATACCTTATTATATATGATTACCCACGCCTTCGTCAGCTCTTCGCCCAGCTTCTCGCGGAGGTTCAGCGCATAAAGAGTGAAGGAGACTATGAAGCGGCCAAGCAACTTGTGGAGGATTACGGTGTGAAAATAAATCCAGAACTGCACGCTGAGGTGCTGGAACGATATAAAAAGCTGAATATCGCGCCTTATAAAGGTTTCTTAAATCCACGGATGACGCCTGTTTTTGATGCTTCCGGTGAGATTACAGATGTTCGACTCGACTTCAGCGAGACATTGGAAGAGCAGATGCTGCGCTATTCTCGCGACTATAGCGTGGAGATATAATCCATTATCGCGAGTGTCATTGCTGCGTCGAGGCATAGTAATCCCCCCGCCATAATGGGGTAAAACAAAAGCCAGAAGACTTACATCCACGGAGGATGTCGGTCTTCTGGCTTTCTCTTGCTTACAAAAATGTTACTTCTTCGCAGCCTCGAGGCTTGCCTTGCGGAACTCCTTCATCATCTTTTCGATTTCGAGAGACGCCTTGCGTGCTCTTGCTCCAGCAGCTTTGTTGCCAGATTCTGCTTGTGCATCTGCATCCTTCTGGAAGGCGTTGTATGCCACAGCGATTTTCTCAATTAAATTCTTCATATCAGTTTGTTTTAATTATTAACGCTTGCAAAAGTACAAAAAAATGATGGATTACACAATGTACAAGGGCTTTTTTTTCAGTTTTGTGGTAGAAAAATGCTAAAAAAGCGCTTTTTAGGGGGTATGACTGGGGGGTAAAGGTGGTGCTTTCCCTTTGTAATATGTGTTTTCTGTATTTTTAATGCATTGTCATTGCTGTTTTATACACACGGGGTAAAGTTCTGTCTCGTCAGGCCAATGCGGCATAAACAGCAGCGTGCACGGCTTTCCTCCCACACCATTCCAGTCTATTCTGCGCACAAACTCAAAGTCGGGCGGACCGAAGTCAAACGACCTTCCATACAGTATTATGGCTTGGCGGCAGTGGTCAACCTTCCACAGCCCGCCTCCATAGACGCACCGCTCCCCCGTTGCCAGCATATCCCTGTGCAGATATACCGTCCCGAACTTCAGCACCCCGTCTTGGTTTATGATGAATTTCTGGTACACTTCGCTTACTTATTCTACTTTAATCTTGTTCCTCAATGATTATCTCCGCCATCTCTTTGCGCTTCTTAGGCGTAACTTCGCAGTCAGGATAGCCTATCGGTATTATTACCGCTGGCTCTTCCTTGTCTGTCATAGCGAAGAGTTCGCGGCACTTAGCAGCGTCAAAGTTGCACACCCAGCACGTCCCCAGTCCCAGTTCCGTGGCGGCAAGGCAAAGATGTTCCACCGCAATGGATATGTCAATGTTGCCATGTGCCTTACCGTCAGCACGCACCCACTCCTCGTTATGCAGCACGGAGGCAATGATATATGTCCCGGCCGAGCTGAACCACTGCCTGTCATAGCACTGTCTCACCTTTGCCTTACCTGCTTCGCCGCTTATTACGCGGAACCTCCATGGTTGCTTGTTGACGGCGGAAGGCGCCATCCTTACGCACTCCATTATATACTCTAACTGTTCCTTCGTTACTTCCTGTGCCGTGTATGCCCTGCAACTGTACCTGTTTTTTATTATGTCTAATAGTTTCATAAGCCTTCTGTCTATCCTTTTATTGTAAGTTCTCCTGTGGTAGAGTCCATGATGTAGCCACGCACAGTGATGTCTTTCGGTATCAACGGGTGGTTCTTAACCAAGTCCACCGTTTCGAGTATGGCGGCATCCGTGTCGTCAAAGCCGTGCAACCACGAGTCGAGGTCTATGCCGCAGTGTTTCATCAGCGAGATGTGTTCATCGTCCACGCCGCGCTCCTTCATAAGGTGCAGCATCTCCTGACTGTCCATTCCCTGCACACCGCAACCTGTATGTCCTATAATCATTATCTCATTCACGCCCAGCTCGTATATAGCAACAAGCAGGGAGCGCATTGTGGAGTCGAAAGGATTTGTTATGGTGCCGCCGGCGTTTCTTATTATCTTTACATCCCCGTTCTTCAAACCGAGTGCGGCGGGCAGCAACTTCACCAGACGAGTGTCCATGCACGTAACGATGGCTATCTTCTTATCGGGGAATTTGCTCGTTACGTATTTCTCGTACCCCCTCGTCTTCACAAACTGCTTGTTGTATTCCAACATCTCCCTCAGGTCTGCGCTGAGCTGTTCGTCTGCTTCTTCCACCGCAGTGTCGCCGGGGTCTATCGTGTCTAACAGTGCCTTTGCCTGCACGTGTCCCAGCGCTGCCGCCTTCGACAGCAGGTCATGCGCCTTGACGAGGTCCTTCTCCAGACCATTGCCGTTCAGAAAACGTCGTCCAACGGAGAACAAAGCCTCCGCGTCATCACCGTAAATGTTAAAGTCGTTCTGTTTGCAATTCATTGTTTCTACGTTTTTGTAAGGTTCTACTCGCCTAACTCCAGTGATTTCATCTCCTCGGGAATTTGCTTTGAGGGTGTAACGCCGTACTTCAGCAAGTCCTGCAACTGCTTTGACAGGTTGCCCCTGCCTTCACGCAACTGTCCCATTCCCTTGTCGTAGGTGTTACGTGCCGTGCTCAGCTGGTTGCCGAGAGTCACATAGCTATCAGCAAAGGTGGTATATTTCTCGTATATCTTCCCCGCGGCAGCCAGTATCTCACGGTTGTTCTTTTCCTGCCTTGTGTTCTGCCAAGTCAGGAACATCAGCCGCAGCACCACCATCAGGTTTGTCGGGTTTATTATCAGTACACCTTTCTTATATGCCTTCGTTCCCAGCTGTGGGTCTTTGTTCATGGCAAGTATGTAGCTACCCTCGTTGGGTATGAACATCAGCACTATCGGCATAGCCTTCTCCACATCTTTGTGGTACTTCATGTCCGCCAGTTCGCATACGTGTTTCCATATCGAGTCGTAGTTGGCCTTCACCGCCGTCGTTCGCTCCTCCTCCGTCTCGGCACCCACGTAGTCTGTGTACGCTGTCAGCGACACCTTGGAATCTATTATGACGCGCGAGCCGTCGGCACCGTTCACTATTATATCCGGGCGTTCATTCGCCCCGTCTTCCGTCTTTACGTTCTGCTGCTTCACGTACTCCTCACCCTCGCGCAGTCCACTGTCGCGCAGTATGTTCTCCAGTACCATCTCGCCCCAGTCGCCCTGCACCTTACCTCTGTTCTTCAGTGCCTCCGCCAGGTTCTGCGTGGTCTTGTCGCGCTCTTTGTCGTGTTCAAACACCGCCTTTATGCTCGCTTCCAGCGAAGACGTGTTGCGCGTCTGCACCTCATGGCTCTTGTCCACAAGTTGCCGAAGTTGCTCAAGTTCTTTCTTCAGAGGTCCCACTATCGTTTCCATTTGCTCGGAGTTGGCTCTGCGCAGGCTGTTCATCCGCTCTTGCGCCTCTTGCTTCAATGTGTCCGAGCGCTCTTTCATTTCTTTCTCGAACTGCGCCCTCATCTGTTCGCGCGCAAGGTTTAGCTCAGTATGGAATTTCTCCTCGCGACTCTTCTCGTCTTTTTCCGCCTGCGCCTTTGACGTCTCTAACAGCTTCTGTGTCGTCTCAAGGGCGGCCCTCAGCTGTGAGTTCTCCTCCTGCACCTTCTCTTTTTCTTGTTTCAGGACATCCCTCTCAGCCTTCGTTTCCGTTATTATTGTGCCCATTTCCTGCTTCGCTACCGCCAAGTTTCGCTCAGCGTCCGCCTTGGCCTCTGCCACACGCCTCTCGCTTTCCGCCCGTGCGCTGTCAACGTTGGCGGCGGTCATCTCCGCCTCCTTCCGCAACTGCGCTATCTGAGCCTTGTAGTCGCCCTCTGTCTGAAGTCGCATAGCTTCCACTGTGGCGCATTTTTGCTTGCACCGTATGGCGTAAACACATGATATTATAGCCGTTATCACGACTATTGCGAGTATTACTTGTTCCATGGTTCTATTGTATTTTCATTCTTGTCCATATCCATCGTGGCAACAGTCTCCATAAAGCCACAAGCAGCCTGTAACGCCAGTCTATCACCACCACAGCCTTCTTGCGCTCTATGGCCTGGACGATGTCGGCAGCAACCGCCTTGGGTGGCAGCTTTAGCGGGAAGTGCGAATTAGCTATAAGGTCGGTGTCAACAAACCCAGGGCGTATGTCCGTCGTTGTGATGTCTAACCCGCGTATGCCGGCTAACTGCGTCAGACATTCCAGATAGTGGCTCTGGTATCGTTTCGTGGCAGAGTAGGCAGGGGCGGCCCCGAGCCCTTTCGTTCCCGCTATTGACGTGATGCACGCTATGTGCCCCCCTCCTCGTTCTGCCATCAGATTGAATACGGCGGACAGCATCCGCGTAAAGCCAGTGCCGTTCGTCTCCACCGTCAGCAGCTCCTTGTCCGTGTCGAGTCCTGTGTTCTGCCATCCTATGCCCGAGCTGTGCACGTATAGGTCCATGCCTCCCAGCTCTTCTGCCATCTCAGCCAAGCGTTCAGCAGCGTTCTGCGCCGTCACGTCAATTTGTTTCTTCACGGCAATGCCCTTGTTGGCATCCATCACACGGCAGAGGCGTTCCTCGCGCCTGCCAGCTATGCCCACCTTCCATCCGCGTTTCGCCAGCAGCAGCGCCACCTCCATACCTATGCCGGAGGTAGCTCCCATCACTATGGCGCATCTTTTTCTTTTCATTCTTTTGTTGCCGTAAACACGTTTGCAGTTTTATTCCGTTTGCAAAGGTAATATAAAAACAAGATACCCACAAGCAAACCCTTGCATTTTCTTTCGCGAAGTGTTGATTTTTCGTATTCAGCAGCCAGAAAACCGCGGCACGGTTTAGGGTAGGGGACTGTGTAATGCCTTATTCGCACCGTGTCACAAATATTGTGAAAATAGTGACAAACTGCTCATTTGCACCACGCAAAATACGGCGATAAAATCCAAGAAGTACATCTTTGTTCGCAAATTCGCTAATCTCGTAAAAATTTTATAATATCTTGTATTATAGCTTGATATACGAATTTGATAAACAAATACATTTTGTTTGTGTTGTAATATCATAGCTATTGCAATCTAATAGCTATGATATTACGTTGCAATGGCGTTCATTTTACAGTGCCGAAGCGATCGTTTTGCGTCGTAAAAGGGTGTTTTCGCAGTGCCGTTACTGTCGTATGAGGTAATAAAACTGTTGTATTGACACGATAAGGTGATTTGTTCGTCGTGATGTTTCCTCTATTTTGCGTTTTTACACGTCAATTTTTAAAAATCAAGATGTCACGAAAAGCAATGTAATATCGACATTCTGCCAAAATGTGGTGTAAATACAAACAAGTGTCTTTCAACCATTCATTGTGCCATTGTCTGCCTGCTTTGGCAAGGTGAGATATGTTGTTCTGCCATTTTTGTCGCATGATGCACTGACAATGGTGTCACGGTAGAGGATTGGCATGTTTTTCGTGTTATCCAAGGCAAAGTCAAACAATAACCATATAAACAGATAAGACAATGAACATTCAACCATTAGCAGACCGCGTGCTGATTAAGCCAGCGGCGGCAGAAGAGAAAATTGGCGGTATTATCATCCCCGATACGGCAAAGGAGAAGCCCCTGAAGGGCGAGGTGATAGCAGTAGGCAACGGAACTAAGGATGAGGAAATGGTGCTCAAAGCTGGTGACGTGGTGCTCTACGGTAAGTATTCTGGCACAGAACTGGAGTACGATGGTGAGAAATACCTTATGATGCGTCAGTCTGACGTGCTTGCTATCGTGAAGTAAAGTAAGCGAAAATCGTTTAACAATACCTATATAATATAAGGAGAAAAAATCATGGCAAAAGAGATAAAATTCAATACTGATGCCCGCGAGGCACTGAAGCGTGGCGTTGACCAGCTTGCTAACGCTGTTAAGGTGACACTTGGTCCTAAGGGACGCAACGTGGTAATAGAAAAGAAGTTCGGCGCTCCGCAGATTACTAAGGACGGCGTTACTGTGGCCAAGGAAGTGGAGCTGGAAGACAAGTTTGAGAACACTGGTGCACAGCTTGTGAAGAGCGTTGCTTCAAAGACTGGTGATGACGCTGGCGACGGCACTACGACGGCAACCATCCTCACACAGGCTATCGTTACTGAGGGACTGAAGAACGTCACCGCTGGCGCGAACCCGATGGACTTGAAGCGCGGTATTGACAAGGCTGTGAATGCCGTAGTGGAGTACATCAAGACAAATGCTGAGCTCGTAGGCGACAACTACGACAAGATTGAGCAGGTTGCCACGGTGTCAGCAAATAACGACCCCGAGATTGGTAAGCTCCTTGCTGACGCTATGCGCAAGGTGTCAAAGGACGGCGTGATAACCATCGAGGAGAGCAAGAGCCGTGACACAAGCATCGGTGTTGTGGAGGGTATGCAGTTTGACCGTGGATATCTGTCTGGTTACTTCGTGACAGACGCGGAGAAGCTGGAGTGTGTTATGGAGAACCCATATATCCTCATCTACGACAAGAAGATTTCAAACCTCAAGGAGCTTCTTCCTATCCTCCAGCCGGCGGCAGAGAGTGGCCGTGGACTGCTTATCATAGCAGAGGATGTTGACTCTGAAGCACTCACAACACTCGTTGTAAATCGTCTGCGTGGCGGTCTGAAGATATGCGCTGTCAAGGCTCCCGGCTTCGGCGACCGCCGCAAGGCTATGCTCGAAGACATCGCAGTGCTGACTGGCGGTCTCGTAATATCAGAGGAGAAGGGTCTGAAGCTCGATCAGGCTACGCTGGATATGTGTGGCACTTGTGACAAGGTCACCATCTCAAAGGACAACACTATTATCGCTGGTGGCGCAGGTTCAAAGGACGCTATCGCTGACCGCGTGATTGCAATAAAGAAGGAGATAGAGAACACGACGTCTTCTTACGACAAGGAGAAGCTGCAGGAGCGTCTTGCAAAACTCGCAGGTGGTGTAGCGGTGCTTTATGTAGGAGCTAACTCCGAGGTGGAGATGAAGGAAAAGAAGGATCGCGTGGACGACGCACTCTGCGCTACACGTGCCGCAATAGAGGAAGGCGTTGTAGCTGGAGGCGGTACGACATACATCCGTGCGCTCAGCTCACTGGTTGACATGAAGGGCGACAACGCTGACGAGCAGACAGGTATCAACATCGTGAAGCGTGCCATTGAGGAGCCTCTGCGCCAGATTGTCATCAATGCAGGCGGCGAAGGTGCGGTGGTAGTACAGAAGGTACGTGAGGGCGAAGGTGACTTCGGATATAACGCACGCACTGACATCTATGAAGACCTGCGCAAGGCTGGCATCATTGACCCTGCCAAGGTGAGCCGTGTGGCACTTGAGAACGCTGCTTCCGTTGCAGGTTTGTTCCTCACTACTGAGTGTCTCATCTGCGACAAGCCTGCCCCGGAACCGGCTATGCCGATGGGCGGCGCACCGGGAATGGGTGGCATGATGTAATATACGGAGATGTAAGACATACCGTTTGATAATAAACAACGGGTCCCAAGGGTTGTATAAACCCACGGGACCCGTTGTCGTATATTGCCGCTGAGGAATGTGTATCGGCACGTTAACCCCAAATCGGTCATTAGACCACAAAAGTTCAAAACTTCTTGTTTTTGTGTTGTTTCCTAACAGATTTTATTTTCTTGTCGGCATCTTGCCTGTCTTTGTAACTTGACGTAGCCCGCTATACCTGCGTTACAAAGATAGCCAATCTGCTCGACAATAAAACAAAATCTGTTTAGGCTCTAATGACCGATTTGGGTTAAAGGGCAATGGAAGGGGTGCAAAGAGATTAAAAATGCTTCATCGCACGATCCATCTCACGTCTGTCCTGCTTCTCTTTCAGCGTTTCGCGCTTGTCGTATTCCTTCTTGCCCCGACAGAGAGCGATGTCAACCTTCGCGCGCCCTCTGTCGTCAATGAATACGAGTATAGGTACTATGGTGAAGCCTACAGCCTTGGTATCCTCCTGCAGACGGTGTATCTCGCGACGGTTAAGCAACAGCTTGCGGTCGCGTTTAGCCTCGTGGTTGTTATAAGAACCATAGAAATAAGGTGAGACGTTCATTCCCTTCACCCATATCTCACCATTGTGTATGTAACAGAAAGCATCGACGAGCGATGCCTTGCCCATGCGAATAGACTTGATTTCTGTGCCCGTAAGCACTATGCCAGCGGTGTATGTGTCAACAAAGAAATAGTCGAATGCCGCTTTCTTGTTCTTTATCTGTACGGGACTTTTCTTCCTTAATAATTCCTGTTCCTTGTTCATAAGTGTGTTATTATCCTTCTATTGTAATGAATTCCTCCAGATGTTCATCCACGAAATGGGCAACGGTGTCCGTCCATTGCTCCTCGTTAGTGACGAAGTCATCGTCGAAATCATCGAATACCTGCATGGTCTCATATAAAGCCATGAACTCTTCATCTGTCATCTCCTTCTCTATAACCTCACGGTGGCGAAGGTATTGTTTCTTCGCTCTGCGCATTAGGCGGCATAGTTCCAGCAGCCCCCAGTCTCGCACAGCGGCATCAAAGGGGTTGTGAAAGAAGAACGGACCGTAACCATTGTGTATAAGCTGTACGAAACCGCCGTCCATCACCTCCTCGCGCAGCGTGGCATAGCCTATCAACGTGATTTGTTTCGAGGACATAAGTGGCATATTCTCCGCCGTCAGCTCACCGCCGATGGCGGCGCGAGTCTTGTCAATGATAAGTTGCAGGAATGTGTCCGCACCTGCCGATGCTGCCTGTGACAGCTCATTGTCGTTTATCTTTACTTCTATCATATTTGCAATTTCTACTTTGCAAAAGTAATAATAATTACGGAAAAAACATAATAAAATGATAGGATTATAGTTTTTTTACGAAAAAAGAACAGGCAAACTGCCACTTTGTCAAAGATTTTTTGTAATTTTGCCGTTGAAAAGGGTCTATAGAGTTGAAAGAACTCTTATACAAAAGAAGAATGCAACACTTTATTTTTTTAATAAGAAACTTAATATGATTTACACAAAGGAAATCAACGACATGTGCGTCGTTGCGAAAGGTCCTAACCATGGACCTGCTCCAATCCCCGAAGAGGGTAAGTGGATTCAGGCAAAGGAGATAAAGGATATCTCTGGCATGACTCATGGTATTGGCTGGTGCGCTCCACAGCAGGGTTGCTGCAAGCTGTCACTCAACGTAAAGGACGGCGTCATAGAGGAGGCTCTCGTTGAGACCATAGGCTGTTCAGGCATGACGCACTCTGCTGCCATGGCTTCGGAAATTCTTCCTGGCAAGACCATCTTGGAGGCTCTCAACACGGACCTCGTATGCGATGCCATCAACACGGCAATGCGCGAGCTCTTCCTTCAGATTGTTTACGGCCGCACGCAGTCAGCTTTCTCAGAAGGCGGTCTCGCTATTGGTGCTGGCCTTGAAGACCTCGGAAAGGGTCTCGTATCACAGTGTGGTACACTCTATGGCACAAAGGCAAAGGGTACACGTTACCTTCAGCTCACAGAGGGATACATCACAAAGCAGTATCTTGACGAGGACAATGAGGTATGCGGATATGAGTTTGTACACATGGGCAAGTTCATGGATGCAGTGAAGAAGGGTGTTGACGCCAATGAGGCTCTCAAGCAGGTTACTGGCACATACGGCCGTACGAAGCCAGAGCAGGGCGCTGTTAAGTTTATTGATCCACGTAAAAACTAAATAGGAGGAAAAAACATGATTCGTGAAGTAAAATTTGAGTCACAGGACCGTCGTATCAAGCAGATTCTTGCTGCGTTGAACGAGTACGGCATTTCTTCTATTGAAGAGGCTAACGAGATATGTGATAAGGCAGGCATCGATCCTTACAAGACTTGTGAGGAAACACAGATGATTTGCTTCGAGAATGCTAAGTGGGCATACGTGGTAGGTTGTGCCATCGCAATAAAGAAGGGCTGCAAGACAGCTGCTGAAGCTGCGGAGGCTATAGGCATTGGTCTTCAGTCTTTCTGCATCCCAGGCTCAGTTGCTGACGACCGTAAGGTAGGTATTGGTCACGGAAATCTGGCCGCACGTCTTCTCCGTGAAGAGACAGAATGCTTCGCTTTCCTTGCTGGTCACGAGTCCTTCGCTGCTGCGGAGGGTGCTATTAAGATTGCTGAGATGGCTAACAAGGTTCGCCAGAAGCCTCTCCGCGTCATCCTCAATGGTCTTGGCAAGGACGCTGCTATGATTATCTCTCGTATCAATGGATTTACATACGTGCAGACACAGTTTGACTATTACACTGGCGAGCTGAAGGTTGTTAAGACAAAGGCTTACTCTGATGGTCCACGTGCAAAGGTGAACTGCTACGGTGCTGACGATGTCCGTGAGGGCGTTGCAATCATGTGGAAGGAGAATGTAGATGTATCAATCACCGGTAACTCTACTAACCCGACACGTTTCCAGCATCCTACCGCTGGCACATACAAGAAGGAGCGCATCCTTGCTGGTAAGCCATACTTCTCAGTAGCTTCTGGTGGTGGTACAGGTCGTACTCTGCACCCAGACAACATGGCTGCAGGTCCTGCTTCTTACGGTATGACAGACACCCTCGGACGTATGCACTCTGACGCGCAGTTCGCTGGTTCTTCATCTGTTCCTGCACACGTAGAGATGATGGGCTTCCTCGGCATAGGTAACAATCCGATGGTAGGTTGCACCGTGGCTTGCGCCGTTAACGTAGCGCTTGCACAGAACAAGTAAGCTTATACAGATTATATATAATAAAAATCAGACCTCTCTTCTTGATATTGTATCATGGGAGAGGTCTGATTGTATATGAGTGTCAATGGTATTTGTTTGAAATTGCATTGACGCCATACTGTTTGCGCGTAAAACATGCGGTATAACACTACGGAGGTGCGGCATATTGTTTGCCACACCTCCGTAGTTATTGAATTGTAAATGAATTTTATTTTACTACCATTACAGGCAAAGCTCCACAACTTTGTCGATAGCAGCTTTGAGTCCATCGGAGTTCTTGCCTCCAGCAGTAGCGAAGTATGACTGTCCGCCACCACCTCCCTGAATTAGTTTACCAGCTTCGCGGACTACCTTACCAGCATTCTTTCCAGCTGCAACGAGGTCGTCAGACAGTGCCACGGTGATGCTTGGCTTACCACCTGTCTCACAGCCTAATGCCACGATAAGATTTTCTGGGAACTGTGTACGCAACTGGAAGGCTATGTCCTTGATGTTCTGAGGGTCTACAGGGCATAGACCTGAGATAACCGTAACACCGTTGATGGTCTGCGCCTTGTTGATGAGCGTTTCTTTGAACTGCATTGCCTTTTGCGCTTTGAACTCGTCAACCTGTGCCTGCAACTCTTTATTGTCGTTGATGGCTTTTTCTATCGTAGCCATAAGGTTGGGCGCATTGTTGAAGAGGGCGCGGAGGTCGGCTATCATGTCTTGTGCATGGTCCATCATCTCTTCCACCGCTTTACCGGTAATGGCTTCGATACGACGCACACCTGCTGCGACACTGCTCTCTGCCGTGATGCGTACCATGCCTATCTGACCTGTTGCCTTGGCATGACATCCGCCACAGAACTCTACGCTTGAGCCGAACTTAACAACACGCACCCTGTCGCCATATTTCTCTCCGAAGAGTGCTATCGCTCCAAGTTGTTTTGCTTCTTCTATTGGAGTGTCACGGAATTCCTGAAGAGGGATATTCATGCGTATCTTCTCATTGACGATGTGTTCCACTTGACGGAGCTGTTCTGCCGTCACTTTCTCAAAGTGTGAGAAGTCGAAACGCAGATAGTCTGCTGTGACAAGCGAACCTTTCTGTTCCACGTGCTCACCGAGAACCTCGCGCAGGGCTGCGTCAAGGAGGTGTGTGCAGGTGTGGTTAGACTCAATGGCATAGCGACGTTCTACATCTACACAAGCCATGAACTCCGCTTGCGGGTTTTCTGGTAATTTGTCAACAATGTGTATAGCAATACCATTTTCCTTCTTGGTGTCAAGTACCTTTATCTCTTCGTCCTCGCTGACAAGTACACCAGTGTCACCTATTTCGCCGCCCATCTCGCCATAGAAAGGCGTGTAGTCAAGAATCATCTCGTACGCAGTCCCTTTCTTCTGCTTCACTTCTCGGTATTTCACGATGTGGCATGGGTACTCTGTGTAGTCGTAGCCAACGAATGAGGATTCTGCTTCATTTACTGTTACCCAGTCTCCAAGATGCACCTCGGCAGCGTTACGTGCTCGGTTCTTCTGCTCCTGCATACAGGTGTCAAAGCCTTTTCCGTCAACCGTCATGCCTTGTTCACGGCATATTAACTCTGTGAGGTCGAGAGGGAAACCGAAAGTGTCGAAGAGATTGAACGCCTTGTCACCTGCTATCTCTGTATTACCAGCGGCTTTGGTCTCGTCTATCACTCCCTGAAGCAGACGTATGCCGTTTTCAAGTGTGCGGAGGAAAGAGGATTCTTCTTCCTGCATCACTTTCATGATAAGCTTCTGTTGTGCGGGTAGTTCGGGGAAGGCTGCTCCCATTTCTTCAACGAGGGTAGGGACGAGCTTGTATATGAAGGCTTCTTTCTGCCCGAGGAAGGTATATCCATAACGCACGGCACGACGGAGGATACGACGTATTACATATCCCGCCTTGGCATTAGATGGCAGCTGACCATCAGCAATAGCGAAGGCGATGGCGCGCAGATGATCGACAATTACGCGGAGGGCGATGTCTTTCTTCTCATCGTCGCCGTACTTGCAGCCTGCCATGTCTGCCATAACCTTGATGAGTGGCTGGAATATGTCGGTGTCATAATTGGAGGTCTTGCCCTGCATTGTACGTACAAGACGCTCAAATCCCATTCCTGTATCGATAACTTTTGCTGGCAGCCCTTCAAGTGAACCGTCAGCTTTGCGGTTGAACTGCATGAAGACAAGGTTCCATATCTCTATCACCTGAGGATGATCCTTGTTTACGAGTTCGCGTCCAGGAGTCTTTGCTTTTTCTTCAGCGGAGCGAGAGTCAACGTGTATTTCTGAACAGGGACCGCAAGGACCAGTGTCTCCCATCTCCCAGAAGTTGTCATGTTTGTTGCCGTTGATAATGTGGTCTTTGGGCAGGAACTGCTCCCAGATGGAGGCTGCCTCTTCATCGCGCTGCAGACCTTCTTCTTCTGAGCCTTCAAATACTGTGGCGTAGAGGTCTTCGGGATTGATTTTCAATACATCGACGATGTATTCCCAAGCCCATGAGATGGCTTCTTTCTTGAAATAGTCGCCGAAAGACCAGTTACCCAGCATCTCGAACATTGTGTGATGATATGTATCGTGCCCTACTTCTTCAAGGTCATTGTGCTTTCCTGAGACACGGAGGCACTTCTGCGTGTCTGCCTGTCTGCGACTCTTGGGTGTTGTGTTGCCGAGGATGATGTCTTTGAATTGGTTCATGCCTGCATTGGTGAACATCAGCGTTGGGTCATCTTTTACAACCATTGGTGCTGATGGCACGATGAGGTGTCCTTTGCTTTCAAAGAAGTTTTTGAAAGATTCACGTATTTCTTTTGCTGTCAACATATTTTTTGTTGCTTTTGATTGGTTTTTGAGCGCAAAGTTAATAATTTATTCTGATTCTTGCAAACTTTTGGTGCTGTTTTGTCATGTCAGTACACAAACGTACTTCCGCCGAGAAATTCGCGCAGCAGGCTTGTGGGCGGTATCTGGCTTTCGGATATAGGTTTTATGTAATGCAGGAAGCTAAGCAATCGTGACGCCTCTGCGTATTCAGGACAGTTCTCTGGCACTTGCTCCAAAGCTGCTTCTGCTTGATTCTTTATCACAGCCAGTTCAAAAAGCATTGCTGTGTTGAATATTGCGTCAGCGTTTTCTTGGAATGGGAATATCCATTTGTCTTCACCTGCACGGACAGAGGCCCAGCGGTGCAACGTGGTCTGGGCCGGGCAGTTGCGGTATTTGCTGTCGCGTATGATACGGCGTAACAAACGGTTGTCTGTGGTTGGTATGTAGTTGTGGTTGTCCATCGTTATTGTTGTGAGGGCGGAGGCATAGACCCTGAAAATCTGATGCTGTGGTATCTGTGAGGTTAATTCGGGGTTGAGAGCGTGAATTCCCTCAATGACGAGGACTTCGTTTTCCTTTAGTCGCAGCTTCTTTCCGCTCATCTCGCTCTGTCCTGTGACAAAGTTGTAGCGTGGCAGTTCCACTTCCTCACCATTGATAAGAGCGTTGAGTTGTTGATTAAAGAGTGGAAGGTTAAGGGCGTACAGAGATTCAAAATCGTATTCTCCGTTCTCGTCTCTTGGCGTTTCCTCGCGGTTTACGAAGTAGTCGTCAAGCGATATGCCAACAGGACGTATTCCGTTTGTCAGGAGTTGGATGGACAAGCGTTTGCAGGTTGTAGTCTTTCCGCTGCTTGATGGTCCAGCTATCAGTACCACCTTGACGCCTTCGCGTTGAGCGATGGCATCTGCAATGCGTGATAACTTCTTTTCTTGCAAAGCCTCAAAAACGAGAATCAATCCACTGCTGAGTCCTCCCATAATGGCTTGGTTTAGTTCTCCCACGGTGCTTATGCCCATGGTGTCCTGCCATTGGTGGTATTCGTTGAAGACTTCGAACATCTTGTCTTGGCGTATGAGGTCGCCGAGTTTTGAAGGGTTATTGCGTTGTGGAACCCTTAGCAGCAGTCCGTCATAGGTTTTTTCAAGCCCAAAGACATTTATGTCTTGTGTATTTGTAAGGGTCGGACCATAAAAATAGTCGTTATAGTCGTCTATGCTGCAGTATATGGTGTATAGTCGTCCTAAGCTTTTAAGCAGCAACACTTTTGATTCGTCCCCCATTTTACGGAACATTTCTATCACCTCTTCTGTTGGGCGTTGGTGGCGTTTGATAGGTATGCTTGAGGCTATTATGTTCTCCATCTGTTCCCTTAGTTTGGCTGCATCGTCTTCTGTCACGGGACGGCCAATCCTGAGGTTGCAGTAGTAACCATTGCTCACGGGAAACTCTATGTCGACCTTACCCTCGGGGAAGATGTCGTGGACGGCTTTGCATAATATGAAGAACAAAGTTCGCGTGTATATCCTCATTCCGGCAGTAGAGGTGATGTCTATGAATTCCACTGTCTTATTACCAAAGATACGGTAACTCATGCTGACAATTTCATTGTTTACCTTGGCTGCTACTGGCGGAAGAGGCATTTTGGGATTTAACTGAAAGAATACTTCAGCAAGGGTAATTCCTATTTCAAATTTTGTGATGCTGTTATTGTTTGTGCATCTTATCTCTATAGTCTTCATAGGCAGGGGATTTTTGTTGTTCTGTTTATTTAGCGTGAGATGGTAATACGTTGGAAACAGTAACGCGAGTTCGACGTTGGCTATTTGGGACGGCTGCAATGTCATTGAGATTGTGCGCCAAAAGCATTGAGATTGCGCGCCAAAAGCATTGAGATTACTGCGTGATAGCTATGCTTTTGCAACGCAATATCTATGCTTTTGGCATTTCGTTGAATAACAATGTGTTATGCGACCGCTTATGCTCTTGTGCGGATATTGCCGTTTCGCCGAACCAACGTCAATTATGTACCAGTGTTCCGATGTCTTCTCCTTCCATTACTTTCTTCAGGTTTCCGACGATGTCCATGTTGAAGACGTAGATGGGGAGGTTGTTCTGCATACACATAGCGGTAGCGGTGATGTCCATAACCTTCAGTCCTTTAGCTATAACGTCCTGATATGTTATATCTTTGAACTTTGTTGCCGTAGGGTCTTTTTCTGGGTCAGCGGTGTATATGCCATCTACTCTTGTGCCCTTTAGCATCACATCAGCCTCTATCTCTATGCCACGCAGCGAGGAACCTGTGTCGGTAGTAAAATAGGGAGAGCCTGTTCCTGCACTCATTATCACCACTTCACCTTGCTCCATGGCTTCTATGGCTTTCCATTTGGAGTAAAATTCTCCTATTGGCTCCATGCGTATGGCAGTCAGCACCCTGTTTTTCTGACCTATCGCACCAAGCGCGCTTGACAGGGCAAGAGAGTTTATCACCGTGGCGCACATTCCCATTTGGTCTCCTTTTACACGGTCAAACCCTTTTCCTGCTCCGCTTAGTCCGCGGAATATGTTTCCGCCACCAATGACTATGCCTATTTGGACACCCATGTCCGCGACTTCTTTTATCTGACGGGCATAGTCTCCAAGGCGGTTTACGTCTATGCCATAGCCTTGTTCTCCTTGCAGGCTCTCACCTGAGAGCTTCAGTAAAATACGATTGAATTTCATAGTTTTGCAGTTTTATGGTTATTATTTTTTTTGATTTATTTATTAATAAGGTGGAAAAAGGAACTCCACTTCCTTGAACATATATTCGTTTATGATGCCGTTCATGCGTTGTAGTCTTAATGTACCATTTGGCAAGACCTCTATTGTCTTTGCTTCAAATTCGCCATTGGCATCTTTATACCAGTGATATCCCTCGCTTCGGTAGAGGTTATCGTGATAACGTTTGACAATAGCGTCGCTGTTTCCTTCGCGAAGCATCGTACTATAATTCTCGAACGCTGTTAGGATATTGTTTAATATAATATCTTTGTCGTTCTCTTTACCTGTAATCTGCCATAGAGATATTGGATTGGGAGCATCACTGATGAATGTTCGCTGGTTTATGTTTATGCCTGTGCCTATCACCATGTCGCTGATGTGGTTGCCACTGATATTGGTGTCTATTCGTGTACCGCTGATTTTCTTGTCTTTCCAATAAATATCGTTAGGCCATTTTATCGTTATGTCTTTTGTGTAGCCTGACAGTACCTCACATATTGCTATGGCTTCTGCCATAGAAAGAAGATATTGGTGGCGTATAGGTAGCCATGAGGGATGAACGAGTATGCTGAACAGCAGGTTTTGCCCAGCCTCACTTTCCCATGTATTGGTACCCATTCCTTTGCCTGCGCTCTGATAATCGCTCACAACAATACCTTCCCATCCAGGCTGTTTGGCAGCGATATGGAGCAGGTATTCGTTTGTAGAACAAGTATTTTCCAATCTTATTATTTGCATAGCCATTTATCTATGAACGCTTTCTCTTTTTCTTTAACACCGCTAATGAATGTTTTGTATTCTTCACTCTCAGGATTGAAAGGACGATGTTGTAGGGCCTGTTTTATAGGCTTCCATTCCTCGATGAACTGTAGAGCCTCTTTCGTGAAGTAAGTTTCTATGAATTTCTCGAATATATAGTCCACTGCCTGCTGAGAAGGGTGGAGCATATCTGGTTGATAGAAACGGTAGTCCCTTAATTCATCATTCATTATCTCGTATGCAGGAAAGTATTCTGATTGTATGTCAAGAGTATCTCCTGTCAGTCTGTCTGCCGCGAGTAATAGTGTTGCTTTGGATAATTGACTGCCATGGAAACCATATTTTGCGTAACGTATAGGGCTTACTGTCAGTATGAACTTCGTGTCATGCTTGATTTCCCATAGCTTGTGCATCGCATCAAGAAGAAAACGGTAACATTCTTCCACAGACAATTCCCTTTCTGTAAACAGTTTCTGGGGGCGTTTCTGGCAGTTGTCAACAATCTCCCCCGTCTGGTTCAATATGTACACATGATTTGTACCAAGAGTAAAAACTGCAATGTCCACCCCCTCATCGTCGATAATGGCATCTTTAATACTACGTTCCACCGTATGCAGTATAGATGCAGGGTTATACATTACGCCGTATGGGTTGACTATTGTCTGAAACATATTCTCCTTGAATTGCTGCCCAATATTGTTGGCAAAGCAAGACCCTACGAACAGAAGCCTATCCGTATGTTTTATCCCAAACTTGGGACGAGGTATGTTGACAGTAGTTTGCAGTAGCATCATTTACTTATCTTATGTGCGAGAAAATGTTTACGACCTACTTACCTGTAAACCTTTTTCTGATAACGACATATCGACGAAGCGCGAGTTCTTGTTGCTGGGGCATGAGGAAAGAATATTCTTTATACGTGCCGCAGCCTCAGGGTCTTTGGCTACCATATATAAATATCCGCCTCCACCAGCTCCTGGCAACTTATAACCAAGGCAGAGGTCGTCAATTTTTGCTGTTAATGCTCTTACGGCTTCTGGGTTTGTACCACTGTCCATAGCCTGGTTTTGTAACCAAGTCTTGCGTATTGCCTTGCCCATTCCTGTGAAATCGCCGCGTTGTATGGTGTCATACAAATTCAGAGTGTGCTCCTTCATCTGCCTCAACATAGAGATTTCATCGTGGTGATTAAGGAACATTCTGCGCACTATTTCTGCAAGGAGAGTCTTTGCTGTCCTTGTTATGCCAGTATAATATAATAGGTGGCAGGCTGCGTATTCTGGCTGTGTGTATAGTTCGTTTGGTAACCATCGTACGAGTGGGTTCTGGTCAAAGCCACGTTCCGTGTGTAGCATTTTGATACCTCGCAACAATCCTCCGAATTGGTCTTGCCATCCCCCGCCAGTGGTAAGCAGTTGTTCAAGCACCAATGTGCGTCTGCCTATTTCGTTCTTGTCCCATGCCAGTCCGCAGAAGTCGTTAAGTGCACCAAGAACAGTGCAGGCCAGTATGCTGCTTGTGCCTAATCCCGAACCTGCGGGGATGGCTGACAGCATCGTTAGTTCTATGCCGCAACCGAAATCTATCAGTTGTCGTTCCAGTGTCTCGTAGTGTTCCGTGCAGAAGTTAGGGTGAAAACCTGCCAGCGCCAACGCCGCTTTTGGTATGGAGAAGGGGGAACCAACCTTATTGAAATCCGCCAATTGCTCGAAGGTGGTGATACGCTCCTCCGCTCCGAGGTCAATGCTTCGCAGTATAATTATCGGTTTTGAGCATGGCTTAATGTAGGTTTGTAACGGAGGCTGGCCGTTAAGCTCTATGGCGAGGTTGATAACGTCTCCACCCTCCATTAGGCAATAGGGTGGTGTATCTGTCCAACCGCCAGCAATGTCGATGCGCACAGGTGAGCGTCCCCATACTATCTGGTCGCCGTGCACGGACATACGCGGCTTATACCTATTGGAAAGCAGTGGTGCTGTCAGTCCCTGCCTAAGCAATCGGAAAGCTTCTGCGGCCTCCTGTTCACCTCCTTGTCCCTTGAGTCTCATAACCTCAGAGCGGAACATATTGTCGTGTATTCTTTTCAGCAGTGTACTGTCCTCGCTGATGGCATCAGGTGTCGGTAGGTTATAGGCTGCAAAACTCTTTGCTGCATCTTCAAGGTCTATTTGAAAGAACACGCTGTGACGATAATTCTCTGCCAGTGCTGTTAAGTTTCGTGCCCTTGCTGTATCGCGCTGCTTTGCAAGCCTGCGCAGGTTAGCGTATGACGATATGTCGTCAGCACTATATTTCTCCGCCCTTTCCCATATTATTTGTGCTTCCTTATCTTCTTCCGTGCCAAGCATCCAGTTAAGAACCTTTCCCATCTCCTCGATGTTGTCGAGTATAGGGAATATCTTTGCCGATTGTAAATCCTGTTTCCCCTCTATTTCTTCTGGAGCTATGCTATGCCGTTTAGCCCATTGTGTAAACGGCATACCTAAGTATTCGGTTACGCCATTGGTTATGTCTCCACGGAATTTATCATCGTACCCGTATGGTCGTACAGCGAAACTGTTTTCTCCCATTGGTACAATGTCTATGCACTGTGCGTCTTTCAGATGTATTTCCCAGTCATTCTGTGGTACGCCAGTTATCACATTCTCTTTGCCAAGCGTCCACCGTGCACCTATCGTGCTGTTCTCTATCCACAGGTTCTGGTTTTTATCTGTTATCTTTATGTTTACATTACTGTTTTGCACAAACATTGCTGGATGCGGCTTGCGTGAGTTGTGCATAATCTCCCGCTGGTCATTCACAATGTTCTGTATTGCGAGTGTGCTCGACAAAATCTCGTGCGTTGTGCCATAGTGGTAGAATTCTCCTCCAGGCAACGGCATTATTGCCACTGTCAGTTCCCCGACTTCAGGGTCTGGCATTGTAGGATTGGTACCGAGTGCGCATCCGAAATCCGTGTACATATCATAGTTTGATATGTCATTGCCTTTGCGTGATTTTCTCATCATCACCTTCAAGGCACGGTCTGACAACAGCCATATCCCAATGTCTGTCAGGTAATAACCTCGTTCCAATACCTCAGACAATTTTTGCAGCGAGGGCTTTTGCAGCATACACTGCATCTTGGATGGCTCTTCTCTTGAAGACACAAAAACGCCATGGTCTTTGGCTATATTTGCATCAAGCCAAAGACCATAGCATACTACATCTGCTTTGGGGATAACGCCTAAAGGCTTTGTGGCGCGTATATACACATCGCCACTGACTATCATTGTGTTAAGCCCCTCAGGCGCAGCTTCCATTATACGCTTATAGAGAGGTATCTGCAAAGAGAGCAAGTCTTGATTAAGACGTTGACCTCTTTCCCATCTGAACACAGGGATGGGGGTCAATATCTTCCCTGAAGGGGCATACGACGGCAACCTCCTGCTTTGCCCTCCGGCATGAAGTATGAGCCTCTTGTCTTTGGCAAGCCATTCGTCGAATGAAAGCCCGTTACCCCATGCCTTGTAACACTGTTCCATGAGCCATGTCGTACCTCCGCCAGACCCCAGTTTCTTGCCTATAGGGTCATTGGTGCAGAACCATTCGTCTTTACTTAAATTTGTAATATCGTGGAAGCAGTCCACAAGGTTTGGTGGGAGGGAAAGCAGTTTTTTCATAATTTAGGCGTTTAGTCGTTTGCGTAATCCATTTAATCCCTCTTGCTACCGAATATGCGGAGAAGGTAGATGAACAGATTTATGAAGTCAAGGTATAACGTCAGCGCGCCTATTAAGGCGAGTTTCTGTGCTCCCTCGTCGTAAACATCCTGCTCTGCCAGCATCATCTTAATCTTCTGGGAGTCGTATGCCGTCAGTCCCACGAAGATTAGTACACCGATATAGCTGATAATAGTCTGCATCCCCGTAGAGCCCACAAAGATATTGACAACCGTAGCGATTATAAGGCCTATCAATGCCATGAACAAGATTTTGCCCATTGACGTGAGGTCTTTCTTCGTGGTATATCCTACCAACGCCATAGCCCCGAAGGTTCCTGCCGTTATGAAGAATACCTGCCCGATACTCTCCATTGTATATGCAAGGAATATGCTTGACAACACTGCGCCATTTATTACGCTGTATGCCACGAACATCAGTGTAGCCGTAGTGATGCTGATTTTGTGCAGCATACCTGAGATGCCGAATACCAGTGCCAGTTCTGCGATGATAAGTCCCCAGAATACCAGCTTGCTACCGAAAATCATTCCGAGTATAGCGGGCGATGTCGCGACGCCGTATGCCGTAATGCCTGTTATTGCCATTGCCAACGTCATCCAAACATACACCTTGCGCATCAGGGCGGGGAATGTGATGGACGGAGAGAAACTGCGGCGTGACGAGCCTTCGGCTTCGTTCACCATACGATTAAAATCTTTGTATTCCATTTTCTTCTTTTTTATATAACGCAAAACTGTCGGACAAATTATGTGCCAAGGTCAACAAAATGACAAAATGACTTATTTCTTGTTCTTGACCCATGCCAAAGACAGTATGCTGACCTTTGTTCCTGGGATTTTCAGCACCTGCCGCGCACAGCCGATGGTAGTAGCTCCTGTGGTAATCACGTCGTCTATTATCAGGCAGTGCTTTCCTGCTATCTTGTGGGCGTGTTTGGTAAGTTTGAATGTTTGTTCTATGTTTTCCGGGCGTTCAAACTTGTCCAGCAAGGTTTGCGACATATTGTCCTTGTTCTTCTTCACTATGTCACTGTGTATGGGTATATGTAACACACTTTGAATGCCTTGGGCCAGTTTTTCGCTCTGGTTGTACTTGCGCTTCCTCATGCGCCTGCTTGAGATGGGTACGGGTATCAGGCAGTCAATGCCGTCAAAGAACTCGCTATCTATCTCTTTCGCCATCATTTCCCCCATGTAGGTAGCAGTGTATGGTTCTCCTTGGTATTTGAAGGCATATACGATGTTCGCTGTAAGCGACTGTGAATAATAGTCAAGATAGGCGGCCGCCTTTTCGACAGGGATTTTACCCCAAAATCTCTTTGCTAAATCATTGTCTGTCGGGGATTTCCATAAGAAGGTGCGCGGCAGGTCAAAGTTGCAGTGCAGACAGATGGTCCATTCCTCCAACTCCAACCTGTTTCCGCACATGACACAGTAACGCGGGAAAAAGAAATCGAGTATTGCCTTGATTATTCTCATCTGTCAGTTATTCGTCAAATATCTCTATCTTCTCCATGCAACGCTGCGCCTGCTCGTATGAAAATCCCCTCTGCAGGGCATATCGCACCAGTTTCATTCTCTTCTCATAATTGGAGTCGCCTTTTACGGTTTTAGCCTTTGCCACAAGCAGTGGCAGCAGAGTGCGTTCATAATCCTCTTCTTCAACATCCTTAAGCAGTGGGGCATATACCTCTTCTGGTATCTTCTTCATGTATAACGCCTGCACTATTTTGCGCTTTCCCCATTTGTTATATTTCACTTTGTCATTGATGAAGAAACGTGCATAGCGTTCTTCGTCAATATAACGTTCCGTTACAAGATAGTCCAAGACACGTCCTTGGGTGTCAGCGTCAATCTGCCACCTTTCCATCTTTGTGCGCATATCTTGCAGACAATGTTCCCCTCGTGCGCACAATGCTGTCAGCTTGCTTAAAACCTGTTCGTATGTCATTGGTGTAGCCATCTTCCCTTGTTTGCTTTTACCATCCTTTCCCTGCCTTCTGCGTCTTTCTCCACGGTTATGTCTTGAAAGTTATCATTGGCAAGGAGGTCGGTTAACATTGTCGTGTATATGGGATTAATCTCGAAATACAGCCTCCCGCCGTCTTTCAGTGCCTGTGTGGCATACTGTGATATGCTTCGGTAGAACAGTAAAGGGTCTTCGTCTGGCACGAACAACGCCTGCCGCGGTTCATAGTCCAGCACGTTCCTCTCCATGTCCACCGCTTCTTTATGACATATATAAGGAGGGTTACTTACTATCACGTCCCATCTTTCTATGTCACGAGGAGGATTTAAGGCATCTTGTTGTTCCAGCCTCACATCAGCCTTATTGGTCGCAATGTTCTCCCGTGCTATGTTCAAAGCATCGGCAGATATGTCCCACGCTGTCACTTTGGCTGCAGGCATCTCCTTATTCAACGTTACGGCGATACATCCGCTTCCTGTGCCGATATCGAGTATCTCCACCTGCCTGTCCTTGTTCTCTCGTGTTATCCATTGACACAGCTCTTCCGTTTCTGGGCGGGGTATGAGGCATCCTCTGCGCACAATGAACTTCCTGTTGCAGAAGAACGTCCAGCCCACAACATACTGTACGGGTTCACCTTTTTCAAGGCGTGCCATCAGTTGTGCCAGCAGCTGCCTTTGGTCATCGTTGAGGTTGTCTAAGGCACCAGCGCAGATGTCGGCAAGCGTGAAACCAAACACTTCCGCCAGTAGCAAGCGCACTATGCTCCTTGCCTCGTGTTCATCGTATAGCGGTAATAGTTGTGATGTCAGTGAACGCATGAGTGGGTGATAATTTATGTGTCAATATTGCTATATCGCTTTTCTGCTTCGTGGCAT
>JALFOF010000071.1 GCA_022773825.1 Prevotella sp.
GCTGCCGTTTATGCGCACAATCATCTTGAGTGGGCTATTAAAATGTTGTTCAATCTGCAACATTCCCTTCTCGCCTACCCTCTTGTATTTATAAGAAAGGTATGGTGTGTTCACCTCTACACTGTCCCATTCAAGTGGGAAACCAGGTCTTATGATACACTCACCGTCAAGGGCCTGCGGCGTAATGCCAAACAATCCCTGTATTATGGCGCGTGAGGAAATGCCGACATTGTCACTGAAGTCACGGTAAGACTCGCCGCGTGCCGCGTCATAGTAACTTATCTGCCCAAGGTTAGCGGGCGAAGCGCCGAGATACATCTGGTCCATTATGTTGGCACGCAGCAGTTCGAAGCCTTTGCCAGCCCTGCCAGCCTTAAAGAACGCCAATGCCGTATGCATGATTTCCGCTGACGCTACGTTGTTGATAGACCAGGAATAAGGCATCCAGTCTGATGTGGAAATGATTTGCCCAGCGTCAGATTTCCCGCCAGCAACCTCCACTGCTATGTGTGGTATGAATTTGTCCACATATTCCGTGCATTGATACATCTGGTGTGGTGTGCCCACCCCACAGTCTATTGGCGTGTAGATACTCCACAAGGCGGCATTTTCGTGGACGCGCTTCAGTCCCATTACGTCCTTGTATTCTGCCCAATGTCCCTTGTATGATGGAGTTGTACCCTTGCTATATCTCTTTGATTTACATGCGTCAACCCATAGATTTGTATTCATTGCTTTAAGAATGGCGTCCGCTTCCTGCTGATAAGGCTGAGGGTCTTCGCCTATTATCCGCGCTATCTTGGCGGCGAGCAAGTTGCCTCGGTAGTTGTATGCTGACGAATGGGTCACTTCTCCGCCGTTGTAGTAGAGGGCATCGCTCGCCCAGATGCAGCAATAAGCGTCATACAAGTGGTTGCCGTCCTTGTCGAAGTTACGCTTCTCCCACGCCAAATGCGATGTCAGCACAGGCCACATTTTCCTCATATATGCTGTATCGGCATCATACTGAAAATGCCACAGCAATTCGTCCACGTAGTTGAGGTTCATGTCATAGTGGTGCATCTGGTTGTTACGGTTAGGATTTCGGCAAATATAACCGTTGCTATACATCTGCGTACCCCATTTCTTTTCCGCCCTTGCAAGGTTCATTTCGGGGTCTTGCGTTGGCGAGTCTATGGATGGCGGCACATCTGTCACCTGTGAATTAGCGTAGGCGTTGAAATGACTTATGGCGCGGTCGTTCCACCCAAGCACGTCGCCAAGGAATCCGGCACGCCATCCTGCCAGCGGCATACGCCAGCCGATTGCCCCGTGCAGCCATGTCTCACCGTCCCATGCGCCATCTGCCGCAAGGGTTATGGCAGAACCAAGGGTGTTAAGGTAGGGGTCGGGGGTTACGAAATTGATGCGCGACGCCAATGCCTCGAAGTAGTTGCGCTCCTTGGTGTATTCCTCTGCTATGCCCTTTGCTTCCTTGAGGTTTGAGGGAATGATATTGATGGTGTGTCCTATTTCCTTCGACTCTGAGGGCATTGTCACCACGTATGCTGTCCCTTCAAACTGTTGTTCCTGTGTCACAAGTCCGGCATTGTCTGGCGCTGGCTCGAAGGAACCAGCCTTGTCTGCCCCTATGTCACCATTGCGACGCAATTTAGGATTGGCTATATGGCACATTAACGTTTTTAGGGTAACAACCTTTTTGTCAAAGCCTTGCACGCTGACGTGCCAATATCCTCCCTCTTTCTCTGACATCATTACACATTCCATCGTAACAATAGCGTTGCCTCCCCAACGTTTGTCTTTCAGCACATAGGAGCGGCGACCATTGCCATAGCGTGCTTCGCAGTATTCGGCATCATCAAGCTGTACGCCATTAAGCAAGAAACGCACGTTGCGGTAGTTCTTCGCTTTGTATAAAGCAAATATCGGTTTGTCTGATGTCTCTATGCGATAGTCTGTGTTTGAGCCGTAGAGAGCGCGGGTATAGCGGTTCTTGCCATTGACGCAGACGAAGTCCCCACCCTCAGGATAATATTGGTACTCACGTGGCACCATACCAGAGGGAACGTTGTTGGTGAACGACTCTATGTAGTCCCCTATTTTCTTAGTTTGCGCATTGCCGTTAACCGCGGCAGCGAGAAGCAGTGATAATAACAGTTGCTTGTTCATTATTAATTAGTAAGTGTTTTGAGTGTAGAGTTGTTTGTTATTGTGACGTGGGGTATATGGCGGCAATGGCAATACAATATCATAGCTATTGCATTGTAATATCATAGCTATTGCGTTGTAAAAGCATAGCGATTATAATGTAAAAGCATAGCGGTTGTAATGGCTTGTATATCGCCCATGACTTTTTTTCTTATGCGCCTGCCAGATTACCCCTTGTTGGTTGCTTTTTCTAATCTGAATACTTGTCTCCCCATAAGCGCAGCATATTCTGGTAGAGTTTTTCCTCTGACGGTGAGTGCTGGGCGTGCCACAGGCGTGTGCCCTGCAACTGGTCAGGCATATACTGCTGTGGGGTGAAGTTGCCAGGATAGTCATGCGGGTACTTGTAACCATCGTGGTAGCCCAGTTGCTGCATCAATTTCGTCGGTGCGTTGCGCAGATGCAGTGGCACGGGCTGGTTGCCTGTCTGCTGAACAGTCTGCAATGCCGTGTTTATAGCGTTGTATGCCGAGTTGCTCTTTGGCGACGTGGCAAGGTAGATGCACGCCTCTGCCAATGCAATGCGCGCTTCTGGCCAGCCTATTTTCATCACGGTGTCGAAGGCGGCATTGGCGAGTAGAAGGGCGTTGGGATTGGCAAGACCGATGTCCTCCGACGCGCTGATGACGAGGCGGCGCGCTATGAACTGCGGGTCTTCTCCACCCTCTATCATCCTTGCCATCCAGTAGATAGCGGCATCAGGGTCGCTGCCGCGGATGCTCTTGATGAAAGCGGATATTATGTCGTAGTGCATCTCCCCCTGTTTGTCATACGCCAACGGGTTTTGCTGCAAGCGGCTCTCCACGAGCTTGTCCGTTATCTCCACGGTATGCGATGACTCTGACTCGACCACGAGTTGCAGGATGTTGAGTAGTTTACGCGCGTCGCCACCGCTGTACCTCATCATGGCAGCTGTTTCCGTCAGCTTTATTTCGCGCTGTTTCAGTTCGACATCCGTGGTAATGGCACGCTGCAACAGTTGCTCTAAGTCTTCCTTCTCTAAAGACTTCAACACATAGAGCTGGCAGCGCGAGAGCAAGGGGCGTATCACCTCAAAGGAGGGGTTCTCCGTTGTTGCACCGATGAGCGTAACGATGCCTTGTTCCACTGCCCCAAGCAGGGAATCCTGCTGCGACTTGGAGAAGCGGTGTATCTCGTCTATAAATAGTATTGGTGAAGCCTCAGAGAAGAAGCGGTTTTTCTTCGCCTTGTCTATCACGTCCCTAACATCCTTCACCCCACTCGTCACCGCAGAGAGTGTATAGAATGGAGTCTGTAGTTTGTTGGCGATAATCTGTGCCAGCGTGGTCTTTCCCACGCCCGGTGGGCCCCACAATATGAACGAGGAGATGTGCCCAGAGTCTATCATCCTGCGCAAGATGGCTCCCTCACCCACAAGGTGCCTCTGCCCTATGTATTCGTCCAGTGTCTTTGGACGCAACCTTTCTGCTAATGGTGGCATGGTAGTGTCTTGTTATTTCTTTCTTTTTTTCTTCACTTTATTGTTTACGAAGTTCGGGTTGTACGAGTGTCTTTGCCTGTTGTCATCCTGTCTGCGCTGATTGCTGCCGCCGTCCTTTTCGTCCTTATACCAGAAGAAGTACTTGCGTTGCGCCAATTTCTCCTGCTGTGTCTTGGCACTATATACGGGTTCCATGGTATATGGGTCGTAGCCCGTGTACCACGTCTCGGTGGAGACGGTCATGGGAGTTGGCGTAAAGTCCTGCACTTGTTCCAGTTTGTAGCCCATTTTCTTTGTCAACTCTGCCAACTGCGCCATATCTTTCTCCGTGCAACCGGGGTGTGAGGATATGAAATAAGGTATGAGTTGCTGCCGTAGTCCCTCTTCTTCGTTTATACGGTCGAATATGCGTTTGAATTCGCCGAATAGTTTGAACGATGGCTTTCGCATAAACCTCAGCACGGTGTCTGAGGTGTGTTCCGGCGCAACCTTCAGCCTTCCACTGACATGGCGGCATATCAGTTCACGGGTATATTGGCGCGCCGCCTCGTTGGTCCTGGCGTCCTTGGACTTGTGCAGCAACAAGTCGTAGCGCACCCCGGAGCCAATGAAACTCTTTTTCACCTCCGGAAGCGCGTCCACGGCATGGTATATGTCGAGCAGTGGCGTGTGGTCCGTAACGAGGTTCGGGCATATCCGCGGATGGATGCACGATGGTCGTTTGCATGCTTCGCAGGCTTTGGGGTTGCTACCGTGCATGCCGTACATATTAGCCGACGGCCCTCCAAGGTCGGAGAGATAGCCTTTGAAGTCTGGTAGCTTTACCACCTCCTTCACCTCTCTTATAATGCTCTCCTTGGAACGGCAGGCAATGAACTTGCCTTGGTGCGCGGAAATGGTGCAGAAGGCGCAGCCACCGAAGCAACCGCGGTGCAGATTGACCGAGAACTTTATCATCTCGTAGGCAGGAATACGCTTACCCTTGTATTTGGGATGCGGCACTCGCTGGTATGGCAAGTCGAAGGAACGGTCTATCTCCTCTGTTGTCATAGGTGGATATGGTGGGTTTACCACCACATATCTGCCGTCAACGCCCTGCAACAGCCTTTGGGCACGTATCTTGTTAGACTCTTCTTCTATGTGGCGGAAGTTCTCCGCCTCCGCCTTCTTGCTGGCAACACATTCCTCATGCGAGTGCAGCACAATGTCATCTGGCGTAATGCCGCCTGGTATTTCGGCTTTGTCGCAGAGGAATACGGTCTGCGGCAGGCTGCGGAGCTCGGCGAGTGACTTTCCCGCGGCAAGGCCATCGGCGAGAGCAATGGTAACCTTCTCGCCCATACCGTAGGTTATCATGTCCGCACCGGAGTCGCAGAGGATGCACCTCTTCAGCGTGTCTTCCCAATAGTCGTAGTGTGTAAGGCGACGCAGCGACGCCTCTATGCCGCCGAGTATGACGGGCACATCGGGGTAAAGTGACTTCAGTATGCGTGTATATACTATGGTAGGGTACTCCGGTCGGCAGTCGTGCCTGCCATCAGGGGAATAGGCATCCTCCGACCGCAGACGCTTATTGGCGGTGTATTTGTTTACCATGGAGTCCATGCAGCCGGGAGATATGCCGAAGAAGAGGCGTGGCTTGCCCAGCTTTTTGAAGTCGCGGAAATCGCCGTGCCAGTCGGGTTGCGGCACTATCGCCACCTTATAACCCGCAGCCTCAAGGGTACGACCTATTACGGCAGCACCAAACGAGGGGTGGTCCACGTAAGCATCGCCAGAGAAGAGTATGACATCAAGGTCTGTCCACCCCCTCAGTTCACACTCCTTCCGTGTCGTTGGCAGGAAGTCAGTCAGCATTCTCCGTCGGTTTATGCTCTCCGTACAATACTATAAGGTTATGGAGGGCGGTGGCTTTCATGTTTGAATGGTATATCACATTGAAGCACAAGTCCATCAAGGGCTTGTCTGACGCACCGGTGGACTCCACCAAGCCCCTCACGTTCAGGCGCAGTTTCTCCACTACCGAGTCGTCAATGATGCCGTTACTGTCAACGAGGTTGCGGAACAAAGAGAAGCGTTCTATCGTTTCAAGGTTCTCCTCCGTGATGTCGATGCTTCGTGTTCCAGAAGCATTGGAAATTATTTTATACATAATGTCTATATATTTGTCCTGTATTATTTTATAAGGAAGTTCATTATCCCTTTCATTACCATGGCACGTTGCGCCGAGTTGGTGATGCACTCAAATGGGAAGCCCATGGCAAAGGTATTCGTCTCACCTCTATAAGCCACCGCCGCCGTCTGCCCGCCGCGGTACTGCATTGCGACGAAAGCGTTGCCGCAGGGCTGCAACACGTCGCTTTGCACTGTGGCATAGTGGTCGGGGTTGAGGGTATTCGTGACGGCAAAGACCTGCTGCACGCCTGTCACCGTGGAGTTATCCGTCCGCACCGTGCCTTGATGGGTGAAGTGTAGCAACTGCTGAAGGAAGGCTTTCTCCTCCTCATCCCGCATATCACTGCCGATGTATGAGCCGCTGACGAGCAGCGCTCCCCTCCCACTCTTCTGGTAAGCCAGCAGCTGTTTCCGCATCTGCGGCGTGAAGGTCTTGTAGTAATGCGTGGCGATGCCGCTACGCTCGTTGCCGAGTATGAGGTCGATGGCATCGTAGTCGTGTAGGTTTACACCGCCCCACTCCAGCGAGCCCTTGCTTGCGCTGACGACATTGTATCGCCCTGCCGACATGATTGCCAGAGTATGCTCGGCAACATAGTTGAAACTGTTGCCTGCCACGAACTGCCCCGCCATCTCATTGCCGCAATATCCAAAGGTACCATAGCCCTCGCGTCCTGCCGTTGAGGTGGAGAAGACCTGCTGTGTGCCACTCCATCCTGCCGTCATGCCGTAGGAAACGCCGGGGTCATCATTGAGGTCGAAGCCTTTTTCGGTAGGGGTGTTTATCTGCGATGGTCCCGACAGTCGCTGGAAACCGTTGACAATCATCACCGTCTTCGCATCCGCCCCATGCCATACCACACACAGTTCCTCCGTAGGGAAGCTCTCTCCGCCTGCGTTCACCGCCGTTATGCGGAAGCGATAGAGCAAATCAGGCTCCAGTTTCTGGGTGAAATACGTGTGTCCCGTGTTCCTGCCGTTGTCGTAATCGAAACCGCCCATCGCCATATATACATTGTATGAGGTGGCGGTAGCGGAAGATTCCTCACGGTCTTTCTGTGGCAACCAAGAGAGTATTGCGTTGCCCTGGCGGTCGAGGGTGACGCGGAAACTCTCTGGCGCAAGAGGCGATACCACGACTTTCTCGCCGTGAGCCTCCGCCTCATATCGCAATATCGTCTTGTAAATAGAACGCGCCAACGTGAACTTGAACCACGGGTCGTGCCCTAACCGCATATCGGGGAAGCTCTGGTGAGACAGCGTCTCAAATATCGCTGATGGCATGGCGGGGAGCCTTGTCTCTGAGTAGTTGCGGTCATAGAGGTCTCGCCACGTCCAACTGCCATACTGAGCCTTTATGTCTTTCTTCGTCTGCTCCAGCAATCTCTCGCAGAAATCTTTGGAATGTTGTCGCGTCAGCCCTGCGTCGAGGTTGCCGTCGTTGAAGTCTGTGGTGCATATCGCAAGGGAACCGTATATTGATTGCATATCCTTGTCGAAGCCTGCGTCAGAATGTATGGCAAGACACAAGTCAATAGGCACCTTCTTTCCTTCTTTCGTCGGGGCGTATGGCGACCCTCCCGCGAGCCAGTTTGTCATCAGCGAGCGACTGTTTATATCGTCTTTGTAGTCGTCTTCACCTTGGTATAGGGAGTAGATAGAGTAAGGAACACCCGCCCATTGTGCGGCATAGCGCGCGCCTTCGAGGCATCGTGGCATACCGCTTACGCTGCCACCACGCTCAATGTTACCCATGCCACCGCCGAAACGCACCGCGTCAGTGGTGACTATCCCCTTGGAAGCAGATTGCGCCGACACCTCCACACGGTTGTAGGGGGAGCATCCTTGGTCAAATTCAAAGGTACCGAGATATACCCATGTGCCTCCACCCATTTGCTGATTGACACGGAATGTCGTCTGCTGCCCTTGGTGAAAAACGGTGTATAAGGCGTCGTCAACGCTGTTTTCAAATGTGGCATAGCTTACGTAAACGGCGTATCTGCCAGTCTTTGGGAAAGAAGGCTGATAGGCGGCGCTACTCGCTTCGTTGCCTTTCGTGGCGGAAACCTGTCGCAAAGTCCCCTGTGTAAAAGGGTTGTAGCCATCGTATATGTTACCCCTAGGCATGGCGAAGCCAAGTGCCGGTGCCGTGGTCCACCTCCCGTTACGGTTCGTTTCCTTGTAGAAAGCAGTGGCATCATCGTTATCCACCACCACCTCCGCCGTCTGCCAATCACGCTCCCGTGGTGTGAATACATTAGCGCCGGCACGTTCCAGCATCGGTATGAGGTAGGGCACCACTATTGTTTGCGTGAATAAGTCCTCGTTGGTGCAAAACATATTAGGGCGTTGCCACCTCCATTCCCCTTTCACGGTATCGTAGAAGCGTCCATGACTCGCCCATAAGGCGATGTGTTTTCCCTGCAATCCGCTGCTTACAGCGTGTGGTAGCGAGGTGTTTGTCACCCATGGCTTGCCATCATAAGCTATGTTTCCCCACCAGCCCCGTTTCTTTTTCCTCTTTGGCTTGTCGGTATATGCCGGCGGTTCGGGTTCGTTTTCTATTAGATTTTCTATCGCAATACCCTTGGTTATGATGCGCACATCGTAGTCCGCATATTGCCTTGGCAGTGCTTTGCGGACGCTCTTCCTCGTATTCTTGTATATTTTCCTTACGCTCTTCTCCGTAAATCGCAGCTCCGTGAACGCATCATCCATATATATATAGATAGTCCGTGTGTTGTCGTCAATCTGCATTCGCTGCACATACTTATCGTATGAAGCGGCATACGCGTGCTGCCCCATGCAGGCAAGTAGCAGAGGGAGCAATAAAATCCTAAAGATAAAACACATCATAATGGTCGCCTCCACCAGCTTTTACATACCGAATTTCTCTGGATACCTACCCTTTGTTCCGGCGAAATACCGCTTTATCTCTGGCATATCCTTGTCAATGTCGCCCGATGGCATGATACTTTTGGTGCAGCGTATCAACTTCTTCTCGTAGTCCACGGCATACAGCAGTATCGGTATGCCCGCCTTCGCCGCTATGAAGTAGAAGCCCTTCTTCCAGTCGGGGTTATAGCTTCTTGTCCCTTCAGGCGTTATCGTAAGGCGGAAACTCTCCGCTTTTCTTGCCGTCTCTGCCAGCATATCCGTCATGCTCGTCTTCCGCTGTCGATACACAGGAATACCCCCCGTCTTGCGGAATAACACTCCAAGCGGCCAGAAGAACCATTCTTTCTTCATAAGATAGTTAGAATACAAGCCCTCAGCGCAGCTATATAACTGCCCGAGCACGAAGTCCCAGTTGCTTGTATGCGGAGCGAGACATATAATATATTTCTTTGGATGCTCCACCGTCACCTCCTTCTTCCATCCGAGGCATTTGTAAAGCATCCATGCGCAGCACTCTCTTATCATCAGCTTTTCAGTGTAAGTTACCTATCATATCAACGATATTGTTGACTTCATTGTTGAATTTGCCAACGAGCACCTTGTAGTACTCCCTGGGCTTCATACCCGGTTCGGGATGCGATACCCTCGCCACAAAGTCGGAATGTATGTGTATTATATACTTCAGCAGTGTATCAACGTTCCCTTTGTCACAGTTGACATTGTAGAGAGACACAGCGATACACTCCGCGAACAACTCGCCGCAGATGTAGTTTATGCCTCGCTTCAAACTCCTTTTGTTTGCCATAGCTTAGTCGTTTTTATTATTAATCTGCCCAAAGTTAATCAAAATATCATTAATAAAAAAGAGAAAGCCATAAAAAAACGCTTTTTTTTGCAATATAAGCAAGTTTTATATGTTTTTATCGCTATTTTTTATTAATTTTGCAAACATATAATAGTTTTTTAGTGGTTTGGTGGTTTAGTGGTTTCGTTAAATGTATCAGAGCGCAGCCCTTTTCGCCTTCTTGCTATGGCAAGCGACCATAGGTCGAGCGACTTACATACAACTAAACAACTAAACCGCTCGACCTCTGGTCGCTTGCGCAGCAAGAACCACTCAACCAAACCGCTCGGCTCTGCCGCTTGCGCAGCAAGAACAAAACAACAAAACAACAATACAATGGCAAAAGAACTCAAAGAATTGACAAAACGCGCCGACAACTACAGTCAATGGTACAACGACCTTGTTGTCAAGGCCGACCTCGCGGAGCAGTCAGCCGTGCGCGGCTGTATGGTCATC
>JALFOF010000077.1 GCA_022773825.1 Prevotella sp.
AAGCACTACATACTCAACCATTGGGACTGGGTGGACCTCAGTTCACTGGGCACTGTAAAGACTCTGACAATGTCAATGAGCGGCTCTGACATGGGGACGTGGGGACTGAACACACCTACTTACTTCTGCATGGACGACTTCAACGGTGTGGCTCCCGCCTCTTCCGTACACGCCACGCAGAGCTATACCGCGGCGAATGCAGCGCCAGCACAGTGCTACGGCGTCAGTGGCATGATGTACGGAGGTATGCAGAAGGGTGTGAACATTATACGTATGAACAACGGAACGATACGCAAGGTGCTGCGATAAGCATCCTTCGGGCAATAAACAATAAAGCCGCATCACGACTGATGCGGCTTTATTGTTGTTTTTACTTTATACCTTGGCGGCACGTAGACCTCTGATGTCACTCTATATGGCGACTTATAACGATGGTAAGGCTGTGCTTATAGGTCATTGCGTGTCAGTGTCAGCGCCACCCCCGCGCCGTGGCAGTCGGCTGACATGGGGGGCGCTACCTTCATAATGTCAACGGTTACCGCCGTGGCCTGCGTGAAACGTCCGAGCAAAGCGGCGCAGACGCGATATGCCACGTGCTCTATCAAGTTGCTTGGCACCGCCATCTGCTGCCTTACCAGCGTGGCGGCATCGGCATAGCTCATGGTGTCTGCCACCTCATCGGTGCGGCAGGCGGTGGTTATGGGATAGTCCACGCTGAGGTTTATGATGTAGTCGTTGCCTACCTCACGCTCTTGTGGCAGCACTCCATGGTAGGCGTGCAGCCGCATTTCCTTTATGTATATGCTGCTTGTCATGGGGTATGGCACTGCGTTCTCTTGCTCCCCGCCCTTAATCGAGGTGGAAAACTTCCTTTATTGGTATAGTGACGGGCGAGTTGTCGGGGTTCACCTCCATGATGTCTGCCATCATGTCCCACCATTTCTGCGTGATGGGGTCAACGCCGTTGGTGGTGTCTTGACTGTTGGTCTCGCTGCTGCACTCCTGGTAACCAAACAGTATGTTGGTGTCTTTGTCCCAGTATATGCTGTAGTTTCCTACTCCTGAGTCTTTAATCATCTTCACCAGCTCCGGCCATATAGCGGCGTGACGCTTCTGATACTCTTCCTCACAGCCTGGCTTGAGGAACATTTTGAATGCAAAACGTGTCATGTTAGTTGTTTAGTTGGTTAGTTGTTTAGTTATTTAGTTGTTTCGTGGGTTAGTTATTTGGTTGTTTGGCTATTTAGTTATTTAGTTGTTTGGTTGTTTAGTGGGTTAGTTATTTGGTTGTTTGGTAGGTTAAATATTCTGCGTTTTTTTGCTGCGTATCACTGTTAAGCAAATAACCAAACAACTAAACCACTAAACAACCAAACCACTAAACCCCTCTTACGCCTCGCCCTCGCTACCGAATGGGTTTGCGGTGCGTGGACCTACTGGCGCAGCCTTTTGTACATCGAGTTGTATTTTGCCGAATTCCTGCTCGTAGCGCATTATGTTGTCCTGCAGCGCAAGTGCGAGACGCTTGGCGTGCTCTGGCGCGAGCACCACGCGGCTCACCACCTGTGCCTTTGGCGTGCCTGGGAGAGTGGATGCCAAATCCACTATGAACTCGGCGTGAGAATGTGAGATGATGGCGAAATTGCTATATACGCCTTGCGCTATCTCTGGCTTGATGTCTATCTGGAGCTGCTGCCCCTGCTGCTGTTTGTTGTCCATTGTCTTTTTGTTTGGGTTATATTTTCTTTTTAGTTATTAATGGTCGGCGGGCGGATGCCTACCTTGTTTTCGTGCTCCAAAGTTACAACCTTTTCCTGACATTACCAAGGAAAAGCCTCCATTTTTTGCATTTCGCGCTACTATTCCGCCCATTACGCCTTGCGTGCGCTATGCCTTTACTTTGTAATCGCTATGCTTTTACCGTGTAATCGCTATGCTTTCAAATAATAATCGCTATGCTTTCACAACGTAAAAGCATAGCGATTACCGTGGTGCCGGCAGACGGCGGTGGTGTGTTTAGTAAGCCTTCACCAATTCCGCGCCTTGGTAGTAGTGGGCGAGGATGTCGTTGTAGGCTATGCCTTTGGCACCCATCACGGCGGCACCTATCTGGCATAGTCCCACGCCATGGCCCCAGCCCTTGCCGTTGAGGATAAAGGATAGCGGGTAGCCGTCGGCGTCTTTGCCGTGTGTGGCTACGGTGAAGGCGGAGCTGTAGAGGTGGGTTTGCGAGAGAACCTTGCGTATCTCCAGTTCCTTGCCTATGGTGAACGTCCTGTGTTCGCCGACTATCTTCAGCAGTGAGATGCGCCCACTCTTGCCGCGTTCGATGGCTTCGAGCTTCATGATGCGCCCGAAGTCCAGCTTCAGCTTGGAGCTGATGAGCCGCGACAGCTCTTCCTGCGTGTAGGCAACCATCCAGTCGTGGAAGTCTATGGTTTCCTGGTCGTAGTCGTTGAGCACCTCGGAGAGTATCTTCTTGTCCTGCGTATTGCAGTAGGGGTCGTTGACGGAGGAGAGGTATGGCTTGGTGATGTTCTCCCAGCAGTACCGGTATTCCTCTGTCACGCCGCCGCAGCACTTGGAGAAGCGTGTGTCGCAGATTTCGCCTTGATACTCCATTACCTGCCCACGGGTGGCTTTCACGGCGTTGACCACATGCGGATTGGCTGCGTTTGTAATGCCCTGATAGCGCTGGCAGTGGTCGTCGGCACAGACATCGAAGATGGTGTGGTCCTCGCGGTCGTACCATCTGATGAGCGTGTCTTCCTTCTTTACGAATGAGAAGAAGTTGTTGGCACCCTCTTTCATCTGCTTACGGCGTATCATCTGCGCGAGCAACCACGAGCGTGAGATGACGGCGTGGGCCTTGAGGAGCTCGAGGCTGGAGGTGGCAGACATCTCACTGGAGATTACGCTTTCGAGGTAACGCTCCACGGGCAGCTCGTTGATGGCGCAAATCTTGCCTTCCTCCACCACGAGGTGCAGCGTTCCGAGGAAGGTCTGCGTCTGTTTGCGCTCCCAGTGGAAGTTGATGCCTATGGTAACGTCCTGTATGCAGAAGGAGGCGTCGGCGGTCTTTGGGCGGAAGATGAGCTCGCGGTACTGTGTTCCGCCCCACATTATGGTGCCTTCGGAGCAGGTTGCCACCTGTTCGCCGGTGATGTCCTCGCCCTTTGCGGTGTATGTGCCGCCGAGGGTGAAGCGCAGTTCCGTGGCACTGACGATGCCTACCTTCACGTTGGGCTGCTGGGGGAAGGTGACGGGGCGGTGCGTCTGCGTGTGGCTCTGCGACTGCTGGCTGAGTGCCTCGATGATGTTCTCGGCGTCAGAGGTGGTGATGCCTACCTCGCGCAGTATGGCAGCGGCGTCTTCGGCGGTGAGTTTCGCGAAGTCTTCCTCGCGTGGTGTTATCATAAGTCCTGCCATGTCGAGCGCGCCGGGGCTTACCATCACCTGCTGCCCGCCTTGCATATAGTAGCAGTCGGGGCGGTGCTTGCGGCGTGGCAGTACCACTGTCAGCTGCTCATCGCCTTGCCTCCACGCCACGATGTTCATCATCGGCTCCTCTCCCTGCGCCGCGTCGGCGTATGGTACGGGTAGCACCTGTGCCATGGCGCGGTAGAGGCGGCGGAAGAAGCGACGCTCTGTCTCGCCGTGGCGGCTGCGTATGACGAAGGCTGGCACCACGTAGTCGGTCAGCAGGTATATGCCCTCGCCGTCGTTACCCTGCGCGACGGGGCGCAGGGTGCGCATCATGCGCGCCATCATTGTTTGCAGAGGCACCATGCCCGACGTACCTGCCTGGAGGTGAAGGTGGTCTGGTGCCGACGCTCCGCAGCGCGGACCGTTGTAGAAGACCATCAGCCTGGGGTGCTGGTGGAGCAGTTGGTGTATGGTGTGGAAGTGGTTATAGATGGCCTGTGGCTCGTGGCGCATGAGGGGTATGGTGAAGTGCTGGGGCAGTATGGGATAGGGGTTGACGAGTATCTCCATCTCCTGCTCGTCGCTCTTGCGCAGCAGTGGCTTGCTGATTTGCTGTCCGGGACGGTTCTCGGAGCATAGGAAGCAGGGGCGTTTGGCAAGTGCCTGCTTGTCAACGCTGGCTCCTGTGGACACGATGCGTGCCGGGTTGTACTGCAATATCAGCTCGCCCGCCTCCCTGGTGCATACGTTCTGGAGGTCGGAATAGCGCTGCCGCACGTCGTCCCAGCGCTCCAGCTGCCGGTTGAAGAAGCGTTGCAGGCTGTCACCCGTTATGAATGTCAGTTTTCCCGCGTTCATCTGCTGGCGTGCTTTCAATTCCATGGTGCGCAAACGGTCCTTGTAGAAGTTGTTGGCGTTAACCTTTTCCGTGCTCAGAGCCGCGTCACTGTTGCCTCCCCAGCGTCTGCAAAGGTAGAGTTCCTCATACAATCGCCCTATGCGGAAGCGGCGACTGAAGATTAAGCCCAACGCGTAGTCCTCGCCGTAGCTGGTGTTTGGAAAGCCTATCTGGCGGAGCAAGGGCGTGAAGAAGGCGCGCGGCGCACCGAGACCGTTGATGCGCAGGGCGTTGTTAGGGCCGTTGGCGTCGGTCCATTCGCGGTGGTCTATGATGCCGGGGGGCAGTGTCTCGAGGTTGAAGTCGCACATTCTGTACGCTCCTATCACCATTGCCGCCTTCTGACGGTAGAAACAATCCACGATGCGTTGCAGGGTATCGGGGCTGGAATAGAGGTCGTCGGAGTCTAACTGCACCGCGAAACGTCCGCAGCGGTCGTCGTTCACCGCCACGTTCCAGCATCCGCCGATGCCCAATGGCGGCTGTTGCCCACTATCGGCAGATGGGTTTACGGTAGTGGTGGCGCAGGGGTTGCCTGACTCGCTGCCAGGGATTATGTGTATCAGCCTGCCGCTTCCATGCTCATCCTCCTCGTCCTTGAGACGGCTGAGGATGGCGGTGGTGCCGTCGGTGGAGTGGTTATCCACGACGATGACGTTGTAGTCGAAACGTGTTTCCTGCGCCAATGCGCTGCGCACGGCATCGGCTATGGTCTTCTCGCGGTTGAATACGGGTATCACCACCGTGGCCTCCACTGGGAATATCTGCTCGTTGAAGTCGGGAGTGATGGCGTTGGCGGGGTCTATCTTTGCCCCTACTGTCTCCAAGTGCTCCGTCACTACCTGCTCCATCTCTATCTGCATGCTCCTGTTGCGAGGGTTAACGTAGTCGAATTGCTTCTCTCCGCTCTTGCGAGTGTCGAGCTCTTCCTCCGTGTAGAGGTACTCATTGATGTGGAATAGCTCGCCATGGCGCTGCAAATACAGTCTCATGGCATAAAGACCAGCATACGCATAGTCCGCCTTCTGCTCCTTAACGAAGTCCTTGAAGAGTGCCGTCTTGACGCAAAGCAGCTGTCCGAAGTCGAAATCATCGCGCAGACTGCCCTCTTGGCAGTCAATGAGCGGATGCTTATGGCATACGCCTTCCATCATGGTGTAGTGGTCGGCATAGACCATTGCCGCCCCTGTGTCGGTGGCAATGCGTATCATTCGCTCAAGAGCCTGCTTGCCAAGGGTGAACGGTGTGGCCTTCTGCGACAGCAGGATGTAGTCTGCTGACGCCTCGCCGGCTATCCTGCGCAGTGTTGCCATGGCAATGATTGGCTCGCCCTCAAGCAGGCATAGTTTCTTCACCGCCTTCTCCTTGCCCAGCCTCTCGGCAGTGGCGGCAAAGAGTTTGGCATTGCTGCAGGGTATGAATATATCGATTTTCTGGAACATTGTGGTTGTTTTGATATTGCTTAGTTGGTGGTTCCGCGGTATGAGCGGCATCTGTTTAGGGGAGCGTCACACCATCCTTTTGATGGGATAGAGCACGGAAAGGAAGCCTACCGCTATGACAGTGAGGAATACAAGCGCCACATCTCCGTAGTGGACGCTGACGGGGTATGCATCGACAACGAAGGAACCGCTGCTCTCTCCCAGCGACACTATGCCGAATTGTTGCTGCAACAGGCACAGCAACAGCCCCAGTCCGACGCCTAATATGGCTCCTATGACGCTGATAAGCCAGCCCTCAAAGACGAATATCTGCCTGATAAGAGAGTCTCGGGCACCAAGGCTGCGTAGGGTATCGGCATCCTTTTTCTTGTCGATTATTAGCATAGAGAGAGACCCTATGATATTGAAGCACGCCACAACGAGTATGAATGTCAGGAAGATGTAGCCCATAAACTTCTCTATTTTCATAATGTTGAAGGTCTCTTCCTGCTGCTCATAGCGGTCCATCACTCGGTATTTGTCGCCGCAAAGGGCTTGCATTTCCCGCTTCACCGCTGCCACATCGCAGCCTGGTTTCAACTTTATCTCAAGGCTGGAGAGCTCTCCGTCGCACTGGAAAAGCATCCTTGCGAAGTGTATTGAGGTTATGACGTGGCTTTTATCGTACTTGCCTTGCTGCACGCAGAACACCACTCCGGGGGATATTAGCGAGTCTGCCACGAAGCCGTCGAGTGGGTTCGCAAGGTCAATCTGTCCCGTTCTGCGCGGCGCATAGATACGCAGAAAGCCGTCATAGCGTGCCGGCATCCCGAGCGTTTGTGCCAGACGGATGCCCGGAGTGCCATATTGCAGGTCGGCGGCGTGTAGCTCAAACGCGCCATCGCCGTAGCAAATGTCGTTTATTCGCGTCAGTTGCGCGAAGTTGTCGCTCACTCCTTTTATCGTCACCATGGCCTGCCTGTCGCCGTAGATAGCAAGGGCCTGGTCTTGAACACACTCCGTTGTCACGTCCACCTCGTCCATCTGGCGTATCCGCTGCAGCGTGGGGTCGTCGGCGGCGACGGTCTTTCCCTTCGTCGGCACTATCTCTATCTGCGGGTCGAAGGCGGTGAAAAAGGTGGCAACGAGGTCACTGAAGCCGTTGAACACGCTGAGTACCACCACCATTGCCATTGTTGCCACCGTGACGCCGATGACCGATATGGCTGAGATGAGGTTAATAACGTTGGTGCTCTTCTTAGAGAACAGGTAGCGGCGGGCTATGAACAGGCTGACGCTGAGCCTGCCATTGCAGCGTGCCGGTGACGGGAGTCTGCTGTTATTGTCGTTCTCCATGTCGTGTGTCGCGTAGTTATTTCTTCAGCAGCTCGTCGATATGCTCGATGTAGTCCAGCGAGTCGTCGAGGAAAAAGCGCAGCTCTGGTATGATACGGAGCTGGTTTCGCACCTTCTGACCAAGGTCATAGCGTATCGTTGCCACATTGTTGTTGATATTATTCAACAGCTCCTCACCCTTTTCTGACGGGAAAATGCTGAGGTACGCGGTGCATACGCTGAGGTCAGGTGATATCTTTACCTTTGTCACACTTACCATAATGCCGCGTGTTTGGCGCGTCTGGCTTTGAAAAATGAGGCTCAACTCCTTCTGGAGCAGGCGTGATATTCGGTTCTGTCTTGTTTCCTGCATAGTAGTATTGAATATTGTTGATGGGTTAAAAGTCAAATCCGTTATATACGTTTATGTCCACGTCGCCGTGTATTCCCTTCACCCTTCCGTCGGGTGACAGCTGCCAATACACGAGGTTCACGTCGGGTTTGTACTCGCCGTAGCGCGCTATCCACACGTCATAGTTATTGTGTAGGTCTGGCGCGAGTGCGAAATACTTGTTCACAAAGCGCTGGCTGATGTAGAGTATGGGGCGCACTCCCCTCTGTTTCTCTACGGTATTGAGCCACTGCCGCACGCTGCGGAAGAGGGCTTGTATGCCACCTGCCTGCCTTATCTGCGCGTCAGTAGGCTCCAAGTCGAGCACCGGCGGCAGGTCACCCTTGCTGTACCGGCTGTTGCGGAGGAAGTTTATTGCCTGCTGTCTGCCAGGTGTTCTGACGGAAAAGAAGTGGTATGCCCCGGTGCGATAGCCGTGACGGCGCGCCGCCGCATAGTCCGCGGCGAAGTATCTGTTTCTCACTGTCACGCCTTCCGTTGCCTTTATGAACACGAAGCGCACGGGGTAGTCCACCTTTCCGTGTATTATCTTCCTCGACATCTTGCCCAACGACGTTATGCGCAGGTCTCTCCAGTCTATGGAATAGCGGCGCCTGCCCTTCTCATGCTGATGCTTTGATATGTCGATGCCGTATATTCTCTCTGGCGTATAGGCTATCCTCTCGCCGAGAAACTTATCGTCTTTCCATTCGCCGAGGCGCAGACGCTTGCCTGGTACGATAGAGAAGCCCACGCCAGTGCGCTTTCCGTGCACCCATTCCCCCTCGTAATACGCGCCTTGCAGCGTCAGCATACGGCCGTATCCGTGTGGCATGGCGAGGGAGTCACGCCCTCCCGAGTAGGTGCCCAGGCTGTCTATGGCGGACAATACGGGCTTTGTCTTCAACGGACAGCGTGCCTTCAGCAGTGCCAGGGCGTCGCCCTTACGGCACAATCGGCTTGTCGCGCCGGGCTTGTCGCACGGCTCTGCCACCGTGAGGTGCACCATGCCGTCCCTCACTTTCCTCGGAATACACTCCACCCTCCTGCCTGTTGAGTCGGCGGTGACGTAGTACCTGCGCTCCAACCTTATGGCGAGTCGCTTTCCTTTCAGTGCTTCCTGCACCAGCGCGGCGTTTTCTTTGAGTGCTACAGCTTGCGTTTCGAGTTTCTTCCCGTATCGTGCCACGATGTCAAAGCCATTGTCCAGCACTGTGTGGGTACGCAGGAAGTACTCCACATCGGCCTCCTGCTCCTTCACTGTGCGTTGCTCCTGCGCTATCCTTGCAGCCTGACGGCGCAGCAGTTGCATGATACCGTCGTGTGGCAGACGGCATATCGCAGCGGTATCTGACGCTTCCACCACGAGGTTCTTGCCATTGTAAGGCAGCAGTTCCCATCGCCTCACCCACTGTGCGACCACGGTGTCGATGGTGTGGAGCACGTTCTGTCCCGCTTTTGCGTTGCGCAGCCCGTCCAACAGCGTGTCGCCTCTGGTGGTGGTGAAGGCAATTATGTCCGTGGTATCGGCTGACAAGACGTATCGTGTCCTTGTCTCCACCTGCGCCTGGCTCTGCTTCTGCTCCTCTTCCGTCAAGGGACAGAAGTACCATAGGCACCACATCACCACCATTGACAGCAGCAGGAAGGCTGCCGGAAGTATGCACCCCATAGACCACCTGCCCCTCCCCGTCCGTCGGGAAGGGCGATAACCGCCACTTCTGTATGTGGTATAGCGGCTACGTCTGTGGAAGAATATGGGTAGCATCATACGCGTTTGTTAAGGTGTGGCTAAGGGTCTTACATCTCATACCCACCCATTGTGGCGTTCTCGTCGTCGTCCATCTGCTGCTTCTCCTGTCGTTTCTTCATGCCCGTCTGGTTTCCGAAGTTCCATGTCACGGTGAAGTTGACGCGCCTGCTGCCCCTTTTGTTCAGCTGATAGCGGTAGAAGCTGTCGCTGCCGGTATAGCTTTCCCACTTACGACTGTCAAAGACGTCGCGGCAGTTGACGGACACCACGAGCGTCCTGTTGAGGAAATTCTTCTTCACTCCGAGGTCGAGTCCATAGGACGCGGGGCGGTGTCCCTGCGTTATGACCTGCCGCGAGTTGTAGCGTCCGCTGGCCTGCACGCTGATATCGTAAGGCAGTGTGAGGGCAGCTATTACGCGAGCGTTCCACGTGAAGTTGTCCTGCGCCTCGCCATAGACGGTCTGTCCCTCTATGTCATAGCAGAAAGCGTTGAGCTTGTAGTAATAGGCGTTGACGTTAGTCGTGAGGTCGAGTATGCGTCCCAGCTTGCTCTTGCCCGTCAGTTCCAGTCCGGTAGAGACCGACTTTGCCACATTCATCGGCGTGCGGTACATCATCTGGTCCGCCGTGCCGCGGTAGTTGATGCGCTGTATCACGTCGGTGGTGGGGCGATAGTATCCTGACACCAACAGCGAGTGCATATCCCACTGCTTCAAGTAGTTGAGAGAGAAGGAGCTGGAGTACTCCGGCGTAAGCTCAGGGTTACCGAAGGAGATGATGGAAGCATCGCTCGTGTTGCGGAAGTTGTTAAGCTCCCCGCCCCATGGGCGGCGCAGTCTGCGCGTATAGTTAAGTTGCAGCTGCTGCGTCTGTGTCAGCTGGTATGACATAAAGAGCGAGGGGAACAGCTCGAAGTAGTCTTTTTTGAATGGGTTGTCCTTCGCTGCCGCGCCGTGTTCCTGCGCCCAGTCCAGCGACTCCGTCTCCACGCGCCAGTATTCTCCGCGCACCCCTGCCATCACCCCGATTTTATCCTTGTTATAGGAGAGCGTGGCGTAGAGGGCATGGACATCGTTGTCGTAGGTGAAGCGGTTGAAATACCTTTGGTCTTCCGTAAGGTTCGTGCCGTACCAGTCGGGTGATTCGTATGAGAACTGCGGCGTATTCTCGTGCGAGAACGAGCCGTTGTACCCTGCTTCAAGTTTGAAATGCTCCGTCAGCGGGTTTTCGTAGTCGAGCCTCACCTCCGTCCTGCGGTTGCTGATGTTAAGCGGTCGTGACATATAGGAGCTCGTGGTGGGCTGTATGCCGTCCACATAGTATATGGAGTCCTGATAGATGTTGTCGTTGTCAGACTTCCACCTGTTGTGCGACACCACGAAGTCAACGAAGTGTTTGTCGGTGAAGTTGTGCCGATAGTTGAACTCCACGTTATACATATCCATCGGTCCGCCAGAATAGGTGTCGCGCTGTCTGACGCGGTTGAGCACCTCTCCCGCGGCGGTGTAGCTGCCATAGTAATACGGAGTGGCGGAATGGCTCTTGTTCTTGCCAGTGAAGAGCATCCCGTTCACGGCGAAGTCGTCCTTGTCAGTGGCGTGCCACGTCAGTCCGGCGCGTGAGAAAAGCATATTGCCACGCCTGCTATCCTCCGTGTAGTGGCGCTCATAAGACACTGGTATGCCTGCCGTCAGGTTGCGTTGCGTACTCTCATTGCGCCCCACGTTCTCCCTATGGCGGTAGCCTACGTTGAAGTATGCGTCGAGTTTTGATGAGTTGTAGTTGATGTTGAACGAGGTATTAGCGCCGCCTCTGGTGTCGGCACCGGTCTGCAACGAACCGTAGTAGCCGCTTTTCCTGTCCTTCTTCAGCACTATGTTTATTATGCCCGCGGAGCCTTCCGCCGAGTATTTGGCGGAGGGATTGTCTATTATCTCCACCCTCTCAATGCTCTCGGCAGGCATCTGCTGCAGTATCTGCGCGCGATTGTCGCTCGTCAGTCCGCTTGGTCTGCCGTTTATCCACACCTCCACGCTGGAGTTGCCGCGCAATGACACGTTGCCATCGTTGTCAACATCCACTGAGGGTATGTTCTCCAGCACCTCACTGGCCGTCTGCCCGGCGGTGGTGATGAGGCTTGCCACGTCAAACTCCTTCCTGTCCACCTTCAGTTTCATGGTGGCGCGCCGTCCCGTCACCTGTATCTCGCCGAGCGTCTGGTCGGCTATCTTGTTCTCCTTGCCCTGCTTCTGCTGCGCCTGCGCCGTGGCGCAGGTGGCGAGCAGGAGGGTGGCATATAGTATTTTCCCGAACATCATCGTCTTTTTTTCCTTTATGCTGCTAAGTGCCCTTTATTTGAACGCTTTGTATATCCTGTCGGCTGTCTCCTGCATCTCCTCCGCGGAGAGCTTCAGCTTCTCGCGCCTGAAGTCCATATCGCCCTCCGTGTCCATCGGCATGAGGTGTATATGTGCGTGAGGTACCTCCAGTCCGAAGACCGCCATGCCCACCTTCTTGCAGGGGAAGGCAACTTTGATAGCCTGTGCCACGCGCTTGGCGAAGACGTGAAAGCGTGACAACTCGTCGTCGTCCATGTCGAAGATGTAGTCAACCTCGCGACGTGGTATAACGAGCACATGCCCTCTGACCACGGGGTTGATGTCGAGGAACGCATAGAACTCCTCGTTCTCCGCGCACTTGTAGCTGGGTATCTCGCCAGCTGCTATCTTTGAGAAAATATCCATTCTTGTCGTGTTTTTAAGGTTGTTACTGATTGCGGTATTCATGGCGCACCGCTAAAGCATAGCGATTACACTGCTAAAGCATAGCTATTACGGAGTAAAAGCATAGCTATTGCATTGTAACCAGCCACACGCGCTTCGTCTCACCCACTGCGATGGCGGCATGAGAGCCCTGCCCACCGCCGCACGCGCCATGGCGTTGCCGCTGTGAGTTAATACGTTATGCTCTCTATCTTCAGTTTCAGCACTCCGCGAGGTATCTTCGCTTCCACCTCGTCGCCCACCTTGTGGTTCAGCAAAGCCTGCGCTATCGGGGTCTCGATGGAGATTTTTCCCTCGCGGAGGTTTGCCTCGTTCGCGCTCACGATGGTGTAGGTCATGCGCGCCTTGGTAGCGAGGTTAACCATCTCCACCTTCGACAGCAGCTGCACCGCATCGGTAGCGAGACGGCTCTTGTCCACTATCTTCGCGTCGGCAATGGTGTTCTTGAGCTGGTTTATCTTGTTAGCCAGGTGTGACTGGGCCTCCTTCGCCGCGTCATACTCTGAATTTTCCGACAGGTCACCCTTGTCACGGGCTTCCGCAATCGCTGCACTGGCCTTGGGCATCTCAATAGCTTCAAGGCGATGTAGTTCTGCCACGAGGTTCTCGTAGCCTTCTTTTGACATGTATGCCATAGTTCTTGTCGTTTATTTATGTGTTTCTATTAATTCAAGTTAGCAACTTCGGGCAGACGACAAAAAAGAAGAACCCCAACTTTTTACACCTTATAATATACATGAAAGCACCGCCAACGTGCGCGACAGCCACACTTTCCATGCAATACGGGGTCATCAGTTGGAATCCCTTGGTTAACTAATATGTCGCCTTGACATGACAGCGACAACGCAACAACTTACACAGCTGACCGCACTAATATGCCGCCAGCTGCCGATGCACGTCACCATTCATTCGGATGCAAAGGTACATATTATTTTATTAATACGCAAGTTTTTACGGATTTTTCACTCTTTTTGCTGCACAAATTTGGCAGTTACGTGCAAAATGACTATCTTTGCAAACGAATTTTGTAAAACAGTCGCCTGACGCATCGGCACACACCGCCAGCAAGAGCACGGCAAACAGCGCGCGGAAGCCTGACGGGCAATTCGAAAAAGGCATGCGAGCACCCTGCGAACAGACGGCACAACAACAAGACGACAGGATTATGTACAAGACAATCACGGCTGTAGAAGCCGCTTCACTGATTAAAAACGGTGAGTCACTGGGCCTCAGCGGATTTACTCCGGCGGGAGCCCCGAAGGCAGTTACGAAAGAACTGGCAAAGCTGGCAACGGCAGAACACGAGAAGGGTAACGAGTTTAAGGTGAGCCTCTTCACAGGTGCGTCAACAGGACAGAGCACTGACGGCGACCTCGCAGCAGCGCAGGCTATAAAGTTCCGCGCCCCCTACACAACCAACTCCGACTTCCGCACTCGCGTGAACAAGAACGAGATTGAGTACAACGACCTGCACCTCTCGCACATGGCGCAGGAACTTCGCTACGGATTCTACGGTCAGCTGGACTGGGGAATACTGGAAGTCTGCAAGATAGAAGACGCCGGCGACAAGTACCACGTGTACCTCACAGCCGCTGGTGGCATAGCTCCATCTGTGGCACGCATGGCAAAAAAAATCGTGCTGGAGCTGAACTCCTTCCACAGCGAAGGCGCGGCACTGCTGCATGACGTATATGAACCGGCAGACCCTCCATGCCGTCAGCCCATAATGATAACGAAAGTGAGCGACCGCATAGGCACACCCTACCTCGAAGTGGACAAGAGCAAGGTGGTAGGAGTGGTAGAATGTAACATTCCCGACGAGGCACGCGCCTTCAAAGGCTCTGACCCCGTGACAGACCAGATAGGCGCTAACGTGGCACAATTCCTCGTAAACGACATGAAACGCGGCATCATACCACCAGAGTTCCTGCCACTGCAGAGCGGCGTGGGAAGCACGGCAAACGCTATTCTCGCTGCCCTTGGACAGGACAAGAACGTGCCTGACTTCAACATATACACCGAAGTGCTACAGAACGCCATAGTGGACATGATGCTCGACGGACGTGTTAAGGATGCTTCCACCTGCTCACTGACGGTGGACAACGAGTGCCTGATGAAGGTATATGACAACATTGACTACTTCGCAAAGCACCTTACAATACGTCAATCCGAGATTTCCAACTCACCAGAGGTAATACGTCGTCTCGGAGTCATCGCCATAAACACCGCCATAGAGGTAGATATCTACGGCAACGCGAACTCTACTCACATCTCAGGGACGAAGATGATGAACGGCATTGGCGGCTCAGGCGACTTCGAACGCAACGCCTACATATCCATCTTCACCTGCTCTTCTGTAGCGAAAGGCGGCTTGATATCATCCATAGTGCCTATGGTAAGCCACCAAGACCACTCCGAGCACGACGTGAACGTCATCATAACAGAACAGGGCATTGCCGACCTGCGCGGAAAATCACCGCTGGAGCGCGCTCACGCCATCATCGAAAACTGCGCTCACCCCGACTACCGCCCACTGCTACGTCAGTACCTCAGCATAGCAACCGGAGGCCATACGCACCACAACCTGCCAGCGGCGTTCGCCATGCACGACACCCTGCGCCGCAAAGGCGATATGCACCTGACGGACTTTGCGGAATACATTAAGTAGAAACCAGCTTACAATCGTATTAGAATATGGTGCGCCCCACCAGGGAGCGCCATATTCATAGAATATTAACTAATTAAATACCAATTACTATGACAAGCTTAAAGGACTTCTCCCTTGAGGGGAAAAACGCATGGATTACAGGCGCATCCTACGGCATCGGCTTCAACATTGCCAAGGCATTCGTGGCTGCTGGAGCGAAGACAATCATCTTCAACGACATCAATGAGGCAGCACTCGAAAAGGGACTCGCTAACTACAAGGAAGCAGGCATAACCAACGTGAAAGGCTATGTATGCGACGTGACAGACGAAGAAGGCGTAAAGGCTCTCGTAGAAAAGATACATCAGGAAGTAGGACAGATAGACATACTCGTGAACAACGCAGGCATCATAAAGCGCATACCTATGCACGAGATGGCACGCAAGGACTTCCAGCAGGTTATTGACATTGACCTCGTGGCACCATACATCTGCGCTGCCGCCGTGCTGCCAGAGATGATGGAACGTAAGGAGGGCAAGATAATAAACATCTGCTCTATGATGTCTGAGCTGGGACGCGAGACCGTCTCCGCATACGCTGCCGCAAAAGGCGGTCTGAAGATGCTCACACGCAATATATGCTCTGAATATGGCGAGTACAACATACAGTGTAACGGTATCGGCCCCGGCTACATCGCCACGCCACAGACAGCACCTCTGCGCGAAAGGCAGGCTGACGGCTCACGTCACCCCTTCGACTCCTTCATCTGCGCAAAGACTCCTGCCGGCCGCTGGCTTGACCCGTCAGAGCTTGGAGGACCAGCGGTGTTCCTCGCATCAAAGGCTTCTGACGCAGTGAACGGACACGTGCTCTACGTTGACGGAGGCATACTTGCATACATAGGAAAGCAACCTAAATAAGGATTAGGCTACGATAAATAACACGCGAGCCCGTCTGCCACCACGGCAGACGGGCTCGATGCGTATGAGGGACGAATGCATAGAGATTACAAAAGCATAGCGATTACAATACAAAAGCATAGCTATTACAATGCGGCGCAAGGTCTGCTTGACCGTGCGCCGCACCACTGTTCAATCTAAACCTAAAACATTTTATAAGGAAACAAACTTCTTCTTACCTATTATATATATGCCTTTCTGCCGCGGAACGGATAGCATCCTCCTGCCAGAGAGGTCGTACACCTCGCCTGCCGCCACCTTCTCAGCCGCTGCCTGCACGCCTTCCGCCAATGTCTCGCCACCATGTGCTGGTATGAGACGGAAGGGATAACCAGTCAGTGAGGTGCCGCTATTGTCAACAGAGCCGTCTGCCGCCGCAGCCCAATACTTGATATAAGCGGCTGAGGAACCCGTGTGCATGGCGTAAAGGTCGGTACCTGCCGCCTGCTCGAAGTAGAAAGAGTAGAGCTTCAGCGTGGAGAGCTTGGCGTTGGTGCCTATCACGAGGCTGTCGGGAAGGCTGACAAAGCAGTAGGTCTTGCTATTCCTCGTATCGATGAACCATGTCTGTCCTACGCCAGGAGCACCGGCATCGCCCTCCTCGAAGGTGACGAGGTTGCCACTGCCGTGCGCCGTCAGCAGCCTGCCAGTGGCGCGGTCCTCCAATACATAGTTACCCTTGGCTATGACGGGAGCCACCGTCTGCTTCACGAGCACGGTGAAGGTGATGTCCACGCTCTTGCCGTCAACGGTGTAAGAGGCAGTGTATGTGCCGCTGGTCTGCAAGTTCTCAAGCACCAGTTCCGCTCCCCTGCCGCCGTTGCTCCATACCACTGTCTCCGCACTGACTACGGAAGGCAGCTTCAATCCGAGCGTTATGTTGGAACCAGCGTCGAGCAATGTCTCCGTAATCTGCTGCGTGCCAGAGGGCAGTTTCATGTAAGGCTCGGCATAAGCAACGCCGATGGTGAAGGTGCGGGCAGAGACGCCGTTGCCTTGGTTGTAGTAATACACGGTGTATTTGCGTGGTGAGGTGAGCTGCATCGTGGTGAGGTTCTGCTCCCTGAGGCCTGTGGACCAGAGGAAATCGCCCATGCCGCACGCCGGGTTGACTCTGAGCGTGGCGGTAGAACCGTAGAGCACCGTGATGCTGTCGCAGTCAGAATAGGTGGTGCCAGCGTAGGTTATGACGGGTGTCAGGTCAGTGGGCGTGCAGTCACTCTTGGCTGCTATGGAGAAACTTTGATGGCTCAAGATACCGTTTTTGTTGGTGTATGTGACACGATATATATAGCTTCGGTCGGTGGTGACGGTGATGTCGCGCGTTGTCTCGCCCGTGTTCCATTGCCACAGCCCCGTGTCTTCCTCGCCTTCGGGCAGCTGCGGCATCAGTTTCACCGTCTCCCCGCGCGGCACACAGGTGTTGTTGTTGGTCCAGAAACCGTTCACCAAACCACCCAGCTCGCTGTGGCTTATCACCTTTCCGTTGATGTTGCCAAGCTCATTCTCCACCGCGAGACTCGGAATAAGGTCGGCAGTGATGTCTCCGCTGTACTCCATCATGGGCGAAAGTTCCGTCGGTACGCTCTCGGCAGGGGCGAGTTGCACGTCCCTTGTGTTCATGAGTACGGAGTAACCGAGGTGGTCGTATGCCCCGCTGGCGCCTCCCATGCCGCCCGCGTCGATGCCCATAGCGTTGTAAGCGGCCTCGGCATACGGCATCTTCACGCCCTTCACGCCCTCGTATATGCCTATCACCGCGCCCCAATAGTTACGCACCTCGGCTGGCTGGGCTGGCCCAGTCATAAGCCATCCGTTATGCCATGCGGTGCGGCAGTCCACGTATTTGTAATTCGTCCACGGCAGGTTCTGCGCGCTTTGCGTACAAGCCGCGGTGAACTCGATGCCTGCTGCCAGCCTGTGGTCCATGTATGCGAAGAGGTCATCGCCCTGATTGTACGCCGTATGGGCAATGTCCACCGCCAGACCGAGTGCCATTGCCGCGTGTCCGCCGTCGCGTCCGCTCTCCTGCATCTGTCCCATCGCGCCATAAGCGCCTTCAGATGTCACGGGAGAAGTGGTGACAACGAGGTTGCCGAGGTACTCCGTCAGTCCGTCGTTGAGTATCGGGTCGGCGGTGCGTTCTTTCTTAAACGAGCCCACTTGGTCGTATTTCATGTAGCTCATGCCTTGGTTGTAGATGAAAACATCATCACACAGTATGCCAATGCTTATCACGGCGAAGGCGTTGCACAGTCCCCAGTTGCTCCAATAGTGCCCCGGTCGGTAGCCACCTTGGTTGCCAACCCAGTTCTCCCACGTACCGTTCCTACCGCGGAGGAAGTTGAGACAGGCGGGATACCATACGTTCAGCATCCATTTCTTGTACTCCTTGAAGTCTTCTTCCGCCCATCCCTCGTAGTCGCGCATCAGTTCCGCCGCCTGCGCGAACTCGTAACCATAGAGTCCGGCGGCCAAGGCCCAGTTGCTATCGCCACCTATATACTTCGTGACCCTTGCCCATGCCATGAGCGTGTTCACCGCTGTGTTGGCGCAAGACTTATTGCCTTCTATCTTCCAGCGTAAGGCATTCTGGTATGCTATGGTAGCTCCTCTCGCGGCGTTGATGTAGTTCTGCCCCGTCGTGCCGCCACGAACGATTGTCTCCACCGGCCATGTGGCGATGCCGGGCTGTGCGTATTCCGCGGCTTTGAGCACGTTGTAAGCCTCCGTCACCTTTGCGTTGCCCTCGGCGAGCTGCCGCTTTATGCGGTCGAAATCGGCCTGAGTGTGCATTCCGCCGGGGTGTATGAAGCCACGGTTGGTGTCGTATGCCTCCGCCAACGCCGCGAGGTCAGGCAGCGTTATGCCAGCGGTGGCCTTGGTGGATGCCGTTGCCGAGGTCAGTTGCTCGCACACTTTGTCCATATAGAACTGGCTATAGTCTGACGAAGCCACGCCTTCCGCCATGGCAATAAGGTCTGACAGCTCAGTCACTGCGTCGGGAAGGTAATCGGAAGAGTTGTCCACCACATCCTTGGCGGCACTTATCGCTGCCAGCAGCGCGGTGGCATCACCCTTTGTCCCGTGTATGTAAGCATCCTCCAACTTACTTGTCTCCGCCGCGAGGAGGCTGACGCTGTCTGCCGAAAGGGCGCAGTCGTAGAGGCGGAAGTCGGTCAGCAGCGTGTTCATAAGGTAGCTGTCAGCGGAGAACGGAGCCCTGCCCAACCAGCAACAAGTGGGTTTCGTGGCGGCATAGAGGGTGCTGTTGAGCGGCATTGACGCCACGGTGCCACGCTGTTTGCCATTGATATACAGCTTGCCAGTGCTCCCGCTCTGCGTGTAAGCCACGTGCATCCACTTTCCTTTGTCTGACTCTGCACCAACGCTGTAACCTGTTTCGTTGGAATAGCCTCCCGTACTGCTGGCTATGCGCTGCGCGTTGAGGCGGTAAGCGGAATACACTCCCTCGCCGCTCGTGCAGGCCGCGAGGGTGGAGAAAGCCCAGAGGAAGTAGCCGTTGCCCGACAATGACGCATCGTCGTCAACGCGGTAATATACTGAAACGGTGTAGTCGTCCATGCTGGCGAACAGCGTTCCCGCCGCCGTCGTCATGTCGAGGTATCCCGAACCCGCACCGAGGCTGAGCACTTTGTACTGCCCCATGTCCACCACCGTTGCGGAATTTACCATGCGTGCCGTAGTGCCCGACACGTCATCGGTGACGCTTGTGCCCGACACATTGCTGAAGTCGAAGCGCATTCTTAGGTTTGTCTCCTGCGCGGAGAGGCTGCCTGCCACTGCCATCAGCAGTGTAATGAGCAATAAGGTTAGTTGTTTCATATCGCAGTTAGGTTTTAAATATTGTTGCATATCTTGTGAATGACGCTCCCCTAACAATGTTTTCTCACTTACGCGTGAGGAGAACGGTGAGCGGAAGGATGGTTCTTGTCTTGTCAAAGAGATTTGCCCTGGGGATTAACGGATTTGTTTGCAAATTTACTAATAATACCATAACGCCCTTGTTTCTACCGTCTTAAAATGGATGTTTGGAACGTCTAAGGCTTAAAAATAGACGTTTTACACGTATTTTTCATACAAGCAAGGCATATATTTCACTGTTTTTCTTGCGCAATTCAGATAAAATCACGAAATTTGCAGCTAAGAAAAAACTACTAACCTAATGCGAATACCACTCCTTATTATATATATATGCGCCGCCATGGTCTGCCGGGCAGGGTGCAGATACTGGCGAGTCGGCGACGGACTGCCCACTAGCGAGGTGCAGCAGATAGTGCGGTTGCCCAACGGGCAGATGCTGCTCAACTGCGAAGGCGTATATTGTATCTCCAACGGCAAGTCGTTCGACGTGGTCAACTTCGACCGTAGCAGGGTCTTCCAACTGCGCAATTATGTCAACACCTACGGGCAACTGTGGCAGGGGGACTCCTTGCTATGGTTGCACGACCTTTACTGTCTCTACCTCTATGACGCGCGCACACGCTCCTTCCGCTACGACATCGCGCCGCGCCTGCACTCCCCCGAACTGCGACAATTCATGCTCGGCACGGCAGGAAGCCCATGCCTCACTGGCAGGCAGCGGCGGATAATAGACTCGCTCGGCATCCGCGACTGCAACGCCGTGGCGGAAGACTGGCAGGGTGGCACGTGGATAGGCACGCGCACCGATGGTGTCGTCTATCTGCCGCCGCCGCGCTATCAAGCCAAGATGGTACGGGGCAACTCGCCGATGATAAGCACTGCCCGCAGCACCGTTGACCGCTCTGGCAACGTGTGGCACTGCAAGGGCGACGGACTGCTGTGCGAAACCCCGCAGGGGATAGTGCGCTACGGCCGCGACAACGTAGCAGAGCTGCCGTATGACAAGACGACATTCATCGCGCAGCTGCCCGATAGCCGCTACCTATTGTGCGACTCCCTCTGCCACCTCGGCTATTTCCTGCCTTCGCAGCACATCTTCGTGCCTCTCAGCACACGGCTTACGAGCCTGCGCCGCTACCGCCATTTCGTGGGAGCGTGCCCCGTGACCCACCGTCTCACTGCCGTTTACACCCAGAATGGCATCTTCATGCTCGACATAATGACCGACACGCTGCTGCCTTTCCCCCACTCCTCCTACATAGAGCGCTACTCCAGCAAGTACAACTGTATGCTGCGCGACGGCGCTGGACGCCTGTGGGTGGGCACGCAGGACGGACTGTTCTGCCTCACTCCGCGCCGCACCGCCAAGGGCAAGGACGCGGAATACAGTTGCCAACGCGTCACGGGGCTTGCAAACAACTGCATCCGAAGCCTCGTCACCGATGCTAAAGGACGGGTGTGGGCTGGCACCTCATGCGGCATATCGCGCGTTACACCCACCGTTGTCAACCTCGGTACGGAGGACGGTGTGCCACCCATCTCCATGATGGAACGCTCCACCAGCCTGCTGCCCGATGGCCGACTTGTCTTCGTCTGCAACAGCAGTTCGGCGGTAGTGTTCCTTCCTGACAGCCTTATAAGCCACGGTACGCCCCTGCCCGTGGTGCTGACCTCCCTCACTATCAACGGTGACAGCGTTGCCGTCCCCACGCCCGCCAGCACCGTCACGCTGCCCTACACGCACAACTACCTCACCTTCCACTTCTCCACCCTCGATTACGCCAACCCCACCCACACACGCTACCGCTGCCGCCTGCGTGGCTTGGAGACGGAATGGGAGGTGGACGGCAACGCCAACGGCAGCATGGCGGCAACCTATACCGCCCTGCCGCCCGGCGAATACGTCTTCGAAGCGCAGGCTGCCAGCACCGACGGCAAATGGGGTAAGGCACTGGAGTGCCGCGTAACGATACTCCCGCCACCATGGCTCTCATGGTGGGCAAAGATGATATACCTCGCCATCGTTCTCACAGCGACGGCCTGTCTGCTGCACATATACCTGAGGGCGAAACGCAGGAAGATGGAGAGAGAGAACGATGAGCGCGTCAACCGCCTCTTTGAACTGCGTCAGGAGGCGCGCCACCACTTTGCGCAGTCAACCAGCATAGCACCCGGAAAGCTCAGCGCGACGACAGAGGAGGAGGCACTCGTGGCACAACTGCTGAAGGCGATAGAGGCGAAGATGGCGGAAGAGGACTACGGCGTGGACCTCCTTGCGCGTGATGTCAACATGAGCCGCGCCAACCTTTACAAGAAATTACAAACCATGCTCGGCGTGACCCCTGCCGACTTCATCCGCAACGTGCGCCTGAAGCACGCCGCGAAGCTGCTCGCCGACACCACACTGCCCGTCTCCGAGGTAGCCACGAAGTCGGGCTTCGCAACAGCACGCAACTTCTCGTCTAACTTCAAACGTATGTTCGGCGTCACACCCAGCGAATACCGAGCGGCAAAAGCATAGCTATTGCAAAGTAAAAGCATAGTGATTGCAAAGTAAAAGCATAGCGATTACACGGTGAAAGCATAGCTATTGCAAAGTGAAAGGTCTGTCCCATGCCCCCGAAGGAGGGCAAATATTACAGGGCAGGGGCTCGCCCCTGTCTGACAGTCGCACCACGCCCCTGTCGCTCGACCTATGGTCGCTTGCATGGCAAGAAGGGGCTCATAATTCAATCACAACCATAATAGAGGCAAACACGGCGGCAAGGGTAGCATAAGAGCAATGGCATTTTCACGCCACAGATTTGGCGTTACGGAAAAAAAACACTAACTTTGCAACAGAAACCAACAACAATCTGTTATGAGGAATATACTGTTCACACTATTGGCGATAGCCTTCCCGGCAGTGGCATGGGCGCAGACAGTCGGCTACGGCACCGAGAAAGACATGCCGTTGTTCTACCAGCAACTCAAGGAGCAACTCACCTTCCCATGGGCATGGCAGGCGAAACGCGCCTCCATGGACTTCAACACTTGGCGCGAGGAGGCGCGACGGCAGGTGGAGGCGACAATGCAGATGGCGCCACCGCCACCGGCTTCTTACGACTACGAAGTGGTGGCACGCGAGCAACGCGATGGCTACGAGGCGCAGAAGATAGTGTTCAGCGTGAACAAATGGGAGAAGACCATGGCATACCTCCTCGTGCCAAAGGCGAAGAAAGCGCCCGCACTGCTGATGCTGCACGACCACGGAGCGCATTTCTCCATAGGCAAGGAAAAGATGGTGCGGCCCTTCGGCGTGGACTCCACGCTGATGGCGGACGCTGAAGACTGGGTGGCACGGTGCTATGACGGCGTGTACGTAGGCGACGAACTGGCAAAGGCTGGCTACGTGGTGCTGTCAACAGACGCCTTGTTCTGGGGCGACAGGGGCAGGAAAGAGGGTGTGCGCTACGACTCGCAGCAGGCCTTGGCGGCCAACATGATGCAGATGGGCGCGTCGTGGGGCGCGTGGATAACGTGGGACGACATACATTCGGCGGAGTTCCTCGCCCGACTGCCCATGGTTGACGCAGGGCGCGTGGGGTGCCTCGGCTTCTCCATGGGCTCATACCGCTCGTGGATGCTGGCGGCAATGAGCGATGTGGTGAAGGCAGGGGCGGCCATCTGCTGGATGAACGACACGGAAAACCTGATGACACTCACCAACAACCAGAACAAGGGGGGCTCCGCCTACTCCATGCTGATACCCGGAATACGCAACATAATGGACTACCCGCACGTGGCATCGCTGGCTTGTCCCAAGCCCATGCTGTTCTTCAACGGCGACAGAGACAAGCTGTTCCCCGTGCCGGGCGTGGAGAACGCATACCGCATAATGCGCGAAGTGTGGAGCGAACAGGGAGCCAACAAAAAGCTGACGACAAAGATTTGGCAGGAGAAACACTTCTTTAACCGTGCCATGCAGGCGGAGGTAAAATATTTCTTCGACAAGAACTTATAATAAAGCGTTTGCAAAGCGCAGGTTACAAAAATGCGGAAATAACGCTGCAAAGATGATATTTTGCTAAAAAAATTTGCCCGAATTAAAAGAAAACCGTAACTTTGCAATGTTGAAACTGACACGACTCAACAACAGGAAGTATTACATAACAATATAAATACAATAATCCAATGGTAAATTACAAAGAACTCGGTCTTGTCAACACACGCGAAATGTTCAAGCGTGCCGTTGCCGGCGGCTATGCTATCCCAGCCTTCAACTTCAACACAATGGAGCAGATGCAGGCTATTGTGATGGCCGCAGTAGAAACAAAGTCACCTGTCATCATGCAGGTTTCAAAGGGTGCGCGCAACTATGCTAACGGCACCATACTCCGCTACATGGCAGAAGGCGCTGTAGCTTACGCTAAAGAGCTGGGCTGCGAGCACCCAGAGATAGTGCTACACCTCGACCACGGCGACAGCTTCGAACTGTGTAAGAGCTGTATCGACATGGGATTCTCTTCTGTAATGATTGACGGCTCAAGCCTGCCATACGAGGAGAACGTGGCTCTCGCTAAGAAAGTTGTTGACTACGCACACCAGTATGACGTAACGGTAGAGGCAGAACTCGGCGTGCTTGCTGGCGTGGAAGACGAGGTTTGCGCTGCTGAGTCACACTATACAAAGCCTGAAGAGGTGATAGACTTTGCCACACGCACTGGCTGTGACTCCCTCGCTATCTCAATAGGCACATCACACGGCGCACACAAGTTCACCCCAGAGCAGTGCACTCTCGTAAACGGCGTGCTCGTTCCGCCACCGCTCGCTTTCGACATCCTCGCGGAAATAGAGCAGAAGCTCCCCGGATTCCCAATCGTGCTCCACGGTTCTTCTTCCGTGCCAATGGAGGAAGTGAATACCATCAACAAGTTCGGCGGTCACCTCGAGGCAGCTATCGGCATACCAGAAGAGCAGCTTCGTCAGGCTGCCAAGTCTGCTGTATGCAAGATTAATATCGACTCTGACTCACGACTCGCTATGACTGCCGCTATACGCCAGCACCTCGCAGAGCACCCGGGAGACTTCGACCCACGTCAGTATCTCAAGCCTGCGCGCGAGAACATGAAGAAGATGTACATCCACAAGATTGTGAATGTGCTCGGTTCTGACGGCAAACTCGCTGAGTAAAGAGAGGGGTGCGCAAGCAACCTTGCCTCAAAACGAACAGATAACACAATGGGGAAGACGGCAAAAGCTGTCTTCCCCATTCTTATTTACTATACCACGATATTCCAAGGACTGCGCCATACACCGCCCTACCCCATGCCATGACGGCACTACAAGGCAAACACCGCGACAGCAACAGTACGGCACGGAAGGACAATAGGTGCATAAACGTATAATCCCGCAATCGATGTTACTCGACCACGGGATTAAAAAGAGTTAGAGAGAGAGAAGTGGGCGTTGACGGATTCGAACCGCCGACCCTCTGCTTGTAAGGCAGACGCTCTGAACCAGCTGAGCTAAACGCCCCTCTTGAGGTGTCTCTTCTTCGGTATGTGGTGGGCGTTGACGGATTCGAACCGCCGACCCTCTGCTTGTAAGGCAGACGCTCTGAACCAGCTGAGCTAAACGCCCGTGAAGAGAACTGTCTCAAGTTGCAAAAGAACTTGTTTCTCATTTGCGAGTGCAAAGGTACAACCTTTTTCTGAAACCTGCAAGTTTTTAAGCGAATATTTTTGCGTTTAGGCGAAAATAATGCCGAAAACAGGTTATCCAAAGCGTTTTGCCAGTTCGTCGTAGCTTATCACCGACAGCACCAGTTTGCCGCTGGCAGTATATTTCTGCGTCTGACAGGCGAACAACTGCTTTAGCATCGCCTCCATATCATCATTGGAAAGGTACTCACCGTATGGCGTTGCCGCCTTGCGCGCCAAGCCATCGGCGAGGATGCGGCGCAGATTGTCGCTGGCGGCGGCATCGGCTTCCACGGCTTCGGCTACGAGGTCGTTGACGAGCGACACGGTGTCGAGACCGCCAAGGCCTGCCGGTACGCCGGAGACGGAGTAGCTGCCGCCGCCAAGGTCGGTGATTTCAAAGCCGAGGGTGCATAGCTCGTCTATGATGGTGTCTATGGAAGAGACGTATGAGGGGGGAAACTGCACGACCTCGGGGAACAGCACTTTCTGCGTATGGGCTGTGCGAGTCTCAAGGATTTTCATGTATTGCTCGAAGAGAACACGCTGGCTTGCACGGTTCTGGTCAACGAGCATGAGGCCTGACGGCACCTGCGTAACAATGTAGGAGCCACGCAACTGGTAGTGCTCCGTGGCGCGTCCTTCGCCTATTGGCTCTGTCTCGTGCCCGTCATACGTACCGCCGCCTACCGTCTCCACGTCGTCCTGCCACGACAGCTGCGAGGGGAACAGGGTTGGGGCGGACGCTGCCTGCCGCGCCGTGGCTGCGCCGTCGGTACGCGGTGTGCCGAAAAGTTCCTCCCAACCCTTTGCTGATGCTTGGCGAGGAGAATAGCTGTCAACGTGCTTCCTGTTATCCTTCGAAGGGGCAGAGGGGCTTTCGCCGTCATCAATGAAGGGGTTATAATGCGGGTTGTAGTCAACGTGCGGAGCCTCAACAGGTGTTCCCGTGGGCGAGAAGACAGGGATATCGGGCTTGCCTGCCGTATCGAAATCGAGGGTGGTGATGTCGGAAAACTTGCCTATAGCATCGCGGACGGCAGCCATTAGTATCTGCCATATATCGCGCTCGTTATCGAATTTTATCTCTGTCTTTACGGGATGGATGTTCACATCGATGTCTTGCGGATCGACAGTGAGGCGTATGAAGTAAGACACCTGCTCGCCATTGGGCAGCAAACGGTCAAAGGCGGTAAGGACGGCTTTATGGAAATAGGGGTGTTTCATGTAGCGACCGTTAACAAAGAAGTACTGCTGGAAGCCTTTCTTCTTGGCTGATTCGGGCTTGCCCACGAAGCCGTTGATGTTGCAGATGGACGTCTCGATGTCCAGGGGGAGTAGCTCTTGGTTTATTCTTTTGCCGAAAATGTCCACTATACGCTGGCGAAAGCTGGTGGAACGCAGTTGTTTCATCTCCACACCGTTGCTGTATAACGAGAAATTCACTTCGGGATAAATCAGCACTATGCGCTCGAATGCCTGCATGATGTTATTCATCTCCGTGGCATTCGTCTTGAGAAACTTGCGCCGTGCGGGTATGTTGAAGAAGAGATTTTCAACAAGAAAGTTGGAGCCCACGGGGCAAGAGACGGCTTCCTGCTCCACCATTCGCGAGCCAGAGATGACGATTCGCGTCCCGACCTCGTCGTCGGTGGTGCGCGTTTGCAGCGTCACCTGCGCCACAGCGGCTATTGATGCCAGCGCTTCTCCTCTGAAACCCATGGTGTGGAGGCTGAAAAGGTCCTGTGCCTGACGTATCTTTGACGTGGCATGTCTTTCAAATGACAGTCTCGCGTCGGTGTCAGACATACCCTTTCCGTTGTCTATTACCTGTATGGAAGCCTTCCCTGCATCGCATACAAGTATCCTTATGTCGGTCGCTCCGGCATCGATGGCGTTCTCAACCAGTTCCTTTATCACTGAGGCGGGACGCTGAATAACCTCGCCTGCCGCAATTTGGTTGGCCACAGAGTCGGGCAGCAGTTGTATGATGTCCATAATGTAGGTTGATGATTTGTGAGGTATCGCCGCGCCATGGGGGCACCGCTCCACTGCGATTACTGCGTTTGCTCGGCAGGAGGCAGCTTCCTTCGCGGTGCTTCCCTGCGCTTTTCCTCCTTCAGCTCCAAGCCCGCGGTCTTGGGTTTCCACACGAATATGTCGTCTTTTGACACTGGTCGCATATAGTCAAACCAGGCAAAGGAGGGCAGTTTGTGCTTGTCGGGCGGTGTTTGCGTAAGCGGATAGAGCGTTCCTGTATTGGCACACATCCATATTCGCTCAAGGCTCTGGTCGGGTTTGATATACATTTTCATCGTGTCCGTCTCGGTATAGTTGAGCCCTATGATAGTGGAGTCGGAGTCATCAACAGGGTAATACACCACTTTCACGTTGGAAATAGCCCAGTTTTCGCGCAACTTCCCGTCCTTAAAGTACGCCCTCATATCCCTTGACGCCACTTGGTTGTAGTGCGTGGAGTCGCTCATTATCTGCACAGAGAGAGCTTGTGACAACACTTCCGCATAGCGTATGGTGGAGTCGTTCATATAAACCTTGATGAGTTCGCCAAGCAACTGGCTGCCCATGTTCCACACAACGGGGTCTTTATACATCGTCATGCAGGAGTCTTTGGAGTGATATACCAGTGAGTCGCACACCGCCTGCAGGTCGTTTCGGTACGCCCTGACGTGGTTATAGCAATACACCTCCCTCTGCACGCTGTCGGTATTGATGTTTATTGTGTGTATCTTTATGGTGTCACCGTGCATCCACAGCGTGTCTTTCTGTGAGTAATCCACCGCCACGGCACGCTTGGTAGCGTAGCCATCGCCTTTCTGTTCCTCGTAATACACATAGTCCCCGAGCAGCATATTCCTGTTAATGGTGTCCGTATAGACGGCGTTTCCGAAGCCTTCGTTAACCCCTGTCTTCTCATCATGATAGAGACTGTCCGCCGTTATGGTCTTCGCGCCATTGTAAACGGTAGAGCGCGAGAAGAGTTCCGAGTGCTCACTGTCGGTGTTATAGAAGCCGTTGGTGGTCTTGACGACACTTCCTTTCGACTTGATTGTGGAGGGTCCGGTCACGTGTGCCAGCGAGTTCTTGTCGTAATAGAACAGCGTATCGGTGTCAATGCGCAAGCCTTTGTCGTTGGTAAGCACCACATTGAAGTAGAATTCCGAGTGTCTCGTGTCGGTATAGTGGCGTCCCCAGTCCGCCGTCAATACGTCCTTGTTGCTTGTCAGCTTGATGCCGGCGGCGCCATAAGCATCGGCAAAGCCGTAGATACGGTCGTAATCGAGGGTGTCGCAGTACAGTTTCGACTTACGATGTGTCAGCACTACATTCTCCCAAGCATGGGCCACCTCGGCGTTTCCGTCGTAATATCCCTTGTCACTTACCAGCGTCAGCGTGTCGCCCTGCCACATCTTGACGTGCCCGAAGGCTCTGAACGAGTTGGTACTTTCATAAAAATACGCGCTGTCGCAGGTGAGATACATACCCTTATGCAGGAATTTCACGTTGCCACGGAGGAACTGTGCGTCGGGCGTGGGGCCGTAGATGTCGTACGATAGCGTATCGGCGTGCTGCAAATACACCTTCGTGTCCACCTTTTTCTCTTTCTTTGCCGTGCTGGCACGCTTTCCCTTTGGCTGCAAAGAGAATACTGCCGTAAAGGCAAAAAGACACAGAATCAGTGAGAAAACGATTCTGTGCCTGTCATGCTTTGTATGATTACACTCTCTGTTCACGTTCTTTTTATATCGTGTTTAGGTGTTTCTTGCAGTGCTGCCACATTCTTACGCCGCGGTCATCTCACCCACCCTTCGTATTCAAAGTCGCAGTCTTTGTACCTTTCATCCATCCTTACGTAGGTGTTTCTTATCTTTTCCTGCACCCAATCTCGCACCTTTTTCTCGCGCATCTTTTCGAGAACCACGTTGCTCATCACCTGAAAGTCCTCTGTTATCTTAGCCTTGTGGCCCTCGGTGCGGCTCTTCAGCTTTATGATGGCGCAGACCGTCTTGCCTCTGTTGTTCACCATCGTGAAGGCTTTTGACACCTGTCCCACCTTCAGCGTATCGACAATGCGCGCCACTTCCGTAGGCAGGTCTTTCATTTCAAATCGCGATGTGCGGCTCATACCGTCCTCCGTCACGTTAGACATCAGTCCCCTGTTGTTCTTAGTGTCCTTATCGTCCGAGATATACGTTGCGCCATCCTCGAAGGAGAACACGTTGTTGCGCAGGTCATCGCCTATAGAGTCCATTCTCGCTATGCCCTCATCTATTGCTTTCTGCGATACTTTCGGCTTTCTGAGGATATGCCGGCAGTTTATCTTGTCGCCGCGTTTGTCTATCAGCTGTATGATATGGTAGCCGAATTCCGACTCTACTATCTTCGAAACCCTCTTCGGGTCGCTGAGGTTGAATGCCACTTGCGCAAACGCAGGGTCGAGATGCCCTCGTCCTGTGAAGCCGAGCTCACCGCCCTGTCGTGCCGAGCCCGGGTCTTCCGAATAGAGACGCGCCAGCGTCGCGAAGGTTGTGGAGCCCGACTGCACACGGTTGGTATAGTCGCGCAGCTCGTCCTTTATCTTATTTATCTCTTCAATAGGTATTCGTGGCTCATTGGTTATAATCTGCACCTCCACCGTTGTCGGCACGAAGGGTATGCTATCCTCTGGCATCTTCCTGAAATACTCGCGCACTTCCGCTGGTGTCACCTTCACATTCTCCATCAGTTTGCTGCGCATACGCTTTGTCAGCTCCCTGTTTTTGAAGTCATCGTGCAGTTCTTCCTTTATCTGCGTGATGCTCATCTTGCGGTATTCCTCCAGTTTCTCTCGCGAACCAATCATCTGAACCCAGTATTCTATCTGCTGTTCCACGCCCTGTGCTATCTCCGCCTCTGTCACTTCGATACTGTCTATCGCCGCCTGATTGAGGAAAAGCTTCTGCACCGCTATCTGTTCTGGTATGCGGCAGTCTGGGTTTCCGTCCCATGTCACGCCCTCCTGCTCGGCCTGTAGTCTGAGCATCTCTATGTCAGAGCGCAGTATGGCCTCGTCGCCGACTACCCATACCACCTCGTCGATGTAGTTGGGTGTTACCGCCTTCTCCGCCGCGGCACTGACACTGTCCCGCACCACGGCGGTGTCTGCCGCCGCTTCCGTCGTGTCCGTGCCATTGTTCACCGTGCCGCATGCCGCCCCTGCCGTCGCAACGGCGAGCAACAGAGCTGCCGCTCCGCAGAGAAACGTATTCATCTTTCCTGTCATAAATAGTAAATACGGTGTTGTTTATTTCGTTACGGGCTTCACTGTCTTCAGCACTTCCTGGTTCACCACCACGGGATAGCGTGCCTCCAGCTCCTTGAGCCACTCTTTCTCCATTGCCTCTTGGTAGTCAGCCACTACGAGCGCCCTCACGTCCGACAGCTCTTCCGGCGCCTTTATTACCTTTCCGAAGGTAGCGTTATTGGGGAAATCCTTCACCTCTTTTATCTTAGCGTCATTCACACCGAACTCGTTTCGGTCCACGAGCCCGTTGTCCCCTTTCTTGAACAAGCCCTTTTCCACACGTATGCGCAGTGTGGAATCGTTGTTGAAGGTAGTGCGGAGAATCTGCGCCCAGTCAGCGAATTTCTTGCCTTTCACGCTCTTCTTCACTGCTTCCACGTCCGCCGCGTCGCGTGTGTGGTATGCTATACCCTTGAAACGTGGCTCGTCCCAGGTATATTTCTTCTTGTTCTTCTTGAAGAATTTCTCCAGTCCAGCCTCGTCTTTCGCTGCTTTGTCCCACACTTCGCGGTTGCTTATCTCAAAGAGCAGCAAGCCGTCGTGATACTCCTGTATAAGGTATTTCATGTCAAGGCTAAGGGCAGATATAGAGTCCGCGCGGCTGTCCATCACCTGCTCCTCCGTCATTCCCTTCACCTCGGCTATCTCCTTCAGTCTGTTCTTTGCCATCGCCTCGCGTATGCCGCGCTTCTCTATAAAGTTATATATGTCCGCGCGCAACGAGTCGTATGGCTCCAACTGCTTGTGTCCCTGCATCTTTATGATGTGGTATCCCACTTCCGTGAGCACCGGCTTTGACACCTCGCCGTCTTTCAGTGCAAAGGCCGCCTCCTCAAATTTAGGCAGTGTCTGCCCGTGCTGTATCCAGCCTATCTCCCCTCCGCGCCTTGCGCTGCCAGGGTCTTGGCTCAATGCCACGGCGAGGTCTTCGAACTTGGCTCCCTGCGCTATGGCATTGTATATGGAGTCCGCCCTCTGCGCAGCCTTCTGCATCTCTGCTTCCTCGGCGTTCTGCCCCACGCGGATGAGGATATGCCGCGGGTTCACGAGCCCGTCGGGACCAATGCGCTTCTTTGTGTCGCTGTAAATCTTCTGCGCTTCCCGCTCCACATCGTCGTCGTTGATGAGCGTTGGCTCCACCTGCTGGTCGCGATACTGACGGAACTCCTTCTTGTAGCTCGCCATGGTGTCGTACTTTGCCTCGAGTGCTGCTTCCACCTTACGCTTGTAGTTCACGAAGAGTTCCACGTATTCCTCCACCGTCTTGTGGTCTATGACATCCTCGCCGTTGTTCTTGTTATATGAATACTCGAACTCAGAGCGTGGCACGGGCTTGCCGTTGATAGTCATAATCACGGGGTCATCGTCCGCCACCGCGCTGACGGCGGCGCATGTCAAGCCAAGCAGTGCTATGGCTGGTGCCAGAAACGTTTTCTTGTTCATCGGGTCGTCGTTGTGTGTTGTGGCGTTCCTTACTGTGGCCTGCTGTAGTTGGGGGCCTCACTTGTGATTATCACCTCGTGCGGATGGCTCTCCAGCATGCCAGCGTTTGTGATGCGAGTGAACTTTGCCTCGTGCAGTGCCGCGATGTCTTTTGCTCCGCAGTAGCCCATGCCTGAGCGCAGACCGCCCACGAGCTGGTACACCACCTCCTGCACAGTGCCTTTGTAAGGCACACGACCGGCGATGCCTTCCGGCACCAGTTTCTTCGTCTCCACCACGCCACTCTGGAAGTATCTGTCCTTTGAGCCGTTCTCCATTGCCTCGAGTGAGCCCATGCCACGGTATGACTTGAACTTTCTTCCGTTGAAGAGTATCGTCTCTCCCGGCGCTTCCTCCGTGCCTGCCACGAGTGAGCCAATCATCACGCAGTAGCCTCCGGCAGCCAGTGCCTTCACCACATCGCCAGAATAGCGCAGTCCGCCGTCGGCGATGAGTGGCACTCCCGTGCCTTCCAGCGCGCACGCCACGTCATATACGGCTGACAACTGCGGCACGCCGACGCCTGCCACCACGCGTGTGGTACAGATAGAACCGGGGCCTATGCCCACCTTCACCGCGTCAGCGCCAGCCTCCACGAGGGCTTTGGCAGCCTCTCCGGTGGCTATATTGCCCACTACTATGTCAACATCAGGGAACGCTGCCTTAGCCTCGCGCACCTTATCTATCACACCCTTGGAGTGTCCGTGAGCCGTGTCGATGATGATAGCGTCCACGCCAGCCTTCACCAGTGCTTCCATGCGCTGGAAGGTGTCCGCCGTAACGCCCACGCCAGCGGCTACGCGCAGGCGCCCCTTAGCGTCCTTGCACGCCATCGGCTTATCCTTTGCCTTGGTAATGTCCTTGTATGTTATAAGTCCGAGGAGGTGGTTCTGGTCGTCCACCACGGGCAGCTTCTCAATCTTGTACTTCAGCAGTATGCTGCTTGCGTTCTCAAGGTTTGTCTGCTGGTGGGTCACGATGAGGTTATCGCTCGTCATCACCTCGTCTATGAGGCGGTCACCATCTGTCTGGAAGCGCAGGTCGCGGTTGGTAACGATGCCCACGAGCCTGTTGTCGTCATCCACAACGGGTATGCCGCCGATGTGATATTCTTTCATTATGTCGAGCGCGTCCTTGACGGTCTTGCCACGCTTGATGGTGATAGGGTCGTAAATCATGCCGTTCTCGGCGCGCTTCACTATTGCCACCTGACGTGCCTGCTCCTCTATCGACATGTTTTTATGTATCACACCGATACCGCCCTCGCGAGCGATGGCGATAGCCATGGGGGCTTCCGTCACGGTGTCCATAGCCGCTGTAACGAACGGGATTTTCAAGTCAATGTTACGTGAGAACTTTGTTTCAAGCGATACTTCGCGCGGAAGGACTGAGGAATATGCCGGTATGAGCAGCACATCATCAAACGTGATGCCTTCCATAACAACCTTGTCTGCAATGAATGAAGCCATAAAATATACTGTCTTTTTTAGTTTATTGTCTGCAAAGGTACGGTTTTTTTTTGAGATAACTGCGCTGCCACTCCCATTTTATTCGCATATTAAAGCAATTTAACCATTGGCGAGGGAGTGCTTCTTGTCGGTATCAGAATTAATTAGTACTTTTGCAGGCGCAACATTCGTGCGAGCGGCGTCGCAATAGCTATGCTTTCGCGTTGTAATAGCAATGCTTTTGCATTGTAATAGCTATGCTTTTACACGGTAATAGCTATGCTTTTACGCCGCCACTCCCGCGCGGCGGCGATGGAAGGCGGCGCGTCTGCACTCACATTCAACAAGTTACAACTCACAAAACCACAATATGTTTCCTTTCAAACAACTGCACACGCTCGGTTCCTACCTCACCCTTATGGGGCGCAGCATTGCCGTGCCCGACCGCTGGCGTATGTTCCTGAAGCAGTATGTCAAGGAGATGTCGCAGCTCGGCGTGGACTCCATCGGAATAGTGCTCCTCATATCGTTCTTCATAGGCGCGGTAATCTGCATACAGATAAAGCTCAACATACAGTCGCCGTGGATGCCACGGTGGGTGTCGGGCTACACCACGCGCGAGATAATGCTGCTGGAATTCTCCTCGTCAATAATGTGTCTCATCCTCGCGGGCAAAGTGGGCAGCAACATAGCGTCAGAGCTTGGCACCATGAGGGTGACACAGCAGATAGACGCCCTCGACATAATGGGCGTGAACTCTGCCAACTACCTCATAGCGCCGAAAATCCTCGGACTGATGACATTGATGCCCTTCCTCGTGATTTTCTCTGACATAACGGGTATAATAGGCGCCTACGCCACGGCATACATAGGCCACATACTCTCCCCCGACGACCTCACCATGGGCCTGCAACACTCCTTCAACCCGTGGTTCGTGTGGATGTCCATAATAAAGAGCACCGTCTTCGCCTTCATCATAGCCAGCGTGTCCTCCTACTGCGGATACAGCGTGGAGGGCGGCTCGGTGGAGGTGGGCAAGGCAAGCACGGCGGCCGTGGTAAACAGCAGTATCATAATCCTCTTCACCGACGTGTTCCTAACCCAGTTGCTCTCATGATAGAAGTAAAGAATTTATACAAATCCTTCGACGGGAAAGACGTGCTCATAGACATCAACGCCACCTTCCGGGACGGCAAGACAAACCTCATCATAGGACAGTCGGGCTCGGGAAAGACGGTGCTGATGAAGAACCTCGTGGGGCTCTTCGTACCCACCAGCGGCAAGATACTCTACGACGGACGCGACTTCATGCAGATGTCAAAGCAGGAACGCATAGCAATGCGCCGCGAGATGGGCATGATATTCCAGTCGGCAGCACTATTCGACTCGCTGACAGTTCTCGAAAACGTGATGTTCCCCTTGGATATGTTCTCCAACATGACACTGCGAGAACGGCAACGGCGCGCACAGGAGTGCCTCGACCGCGTGAACCTCAACGACGCTGGAGCGAAATTCCCCGGCGAAATATCAGGCGGTATGCAGAAAAGGGTGGCGATAGCAAGGGCAATAGCATTGAACCCGAAGTACCTCTTCTGCGACGAACCAAACTCAGGACTCGACCCTAAGACGAGCCTCGTGATAGACCAGCTGCTGCATAGCATAACGGAGGAGTTCGGAATGACAACCATCATCAACACACACGACATGAACTCGGTGATGGGAATAGGCGACAGCATCATCTTTATCTGCAAAGGCAGGAAGGAATGGGAAGGCGATAAGACAATGGTGATGTCGGCTACCAACGAAGACCTCAACGACCTCGTCTTCGCGTCAGAACTGTTCCGCAAAGTGAAGGCAGTGGAAATGGCAAAACAGAAATAACAAAACACACCAACAATAATGAAAAGAAACCTTGAGACAATCTGCATCCACGGAGGATGGAAGGCAGGAAAGGGCGAGCCTCAGCAGCTGCCCATCTACCAGAGTACAACGTTTAAGTACGAGACAAGCGAGCAAATGGCACGCCTCTTCGACCTGAAAGACACAGGATACTTCTACACCCGACTGGCAAACCCTACCAACGACGCAGTGGCAAAGAAGATAGCAGCCCTCGAAGGCGGCGTGGGAGCGGTGCTGACAAGCAGCGGACAGGCGGCGAACTTCTACGCCGTGTTCAACATCTGCGAAGCGGGCGACCACTTCATTACCAGCAACACCATCTACGGCGGCACCTTCAACCTCTTCGGGGTGACAATGAAGAAACTGGGAATAGAATGTACCTTTATAGACCCGGAATGGGATGACGAGCGAATAGAAAAGGAGTTCCGCCCCAACACCAAATGCTTCTTCGGCGAAACAATATCAAACCCCGGAGGAAACGTGTTCGACATAGAACGCTTCGCCAACATGGCTCACCGCCACGGAGTGCCACTCATAGTGGACAACACTTTCGCCACGCCAATAAACTGCCGCCCCTTCGAGTGGGGATGCGACATCGTGACCCACTCCACCACAAAGTATATGGACGGACACGCCACACAGGTCGGTGGCGCGGTGGTGGACAGCGGCAACTTCGACTGGCAGGCTTACCCCGACAAGTTCAAGGGGCTGACAACGCCGGACGAGTCATACCACGGACTGACATACACCAAATCATTCGGCAAGATGGCATACACCACCAAGCTGGTGAGCCAGCTAATGCGCGACCTTGGCAGTATTCCCGGTCCACAAAACTCGTTCCTGCTCAACATTGGACTTGAGACCCTGCACCTGAGGATGCGCCAACACTGCGAGAACGCACAGAAAGTAGCGGAATGGCTGGAGAAGAACGACAAGGTGGCGTGGGTGAACTACGCCGGACTGCCATCGAACAAATACCACGCTCTGGCACAGAAATACATGCCAAACGGCACCTGCGGCGTGATAGCCTTCGGCCTGAAAGGCACGCGCGAGGACGCTATCAAGTTCATGGACAACCTAGATTTCATCTCTATTGTGACGCACGTGGCGGACGCACGCACCTGTGTGCTGCACCCAGCAAGCCACACACACCGCCAGATGTCTGACGAACAGCTGCGCGAAGCTGGCGTGGCACCAGACCTCGTGCGCCTCTCCGTAGGCATAGAGAACGCCGAAGACATCATCAATGACCTGCAACAGGCGATGGATAAGATGGCGTAAGGCTGAGCAATACATAAGTAACCGCCGCCCCAGAGCAATGCAACTCTGAGGCGGCGGCTTTATTATCTCCTTAAAATCGGTCAACAGATTTGGTGTAAAAACTATGCTCTCACCATGCAATCGCTATGCCTTCACCATGTAATCGCTATGCCTTCACCATGTAATCGCTATGCCTTCACCTTGCAATCGCATAGTGATTACTGCGTGGCGGTTGCGTATATGGCTTTGCTGGGGCGTCAGAGGTCGATGTGGTGCACCTCCACTTCCTCGTGAAGGAACATGGCGGCGCACTCCTTGAAACGCTCGGGCGACTCGGTGGTGTAGTACTCTGTGGTGCCGTTAGTGCTGCAATGCCGCGCCATAATGGGGTGGCGGTGAAGGTAATCGGCAAGCGATGCCGCGACGTATTCGCCCTGTGCCACGATGCGTATGTGCGGCGGGGTGACACGGCGGAGGGCGTTCATCAGCAGGGGATAGTGCGTGCAACCGAGTATGATGGTGTCGATAAGGGGGTCTTTGTCAAGAAGTTGCATGATGCGTTTGCGAACAAAGTATTCCGCTCCCTCGCTTTCCGCCTCGCCTGCCTCCACTATTGCCGCCCATAGTGGGCATGCCTGCCCCGTGACAACGATGTCGGGATGGAACTTTGCTATCTCAAGGGTGTAGCTCTCAGAGCGCACCGTGCCCTCGGTGGCTACGATGCCGACGTGGCGTGAGGTGGTGAGGCTACCGAGAACTTCCACCGTCGGGCGTATCACGCCGAGCACTCTGTTGCCGTCCCACGCTGTGTCAGGGGCTTCAGAGGGAAGGGGATGTAGCCTGTTGTACGTGGGAAGGTCGTTCTGCTGTATGCTTCTCAAGGCCTTGGCGGAGGCTGTGTTGCAGCCGAGGATGACGAGGTGGCAGCCCATGGAGAAGAGTTTGAGCACGGCTTGGCGCGTGAAGTCATAGACGACATCGAAGGAGCGCGGGCCGTAGGGGGCGCGGGCGTTGTCGCCAAGGTATATGAAATCGTGCTCCGGTAGCTTCTTACGCAGCTGCTGGAGTATGGTGAGACCACCGTAGCCAGAGTCGAAGACACCGATGGGGGAGCTCATTTCGTAAGGTCTAAGAGTGTTGCCGTAACGTCTTCAGAGAGCGTTGGCGCGATATAGGGGCAGGCTTCGCTGTCGGTATTGAGTATCACGGCGTAGCCACCTTGCTGCCCTGCCTTGTCGATGGCGGCCTTCAGCTTGGCGTGAAGGGGTGCCATGGCGTCTTTCTCGGCTTGGGCAAGGAGGCGCTCAGCTTCCTTCTTGAACTGCTCGTTGCGGTCAAGGAGCGTCTGGAGGTCTGCCTGACGCTTCTGACGGATAGACTCCGCGAGCTTGTTCTGCTGGTCAAGGAAGAGCTCGTACTTCTCGTTGAACTCCTTTTGCGCTGCTTCCAGTTCTGCCGCATACTGCTGACGGAGCTTGTCAACGCTTGCCACGGCGGTGCTGTACGCTGGCATTGAGCGCAGGACGGCATTGTAACTGAAGTATCCTATCTTGAGGTCCTGCGCCTGAGAGGTGAGGAGTGTAGAGAGAAGGAGTGTCAGTATTAAGATTGTTTTCTTCATAATAAGGATGTGGTTGATGGTTCGTGGTATGGCAATCACCCCTCTGTCTCCACGGCGGAGGACAGCACTGCCATGCTGGCGTCGTCCCTGCGGTGGAGGCAGAGGGGTGCGTCTGCCGTGTGATGTTTACTTCAGCTTGTTGATTTCAGCCTTTACCTCTGACGTTACGTCCTTGGAGCCAGTGCCGATATAGAGGGCCGCGCCCTGCTCGAAGATGTAGGTGTACTGCCCTGCCTTGCCCACATTCTGTATGGCTGTGATGACCTTCTGCTGTATAGGCTGCATCTTCTCGGTCTGCTGCTTCTGGAATTCCTGCTGGTTCTGCTGCGCGGTCTGCTGTATCTTGGCATACATATCCTGCAGGGTCTTTTCCTGTTCCTGCTGCGCTGTGGCACTCATGGTAGCCTTGTTCTTCTCATACTCCTCGGCCTTGCGCTGGAGTTCTTCCTGCATGGCTTTGAGGTCGTTCTCGTACTGCTGCGCTATTGCCTGCAACTCGCCGTTGACTTTGGTGAGTTCCGGGAGGCTCTGCATGATGGACTGTGTGTCAACATGACCGAACTTCTGTGCGTTTGCACCGAGTGTTACCGCAAATACAGCAACGAGTGCGATGATAATCTTTTTCATTTCTTTCGTTTATAATGTTTTTGTTGTTAATAATTTCATTGTCATAAGACTGTCACGGGCTTGCCTGCCCTGTGTGCCTGCGGGCTGGGCGGGACGGTCTTGCCGGGCGGGATGTTAGTAGCCGAGCTTCTGAAGCACCTCGTTGGAGATGTCAATCTTGGGCGACGCGAAGATGATACCACTGTCGGAGGCGCGGTCAAGCACCATCTGATAGCCGCGAAGCTCTGACACTTCCTTCACGGCGTTGTATATCTCGTCTTGTATTGGCGACATGAGGCTCTCGCGTTTCTTGAAGAGTTCGCCCTCGGGACCGAAGTATTTCTTCTTCAGGTCCGCGGCTTCCTTCTCCTTTTGCATTATAGCGTCCTGCTTTTTCTGCTTCTGTTCTTGCGAGAGGAACACCACCTCGTTCTGGTAGTTCTTATACATAGTGCTGGCTTCGGTGTTGAGTGCCTCCACTTCTGCCTGCCATCGCTTCGACACCTGTGCCAGCTGCTCGTTGGCACGCTCGTATGCCGGGATGTTTTTCAGTATGTATTCCATGTCGATGAGTGCGTACTTCTGCGCGTTTGCGGCAAGGGCAGCACACAGGATTAACAGTGTTGACAGTAGTTTTTTCATATTCCGTACAGTTATTAGCGTTGATATTTCATCAGAATTCCTGTCCAAGGATGAAGTGGAAGTTGCTTCCGCCTTTCGTGCCATAGACCTTGTCGAAGCCGTATGCCCAGTCAAGTCCCATGAGACCGACCATCGGCAGGAAGATGCGCACGCCCAGACCGGCGGAGCGTTTCATGTCGAACGGGTTGAAATTCTTGGTGTCGTTCCATGCGTTTCCTGCCTCGGCGAAGCCCAATCCGTAGATGATGGTGTTGCCAAGGAGGAACGGATAGCGCAGTTCCACAGAGAAACGGTCGTAGGCATAGCCCGAAGCGCCGTACGGGGTCAATGCTCCGTTCTCGTAACCGCGCAGGCCTATCGTCTCTTCCGCGTAGCTGCTGGAGTATCCGGACATACCGTCGCCACCCATGTAGAAGGTCTCAAAGGGCGACTTGTTGTGCTTGTTGTACGAGCCAAGGAGGCCCATTTCCGCCCTCGTCATTAAGACAAAGCACTTCTGCGCGCTTGAAAGTGCGGTGTAAGTCTTTGACTTGAACTTCCATTTATGATACTCTATCCATCGGTATTTCTCCTGTTGCTCGGCGGCGTATGTAGAGGAATACACGTCGGTGGCGAGGTGTTCGTAGTCTTTGTTGTTAAAGAGCGACCATGGCGGAGTGGCCGTTACCGACAGTTCGAAGGTGGAACCGCTGCGTGGGAACATCTGGTTGTCGGTGGAGGTGCGCGCCAGTGTCAGCCCAAGGTTAAGGTTATTACAGTTTCCGTTGCTAACAAGGAAGTAGTTCCAGTTCTTCAATATATAGCGAGTGTATGACAAATTCGCCATGAGGGTGAAGTAATCGTCGGGCCAACGCAGGCGTTTGCCCCAGCCGATAGAGCCTCCCAGCAGCTGGACATACTTGTCCGGGTCGTAGTAGTTCTCGTAAGAAGAGTAGTTATACGATGACCCATAGCCGCCATAATAGTAGCTATAGTTGTTGTACCAGCTTGAGTTATAGTAGTTGGAGTTAACGTCTGTCTGCTTGGAATAGAATACTCCGACGCTGAACTGTATAGGTCTCTTTCCTCCGAACCATGCTGTTGAGTATGAGATGTTGTAGGACTGATAGTACGTTCCGTTGGTCTGTGCGCCGATAGAGAGCGTCTCTCCATCGCCGACGGGCAGTATTCCACGGTGTTCCTTATTGCGATTGAAGAGGTTAGCCATGGAGAAATTGTTAAGTTTCAGTCCTATTCTGCCTATCACGCCAGTCTGTCCCCATCCCAATGAGAACTCTATTTGGTCGTTAGACTTCTGCTCCAACGGCCATGTTATGTCCACTGTACCGTCCTCGCCGTTAGGCACTACGTCCGGCTGCACTTTCTCCTGGTCGAAGTGTCCCATAGAGGCTATCTCGCGAGCGGAGCGCATCAGCGCCGACTTTGAGAAGAGATCACCCGGCTTTACGCGCAGTTCCCGGCGTACAACCTTCTCGTATAGCCTCGTGTTACCAGTGATACGGACGTGTGATATGTGCGCCTGCATACCCTCCCTGATACGCATTTCGAGGTCAATGCTGTCGCCAACGATGTTTATTTCCACTGGTTCAAGGTCGTAGAAGATATATCCGTTGTCCCAATAAGCGTTGCCAACGGCATCCTCGTCCTCCTTAAGTCTTTTGTTAAGGAGTGTCTGGTTATACACATCCCCTTTCTTTATGCCGAGCATTCTGGCAAGCACGTCGGTCTTATAGACGGTGTTTCCCGCCCACGTAATGTTGCGAATGTAGTATTTCTTGCCCTCGCGCACCTTGAGATAGATATTCACATGCTTCTCGTCATGGTAGGAAACGCTGTCCTCAAGGATAATGGCGTCGCGGTAACCCAGCTCGTTATACTTCGTTATAAGGCTCTGCTTGTCCTCCTCGTAACGCTCCGGCGTGAACTTCTTTTTCTTGAATATGTTCTTGAACTTGTTGACTTCGTGCAGGTTTTGCAACGCTCCCTTTGAGAACATCCCGCCCTTCAGCATCTTGTCCGTTATCTCCTCGTTGCCATCAATGGTAATTTTTTTGACCTTGGTCTTTTGCTTTTTGTCCACATCAATGTCGAGAATGACGTAGTTTTTCTGCGTCACGTCGTCACGTTGCGTTATCGTCACCTCCGCGTTCTTAAAGCCCTTGCTCTCGAAGTACCTCTGTGCGAGCAGCTTAGCGCGTGCCATCATGTTTGGAGTTATCTGCGAACCTTTAAGCAATCCGAGCTTCTGCTCCAGGTCGCTGCGTTCCGATTTTTTCTTCAAACCGTAATAATTGATGCTGCTCACGCGCGGCCTTGTCTTGAGATATATGTGCAGGTATATGGAGTCCGCCACGATAGAGTCCGCCGCTATCCTCACTTCTGAGAACAGGCCGTGCTTCCAATACCTCTTCACCGCCTCTGTTATCTCGCTTCCGGGCACACTGATTTCCTGCCCTACGGACAGTCCTGATATGCCCGTGAGCATATAGTCCTCGTAGTCTTCCACTCCGCTGACGGCAATGGAGGCAATGGTACACATACGTACCTTGGACATATATGAGATGTCGGGGTTGACTATCTTCTCCTGTGCGCTGGTTCTCACGGCGCAAAGCAGCAGTGCCAGCATCAGGAGGAAGTTGCATTTTGAAAACATATATTAGCCTTTGTATTGTTCTGATTGCTCTGCTTCTATCTGTGCCTCTGTCTTTCCGAAGCGTCGTTGCCTTGTCTGGTAGTACTCTACCGCCTTCACCAGATCGTCCATGCAGAAGTCTGGCCAATAGACTGGTGTGAAATACAGTTCGGAATAGGCTATCTGCCAGAGCAGGTAGTTTGATATTCTCTGCTCTCCGCCGGTGCGTATGAGCAGGTCCGGGTCAGGCATGAAGCTGGTATTGAGATGCTCCGACACCGTATCCTCGTTGATATCGTCCACGTTTATCGTCCCTTCCTTCACCTTCTGCGCTATCAGTTTCGTGGCGTTTGTTATCTCCCACCTTGAGGAATAGCTCAATGCCACGATAACGGTCATGCGGTCGTACGAGGCGGTATGTTCCTCCGTCTCGCGCAATCTGTTACGCACCGCCTCAGGCATACGTGAATAGTCGCCTATCACCCTGAAGCGAACGTTGTTCTTGTCGAACAGTTCCGTGGTCAATTGTGTCAGCACGAGGTCCATCAGCGCTGCCACCTCCTCCGGCGGTCTGTTCCAGTTCTCTGTGGAGAAGGCGTACAGTGTGAGGTATTTCACACCGAGGCGGACGCAGTCCGCCGTGATTTGGCGTATGGTATCCGTGCCTGCCGCGTGTCCGAAACTACGTGGTTTCCCACGCTCTGTGGCCCATCGGCCGTTGCCATCCATGATGATGGCGATATGCGTTGGTATGCGTTTTGGGTCTATCATTTATCTTTCTTTTTGGCAATTAGGGCATTTGGGTGAGAAACTGTATGTCAGTGCGAGCATCAGCGTGGAGTAGCAGTCGGTATTCTTGAACGCTCCCGAACTGCTGACGCGGTACGGGTCCTTCACCCCGTCTATGTAGTCACTGAACGAGAAGTGCATCTGCCAGTCGAGCGAGAGGTTCAGCCGGTCGCCTATCTTGTACTTCACGCCCAGCCCTATGGGCACGTTGGCGGTGAAGGTACTCTTCGATGAGGAATATGGCGCGGGCGATGAGTAGTCCCACATGCCGTCTTTACACTTCACGTATGTCATTCCCAGTCCCAGCGACACGAAGGGTGTGACGCGCTTTGCGCCCCTGTACTCGTGCCCAGTGCCGTATGGGAAGAAGTTATATTCGTAGGTAGCGGAGAGGTCTCCCAGCGTGTTCTTGAACGAATAGCCGCTGTTTTGCAGGTCGGGATATACCGTGTTCACCCCTCCGAGGTCTCCTTTCACCTGTGTGTACATGGCGGCTATGCGCACCGCCATATAGGGGTTCATTATGGCTCGGAACACTATCGCTCCCGAAGGCTGCATCCCTTTGAACAGCCCGTCGTTAAAGTCGCCTTGATAGGCGGTAGCACCAACGCCGGCACCTATCTCCATGCGGTACTCCACATCGTTCTGCGCTGCCGCCCTGTGGGCTGCCGCGGCGAGGAGAGTCACCACGAAGGTGAGCTTTGCGAGTATATTATAATAATGTATGCGCACGCGTATGTGTTACTTTACTCGTAATACTTGTCTGCTGGTTTCCACAGCACCTTGTTCTGCTTTCCCCTCCACACCATGCATTTCTCGTCTTCGCTGGTGGCAGAGGCGTTAGCGCCTATGAGGTAGAAGCATCCTTTCCCGTCCTCCACGATGGTCGCTACTTTGGCAGAGGCGAAGCCCTCGGGCACGTTCATGCTTGACTGCGTGTGCCATGTAGCTCCGCGGTCAGGCGAATAGTACAGTTTGGAGTATGCCACGGATGTGCCGTTGACCGGTGCTCCGCCTATCGCCAGTATGCCGTCGGCATATCCCACCGCCGCCATGCCTTCCATACGCGGCAGCCGGTAGGCGTAGTTGTCCCATGCTATGTTGGTATATGTCCACACCTGCGGCGCGTCCTTGTCCACTATCTTGTTCCACACCACGGCAGAGGCGAACGTGTCTTCCTCCCCCGTATAGGCTTTGTTGCCCACCATGGTGACGTTTGTCACGTCGCTGTTTGTTCTCGTCGCCGTTGCTATGACGCTGATGTCCGTCGCTGGCAGATAGCCCGTGTTGTCCACGTAGCTGCCGCTCTCCATGGCGTCCTGCTCCCATGTGGTGCCGCCATCGCCTGAAACCATTATCTTTCCGTCCGTCCCTATGGCGTACATCTCGCTCTCGCAGCCCCCTGCCAGTGTCTTCAGTGGCACCGACGGCGTTGTTGCTGTCCATGTCTCACCGTCCTCTGTAGAGTACAGCGTGCCTGCGGCATACACCTTCAGCTCGCCGCCCACGCCTGCCATGGTAGCTCCCGTCATGTCGGTTGCGGGCATGGCGCAGGCCGTCCACGCACTGCCGTCAGCGGAGCGCAGCAGCGTCATCACGCCATTATCGTCCGTACCCATGAGGTACACCAAGCCTCCTGCCTGTGCCGCCCTCATCTTCGTGAACGCCGCAATTCTCGCGTCACCTGGCATTCTGCTCCATGAGAAGGAGTCAGCAAACTCCTTGTGGCACACTATATTTACCGTATAGTCGGTGCTGTGCTGCCCGTCGCTTGACACCACCCGCAGCACACGCTCTTTCGTATAGTCTATAGAGTCGCTTGATGAGTACAGTGTCCAGTTGCCGTCGTCGAGGTTCTTCAGCAGTGCCACGCCGTTGTTCTTGGTGGATATGGTGGTGATGACGCGCGAGAGGTCAGAGCCTACCGCCAGAGAGTCCTCGTTGAATATGCGTCTGTTCACTTGGTCTATATACACCCTCACCGAAGAACCGGAATAGGAGTATGAGTATGTACTGTCTTTCCCTGCCGCCGTCTTCACGGTACGGTAGCACCTTATCGACCCCAGCGTGAACGATGTCACGGCGGTGTCATTGTAAGTCACCGTCTCGTCGTCGTTGCTGAGGCAGGAAGCAAGCAGGCATACCATGGCAATCATGATAGCCAGAGGAGATATTTTTGATGTCATCAGTCTTGTTTGTTCACAGGCCGCAGACCCCATGCCGCCGCCCTTATTATACAATTAATTCCGAAACCAACTGCAAAATTAAAAATAAAATCTTGAATACCGCACTTTTTTCGGATTTAATTATACTATTTATGAGCAAAAAAGTGATTTTTAAGTTACATTTACATATCCGCACGCGTGAAACTAACTGGAGGGAGGGAGGAGATAGCGGCTTACGCCGCAGGGAGTTAACGGACGCCTTTATGCTGAAACTGTTCTGCATTTACATTGCAACTGTTCTGCCTTTATGGTGTAATCGCTATGCTTTTACAATGTAATCACTATGCTTTTACAATGTAATCGCTATGCTTTTACAGCGTAAAAGCATAGCGATTGTTTTGGAGGGGCAGAAAGCCTGAGCTTCAGGCGGGCTGATGCCCGCCTCACAATGGCTGGAGGGCGAAAGAAAAAGGGCGAGGAAAGGGGCGAAAGGGGGCTGGAGCGCAGTTGGGGAAAGGCGAGGAAAGGGGCGTTTACGCCATAACCTTACGAAGGAATACGCTGTAAACGGCTATGGCAATGTAACATAGCAGGGGCACGATAAAGGCGAGACCCATAGAGTGTGTCGTGTCGGCTATGTAGCCCATGATGGGCGGTGCCACCGCTCCGCCTACGATAGTCATAATGAGTAGCGAGGAGGCGCGCTTGGTGTTGCCTTGGGCAAAGCGCAGCGAGAGGGCGAAGATGGTGGGGAACATGATGGATTCGCAGAGATAGACGATGAAGAACGCTGCCAGCGTCCTCATGCCCGTGGAGTTGACGAGGAATAGTGTTGCCGCGGAAGCAGCTACGGCATAGATGCCCAGGAGCACCTCACCGCGTATGTAGTTCATCACTATGCCGCCCGTCAGGCGACCGACGACGAACAATCCCATGCCGCCGAAGGCAAGCCACTGCGAGGCGGTCTTGCTGTCGATGGATGCGCTCTCCGTCATGTAGTTGATAAAGAAGCTGTTGACACCCGTCTGCGCGGCGACATAGAGGAAGAGTGCCACGAGTCCGAAGATGAAGGGCACGTTGCACAGCGAGGGCTTGGCGGCGGCGTCAGCGGATGGCTGTCGCGCCTCTTCGCCGTCGTTGCCGCCGTCTTTTATCTCTGGCAGCCTGACACGTGAGAACACCACCGCCACCATGAGCACGGCGATGCCCACCACGGCGTAGGGCGTGGCGATGCTGCCGCCGCTGAAGAGCAGTGCGCCGCCCACGAAGGGTCCCATTATCCACCCCAGCCCATTGAGGCACTGTGAGAAGTTGATGCGGCTCTCAGCCTTGGAGGGGTCGCCCAGCACTGTGGTGTAAGGGTTGGCGGAAGTCTCAAGGCACGTCAGTCCGCAGCCTATCACAAAGAGCGAGAAGACGAAGAAATAGAAGGAGTTTATCCGCGCGCCGGGTATGAAGAGCAGCGCTCCGATGCCGTAGAGCAGCAGACCTGTTAGCACGCCGGCCTTGTAGCCCCAGCGTGAGATGATGTAACCCGCGGGCAGTGCCATGAGGAAATAGCCGCCATAGACGGCTGCCTGCACCAGCGAGGCCATGGTCTTTGAAATCTGGAACGACTCCTGAAAATGGGGGTTGAGCACCTCCAGAATGCTGTGGGCGAAGCCCCAGAGGAAGAAGAGGGTGGAGATGAGGAGGAAGGGAAGCAGGTAGTTGCGCCCTTGATAGGTGAATAATAGTTTTAGGTTGGACATGATAGTGTTGGTTATAGGTTTCGTTACTGCCGGTCAACCGAAGGCTTGTCTTCTTAATTCTTAACTATTGATTATTAACTCTGATAAGCGTCAGCCCGTCGCGCAGCGGCAGCATCACCCTGCTCACGCGGCTGTCGGCGGCTATGTGGTCGTTGAAGCGTCGTATTCCCAGCGTTTGTGGGTCGCGGTCGTAGTCTGGGTCTGTCACGTGACCGTCCCACAAGGTGTTGTCGGCGAGGATGATAGCACCGGGGTTCATCAGCGGTAGCAACGCCTCGTACGTCTCCACGTAAGTGCGTTTGTCACCGTCTATGAACGCCATGTCGTGCTTCAGCCCCAGCTTCGCCGCCTCAGTGGCTGCGTCGCCGATGGTGAACGTGATGCGGTCGCTCCACGGTGAGCCTTCTATCCACGGTCGGGTGAAGGGTTCTATCTCGTCGTTCACCTCGAAGGTGTAAAGGTGTGCCCCCGCTTCCAGCCCCTCCGCCATGCAGAGGGCGGAGTATCCGGAGAACGTTCCCACCTCTATTATGCTGCGCGGACGCACCATCCGCACCAGCATCTTGAGCAGGCGGCCCTGCAAGCGGCCCGACGCCATGCGCCCGTGGAGCAGGTTCAGGTTGGTGGCGCGCCACAGGCGGTAGAGGTATTCCGGCTCGGGGTCGGAATGGGTAAGCACATATTCGTCGAGCAGTGCCTCCCTCTCGCCTCCCTCACCGGCAGGGATGGGTGTGGTGTGCAGCGGGTCTTGCGTGTGTGAGCGTGCCATTACTTGCTGCTTTCTATTAGTGCTTCCACGCCGAGGCGGTAGCTGTCAAGCCCGAAACCGCATATCACTCCCTTGCAGGCAGGTGAGAGATAGGAGTGGTGGCGGAACTCCTCACGGGTGTGAACGTTGCTGATATGCACCTCTATTACGGGGCATCTGAGCGAGCGGATGCAGTCGTGCAGCGCCACGGAGGTATGCGTATAAGCCCCCGCGTTGAGCACAACGCCGTCGTAGGTGAAGCCCACCTCTTGGAGTTTGTTTATCATCTCCCCCTCGATGTTGCTCTGATAGTATTCCAGTTCCACGCCGGGGTAGCGCTCTTTAAGCTGTGGCAGGTAGCTCTCGAAGGAGCTGCTGCCGTAGATGCCCGGCTCCCTCACACCGAGAAGGTTGAGGTTCGGACCGTTCATTATAAGTATCTTCATTTCGTATTTGTGTATATCTTCATTTCAAATTTAGTATTTCCATTAGTCGTTTCATACCCTCGCTGGCTCCGCATTCAATGTGCGTAATGTCCTTCCGCGCCGCCACTGGCTTGGGGTCGATGAGGTATATCGGCGTGCCGGGGCGCACATACTGCACCAATCCCGCGGCGGGATAAACGTTGAGCGACGTCCCTATGATGACGAAGATGTCGGCCTCCATCGCCTCGCGCACCGCCGCATCCATGTTGGGCACACCCTCTCCGAAGAACACTATGTAGGGACGGAGCAGCGAACCGTCGGCGGCTTTCTCGTCATGCGGCACCTCCAGTCCCGTGTCGCCGAAGCCCTCGTGGGGCAATGTCACGTGAAACCGTGGGTTGTCAACATCGCGGCTGGAGCACATCTTCATCAGTTCGCCGTGCAGGTGTATCACTTTGGTGGAGCCAGCGGCCTCATGCAGCGCGTCAACGTTCTGCGTCACCACCGTCACGTCATAGCCCTTCTCCAGTTCCACCAACAGTTTATGCCCCTCGCAGGGCTTCACATCGCGGTATTTCGTGCGCAACATATTGTAGAAATCGTTGACATAGCAGGGGTTTTCCTCCCACCCCTCGTGCGTTGCCACACGTTCCACGGGGTAATTGTCCCATAGTCCGCCCGCGTCCCTGAAGGTACTGAGCCCGCTTTCCACCGACATCCCGGCGCCGGTGAGCACCACTAATTTCTTTCTCTTGTCCATAACGCATAGTATTTTTAAGTCCGGAAAGATGCAAAACCGCCCTGCAAAGGTAGGCATTTTTCTTGATTTATATTAGGCGGCACAGTGGTTTTCACGCCATAGGGACGAGTCTTAACAATATTTAGCAGTGAACAACCACCTTTATTCTAAACTTTTGCTTAATTTTGTGGCAATTATGCGCTTTCAGCATCTACCCGCTGCCAGCGCTCAAAACCAACAAACGTAATAAAAAAGAAATGGATAAAGTAAGCTATGCCCTCGGACTGGGCATCGGTTCCCAGCTGACCAGCATGGGCGCAGAGTCTCTTAACATTGATGATTTCGCACAGGCGATAAAGGACTCCATAGCAGGCAAGCCGGCATTGAAGCCCGCTGAGGCGCAGAAGATTGTGCAGGAGTTCTTTGCGGAGCAAGAGAAGGCGCAGCGCGCGAAGGCCGCTGAGAACGGCGCGAAGGCCAAGGCGGAGGGCGAGAAGTACCTTGAAGAGAACGCGAAGAAGGAAGGTGTCAAGGTAACGGCGTCAGGATTGCAGTACATGGTGCTGAAGGAAGGCACGGGAAAGCAGCCTAAGGCCACCGACAGCGTGAAGTGCCACTACGAGGGTTTCCTCACCAACGGCACGCTGTTTGACTCCAGTGTGCAGCGCGGAGAGCCCGCAACATTCCCTCTGGGCGGCGTGATAGCAGGATGGACGGAAGGTCTTCAACTGATGAAGGAAGGGGCGAAATACCGCTTCTTCATACCTTACAACCTCGCATACGGCGAGGCTGGCGCGGCAGGAGCTATCCCACCGTACGCCGCTCTCATCTTCGACGTGGAGCTGATAGAAGTGAAATAAGCCCCGAAACAAATACGAATACAAACAAAATACAAAAACAAAACAAGGAAAAATGAAGAAATTCACTATCGCAGCACTCACCTGCATCGCAGCGGCTGCATTCACCTCCTGCGGCAATGGCACGCCAAGTGCCAGCCTGAAGAACGATGTTGACACACTGAGCTACGCCCTCGGAATGTCTCAGTCTGACGGTATCAAGGAATATTTGTCAGAGCGTCTGGGCATAGACACGGCATACATTGACGACTTCCTCAAAGGTGTAACGGAAGGCGCGACAGCCGGTGAGGACAAGAAGAAGGCCGCATACATGGCTGGTCTGCAAATAGGCACCCAATTCGGAACGCAGATGCTCAAGGGCGCGAACTACGAACTCTTCGGCAATGACAGCACCCAGACAATCTCACTGAAGAACGTCATAGCCGGCTTCGCTGACGGTGTGAAGGGCAAGGGCACCCTTATGACCGTGGACCAGGCACGCAAGACCTTCGAGGTAAAGATGCAAGCGATAAAGAAGGCCAGCATGGAGAAGCAGTATGGCGAATACAAAAAGGCTAACGAGAAGTACCTCGCCGACAACGCTAAGAAGCCCGGAGTGGTGACACTGCCAAGCGGTGTTCAGTACAAGGTTATCACCGAGGGCAAGGGTGCCTTGGCCGCTGACACGTCAATGGTAAAGGTTCACTACGAGGGCAAGACCATAGACGGGCAGGTTTTCGACTCAAGCTACAAGCGCGGCGAGCCTGTTGACATGCGTGCCAACCAGGTAATACCGGGCTGGAAGGAAGTGCTCACCAAGATGCCTGTAGGCTCTAAGTGGGAGGTAAGCATCCCTGCCGACCTCGCTTACGGCGCGGAGGCTCGCGGACAAATCATCAAACCCTTCTCTACCCTCGTGTTCACAATAGAACTTATCAGCATAAAGTAAGTCAATTAAGGTTGTGGGTTTTAGGTTGCGGGGTTCAGGTCACGTCACAAACGAGAGGTCCTGAAACGCCGATAACCTAAAACTCACATTCATAATAAACCACGAATATGAAAAAGACAATATTATTTGCCCTTCTGTCCATAGCCGCATTGTCAGTGGCGGAGGCAAAGAAAAAGGCTCCGAAGGAAGCTCCGAAGCCTGTTATAGAGTTGAAGAGCGCCAGCGACTCCGTAAGCTACGCCGCCGGTTACGCCAACACCCAGGGCCTCATACCGTTCATACAGCAGCAGCACAAGGTGGACACCGCCTACATGGCAGACTTCATCCTTGGTTTCAAGGAAGCCAAGGACAAGGTTAACGACCCACGCTTCACCGCCTACACCGCCGGCGTACAGATAGCGAGACTGGTGGAAGAGCGCATGATAGCCGGCATGGGCAACGAGCTGAAGGACAGCCCCGACTCACTCGTACGCGAACTCTTCTACCAGGGTTTCATAGCAGCCTTGGAGGGAGACACCACAAAGTTCAACATGACCGACGCGGGACAGTACTTCAAAACACGCATGGAGGCCGACAAGAAGGCCAAGGACGAGAAGCTATACGGCGAAAATCGCCGCGCGGGCGAGAAGTTCTTAGAGGAGAACGCGAAGAAGGAAGGCGTGCAGGTAACCGCCAGCGGACTGCAATACAAGGTCATCACCGAGGGCACAGGACCGAAGCCTACCGCCACACAGGAAGTAAGCGTGAAGTATGAAGGCAAGCTCGTCGATGGCACCGTGTTCGACTCAAGCTACAAACGCAAAGACCCCGTGACGAAGTTCCGCGCCAACCAAGTGATAAAAGGCTGGACAGAAGCACTCACCATGATGCCAATGGGCTCTAAGTGGGAGCTTTACATACCTTACAACCTCGCTTACGGCGAGCGTGAGCAGGGCAAGATAAAGCCTTACTCCGCCCTCATCTTCACCGTAGAGCTGATAGGCATCACCGGCGTGGAGGCTCCAAAGGCAGAGCCAGAGACCGTGCCAGCGGCGAAACTGACACCTGCCAAGAAGGCAACAAAGAGCACCAAGCGCGCCAAGTAACACGCAGTAACAGCAATACAACGCCCTGACTACACAGGAAAGCCCACGCTCTCCCAATGTAGTCAGGGCTTTTTCGTATGCATACCCCAACAACCTCCAACCTAAAACCCAAAGACCTCCAACCTAAAACCTCAAACCTCCAACCTGCAAAAACATAGCGGTTGCAGCGTAGAAAGATAGCGATTGTGGTGCAAAGGTGGCAGTCCCATGCCCCCGAAGGTGGGCTCATATTACAGGGCAGGGGCTCGCCCCTGCCTGACAGTCGCACCACCCACCACGCCCCTGTAAGGGGCTCATAATTCCATCATAACCAAAATGAGGGCAAACACGGCAACAATGACTGTTATGAGCCCCTTACAGGGGCGGATGGAAGAGGGGACATTACCAAAGATAGGGGCAAGCCCCTATCCTATATTATTTGCCCCTTGCAGGGGCATAAAGGACGTTTGAAATACAAAAGCATAGCGGTTACAATACGAAAGCATAGCGGTTACAATACGAAAGCATAGCTATTACAGTGTAAAAGCATAGCTATTACAATACGAAAGCATAGCTATTACAGTGTAAAA
>JALFOF010000103.1 GCA_022773825.1 Prevotella sp.
TGTAGGATATGTAGGTGCTTACCCAGTGGTGTAGTGACTCTTATAAACATGGGTAGCAGACGAAATACAGTTCTATGTGAAAAAAAAAGACGCCCCCTGCAAGTTACATACTTACAGGGGGCGTTGGCGGAGAGAGAGGGATTCGAACCCCCGGTGCCTCTCAGCACGGCGGTTTTCAAGACCGCTGTAATCGACCACTCTACCATCTCTCCTTGCGATGCTTTTGCTTCGCTTTTAGGGTCTGATTGACTTCTGTTCTGAAATCGGGTGCAAAAGTACAGAGTTTTTTTGAAATAGCCAAACTTTTCGGCAACTTTTTTATTCTATTGTTGTGAAATAGGGGAAAAAGCTGTAATTTTGCACAAAAATGAGGGAATGAAATACAAAATACTATTGCTTGACCTTGATGGTACGCTGATGGACAGTGGCGAAGGGATAATGAAATGCGCACAGTATGCGCTTGATAAGATGGGCATCGCGGTCGATGACTGGCGTAGCCTGCGCTTCTTCGTTGGTCCGCCGTTGGAAGATTCTTTCAAAGACTTCTACGGTCTCAGCGTTGAAAAGGCGCATGAGGCTGTTATGGCCTACCGTGAAAGGTATTTCTCTGTTGGTATGCTGGAGCAGAAACCATACGATGGCGTTTTTACCTTCCTTGACACACTGAAGGCTATGGGCATAACCCTTTGTCTTGCCACGAGCAAGATGATGGCACAGTCGCATTTCGCTATAAACCATTTTGGACTTAACAAGTACATTGACTATGTATTTGCTCGCGATGATGAAGGACGCCTTCACACCAAGGCAGACGTGATACGCAGTGGGTTGGAGACATTGTCTGTGACAGACAAGGGCGAGGTGCTTATGGTTGGAGACCGCAAATTCGATGTTGCAGGTGCTCGTGAGTGTGGTATTGATAGTGTCGGTGTGCTTTACGGCTATGGCGACAGGGAAGAACTTGAAGCCGCTGGTGCGACATATATTTGCTCTACTTTTGGGGAAGTGATAGATATAATAAGGTGAGGCATGATTTATCCAGATAATTACGAAAAGAAAATAGGTTTTGAAGACATACGGCGCATGGTGCGTGGAAACTGTCTTTGTCCGCTGGGGTGCGATGAGGTGAACCAGATGGCGTTCCTCTCTGATGCCGCGGAGGTACGAGCTCGCCTCGCAGAGGTAAGGGAACTGCGCCGTGCGCTGGAGGAAGACGATGAGTTTCCGTTGCAAAATTTCTATGATTGTCGTCAGAGTGTGGCACGCCTGCGCCTTAAAGGAACACACATAGAGGAGCAAGAGCTGTTTGAACTGATGCAATCGCTTCGAACCATCGGTGCTATAAAAGACAGGTTGCGTCCCCAGACGGAAACAGAGGCGGCATCAGCATCGCCCAAGATAGACTGTCCTGCACTATGGGCATTAGCAAAGAGCGTTAAGACATTCCGTGAGGCGGTGCGCCGCATCGGCGGAATACTTGATAAATATGGGCATATCAAAGACTCTGCCTCATCTGCTCTGTATCATATACGTCAGGAGATGCGCCAGATGGAGGGTAGCGTTTCGCGCACCCTTACATCTATTCTCCGTCAGGCACAGCAAGACGGTTTGGTGGACAAGGACGCAGCGCCAGCTATGCGCGATGGTAGGCTCGTCATTCCTATCGCCCCTGCCATGAAGCGTAAGATACAAGGCATAGTACACGATGAGTCTGCCACGGGCAAGACATTGTTCATAGAGCCTGCCGCTGTCGTTGAGGCAAACAACCGTATTAGGGAGTTGGAGGCGGAAGAGCGAAGGGAAGTGATACGTATCCTTACAGAAGTCAGCGAAGAGTTACGCCCCGATGCCGACGGTATGCTGGAGTCTCTCGCCTTCCTTGGTAAGATAGACTTCATACAGGCCAAGGCGAGGTTTGCAAAAGAATTCGGTTGCATTGAACCAGATATAAAAGGAAAGCCGCATCTTGACTGGATAAGGGCGGTGCATCCGCTACTATGGAAGAGCCTGCAACGGCAGGGTAAGAGCGTTGTGCCGCTCGATATATCCATTGAACGCGGCTTGCTCATCATCTCTGGTCCTAATGCTGGTGGCAAGTCGGTGTGTCTGAAAACCGTAGGCCTGTTACAATATATGGTACAGTGCGGTGTCAGCGTACCAGTCAGCGAGCGCAGCACCATGGGTGTTTTCTCTAATATCATGATAGATATCGGTGACGAGCAGAGCATAGAGGATGACCTGTCAACTTATTCTTCGCACTTGAGGAATATGAAGATGATGATACGCCATGCCGACAACAACACGCTTTTGTTGATAGACGAGTTCGGTACAGGAACGGAGCCGCAGATTGGCGGAGCTATTGCCGAGGCGGTATTGCGGCAGTTCTGGCGCAAGAAGGCATGGGGAGTTATCACCACTCACTACCAGAACCTTAAACATTTTGCCGAAGACCACCCCGGTGTTGTCAATGGTGCAATGCTCTATGACCGTCACGAGATGAAGGCACTATTCCAGTTGCAGATAGGCCGCCCGGGCTCTTCGTTCGCCATAGAGATTGCTCGCAAGACGGGACTGCCCGAGGAGGTTATCAAAGATGCTTCAGAGATAGTTGGGCAGGACTATATCCAAAGTGACAAATACTTGCAGGACATAGTGCGCGACAAGAGGTACTGGGAGCAGAAACGACAGACGGTGCACCAGCGTGAGAAGGACATAGAGCGAACAATCACACGCTACGAGGAGAGCCTGGAGGAGATTGACAAGGAGCGCAAGGCTATACTTCGCCGTGCCAAAGAGCAGGCGGAGGAGCTGATAAAGGAAGCTAACAGACGCATAGAGAACACCATACGCGAGATACGTGAGGCAGAGGCCGAGAAAGAGGCAACCAAGCGTCTGCGCGAAGAGATGGCGGAATTTCGTGAAGAGGTGAGCGAGATTGATACGAAGGCTAATGATGCGCTGATAGAAAAGAAGATGCAGCAAATCCTCGCTCGTCGTGAAAGGAAGGCAAAGCGCAAGATGGACAAGGCAAACGGCGTCTCTCAGGCTGATGGTGCGTCCACGCCTCAGCATGCCACAGCGCAGCGGCAAGAGGAGGAAGACATCGCCAAAGCCTTTGTGTGCGAAGGTAACCACGTGCGTATCAAGGGTACGAAGAGCGTGGGGGTTATAGAAAGTGTGCAAGGCAAGAATGCCATAATAATCCTTGGCGACATGAAGACCAAGATGCCGCTAAACCGTTTGGAGAATGTGGCGGAGCAACCCAAGGCGGAAACTGTTGCCGTGGCAGTGCCAACGCGCCTCACTCGTGAGGTCATCGATGAGCACCGCGGTGCCTTTCGTCAAGACATTGACGTGCGTGGCATGAGGGGTGATGAGGCGTTGCTCGCTGTGCAGCGTTTTATCGATGATGCCATCCTTGTAGGTAGCAGCAATGTGCGTATCCTGCACGGCAAGGGCAACGGCATCCTTCGACAACTGATACGACAATATCTCAGCGGAATACCTAACGTTATCTCCTATCGTGACGAACACGTACAGTTTGGCGGCGCAGGCATCACGGTGGTGGAGATAGGGTAGGGGAACTTAGTATTTCGGTAGCTTGCTAAAGTACTTAATCCCTTTGGAGTAATATTGCCACAGAATACTGAACGTCGTCTTTCCAGGTAAATGCTCTTCTTGTCTGCCTTTCTGTATGCGTTGCCTGTCAGCATCAAAGTCCTTCTTCCATCGGTGGAAGTCTCGCCTTGCGCGCACCACTGCCATGAAGTCGCCAAAGCTCATGCCGAGTATAAGCATCTGCAAGGCAGCGATGTAGTCGAGAAGACAGCGTATCCGCATCACACGGTGCAGTTCTTCATCGGGCAGGTTCTTGTAAAGCATTGTCAGGTTGTTGCGGAAGTTCAGATATGTCTTGCGAGGGTTGCCTTTTGGCAATGTTCCTCCGCCCAGATGGTACGCCCTGCTCTGTGGCACACACACTATGCGCCTGCCCATTAGGTTTAGTCTCCAGCAGAGGTCTATCTCCTCGTTGTGCGCGAAGAAGCGCCCGTCCAGTCCTCCTGCCTGCCAGTAGTCCGCGCTGCGTATCAACAGGCAGGCTCCCGTGGCCCATAACACCTCCATCACCGTGTCATATTGTCCATGGTCTTTCTCAACGGTATTCATCACCCTGCCGCGGCAGTATGGGTAACCGTAAGCATCAATGAAGCCGCCGCAGGCACCGGCATATTCAAACGTGTCGGGCGCAGTGTCCGACAGAAGTTTGGGCTGGCAGGCCGCCACATCCCCGTTCTTGCGCATATAGTCCATCATGGCGTCCAGCCATCCTGCCTCCACTCTCACGTCGCTGTTGAGTAAGAGGTAATATTCCGCGTCCACCTGCTCTAAGGCTTTGTTGTAACCATCAGCAAAGCCCCAGTTTTTTTCAAGCACAATTGTCCTTACCGACGGGAACTCCTCTGCCAGCATTGTCAGCGAATTGTCCGTTGAAGCATTGTCTGCCACTATCACCTCTGCGCCGGCAGAGTGTTCCAGCACCGATGGCAGGTATTTCCGCATCATGGCGGCACCGTTCCAGTTTAGTATAACAATAGCAAGTTCGCTGGTGCTTTTCTTTTCTTCGTTTAGCATAGACATATCTCCCATTAACATAAGCACTATACATCCAGACGTCCAATCACCGCCGTCTTGTCGTGATTAAAACGTTCCAGCCTTACTTTTACTATCTGATTATCATATTCTTGCGAAGCTGTTGCCGCAGGTAACTCCACCCTTATGTAGTTTTCGGTGAAACCGTGCATTGCCTTTCCGCGCGCCTTCTCAAAAAGCACCTCTGCCGTTGTTCCGATATGCTGTGCGTAGAAAGCCTCCGTCTTCTCATCTGACAGTGTTAGCAGTCTTTGACTCCGTTCCTTCTTCTCCTGGCTGCTTACGGTATGCGGTATTTTCAGTGCCGCCGTGCCTGGTCTTTCGCTGTAAGGGAACACGTGCAACTGCGTCACCGGCAGTCTGTCGAGCAGTGAGTATGTCTCTTCAAAACACTCCGCAGTCTCGCCCCTTGTGCCAACCATCACGTCCACACCAATAAATGCCTGCGGCATCAGTTCCTTTATCCTCATTATCTTATGCTCAAACAAAGCCGCGTCATAGCGGCGGTGCATCAGTTTCAGCACCGTGTCGCTGCCGCTTTGCAGCGGAATATGGAAATGTGGCATGAAGGCTCGACTTGTTGCGCAATAGTCTATCAGCTCTTCCGTCAACAAGTCAGGCTCAAGGCTTGATATGCGGTATCGTTGTACCTGTTCTATTTCGTCCAGCGCCTTTACAAGGTCTATAAACTTCTCGCCCGTGGAACGACCGAAGTCGCCGATGTTCACACCTGTCAACACTATCTCTTTGCCGCCCTCTGCAGCCGCTGCCTTTGCCTGTTCCACCAACGATGCTATGGTGGGATTGCGGCTGTTGCCTCGTGCGAAGGGAATGGTGCAGTAAGTGCAATAATAGTTACAGCCGTCTTGCACCTTCAGCCAGTAGCGAGTCCTGTTACCGCGCGAACAACTGTGTTGGAATGTTTTTATGTCCTTCGTAGCCACGGCATAAGTTTTCCCCTCATGCTTCACGCTCGCATCGCCACGTTTGCTCCATTCCTCGCTTAGAAAACCTATTAGGTTAGCCTTCTCATTGCTGCCCAGCACGAGGTCCACGCCCTCTATCTTACTCACCGTGTCAGGTTCCAACTGAGCGTAACATCCCGTGACCACCATGAACGCTCCAGGGTTCTCGTGTACCATCCGCCGTATTGCCTGACGGCATTTACGGTCTGCCACATCAGTCACCGAGCAAGTGTTTATTATGCAGATGTCAGCCTTTTCGCCCTTGTCAGCGGTGCGCACGCCCATCTCCTCCAACATCTTGCCAAAGGTTGAGGTTTCCGAGAAGTTCAGTTTGCAGCCCAATGTATAGTAGGCGGCACGCTTACCATGAAAAGCAGAAGTGTCTATCATTGTCTTCTTGTTTCGTCGTTTTGTGTCATGTTAAGCCCCTTACACCTTATATATAATATATAGCGATGTATTAAGCTTCTGCAAAGATAATCATTTTTCTTTGTATACGCAACAAAATACGCTAAAAACGCCTGTTTTTCATATTGTGGGCGAGCACAGAAAATATTTAACCTTTGTTTACAATCTGTATCTATTTGTTTTTCAATGTATTGCAAAAAAGTTACAAAACGGGGCAAAAAAAAATATAAAAAATCCTTGCAGGTATTGGAAAAAGTGCGTAACTTTGCATCGTTTTAATAAACAAAGATTGTTTTACAGATTAAAAAGCTTAGAAAAAATGAAGAAATTAGTTTTTATGTTCGTAGCTATGGCTGCTCTTTCAATGGCATCATGTGGTAACAAGACCGCTCAGGACAACGCTGCTGATACAACAGCTGTTGACACTGCAGCTGTTGACACTGCAGCAGTTGACACTGCAGCAGCTGACACTGTTAAGTAAGTCTCGAACAAGACAAACGTTTTTGACTCCCAATCTGACCAAGTCGGTTTGGGAGTCTATTTTTTTGTCAACTGCCTTGAAGGGGTAGGGCAGACAGGTGTCACTGGGGCGTGCGTGCAATAGCTATGCTTTAGCAATGTAATAGCTATGCTTTAGCAATGTAATAGATATGATAGTCAATGGGTTTTCGAAAGTCTCGATTACTCCGCATACATTGATTATATTCGTGGCAAGTTTAACACTATCAAGAATAGTAATACCTGTATTAAGGTGGAAATAGTGCCAGACCAATACAATGGCGGAAGCATGTTGGAAATCACTCAAGGCGAATCTACCGTCTATTACCGCATTTCGGTTAAAGAAGGTAAGGTAGTCAAAGGCGATTTGTGCGCCTTTTAATTCAAAACGGTAGTTCTAATAATCGTAACTATTCAGCGAATGCCCATGCAGCTGCTATCCATGCTTAGAACAGAGCACGGATAGCATTGTATGGTGAGTTGTTGTGTTTCTTGGTAGTCTCTACGACAGAGAGCAAGTCGAGGAAAGCATCAGCTCCATTGTCG
>JALFOF010000033.1 GCA_022773825.1 Prevotella sp.
ACGATGATTGACGCTAACGCACCGACGGCGAAGCAGAGGAAATAGAAATCGCCGCTGCTGAGTTCGATGATAAGGCAGATGAAGCTCAATATGAGCCATATAATCCAAAGGTTTTGAAGGAAGTAATCTATCATGATGGGAGTTATTGGGAGTTATTTGGAGTTATTTGGAGTTAGCGGGAGTTAGATTGGAGTTATTTTGGAGTTAGATTGGAGTTATTGGGAGGTAGCGGACAAATGTATTTGCGGTTTTACATTTGTCCCTTTAACTTCCATTTAACTCCCCATTAACTCCTTTTTACTACTCACGGAAGTTGATTCTATCAGTGCCACGGCGTAGGCGGAGATGCCCTCTCGCCTGCCCGTGAAGCCGAGCCGCTCGGTTGTGGTGGCCTTGATGGAGATATTGTCGGGGTCTGTCTGCATCACATCAGCGAGGCAGAGGCGCATGGTGTCGATATGCGGATTGAGCTTAGGTTGCTCCGCGCACACCGTACAGTCGATGTTGCCAAGAGTGTAGCCCTTGGTGGCTATGAGGGCGATGACCTTACGCAGCAGTATCTTGGAGTCTATACCGTCGGTCTCGGCTGCTGTATCGGGGAAATGGTAGCCTATGTCGCGCATATTGGCCGCGCCAAGCAATGCGTCGCAGATGGCATGGATGAGCACATCGGCATCGCTATGCCCCAGCAGTCCGTGGGTGTGAGATATCTTTATGCCGCCCAGCCAAAGGTCGCGACCTTCCACCAGCTGGTGGACATCATATCCGAATCCTATTCTTGTCATTGGTTGTATGTGTTATGGTTTCACCTTATTTATTATATAAGAGCACACCTTGCTGATGAGCCATGCCACAGGAAGGGTGCACGCAAGGGTAAGGAAGAACGTAGGCCAATAGCCAAGGTGCTGTCGCTCCAACGGTTTCAGCACATATTCCACGTGGAAGAGGTACATCTCAAGGGATATGCCGCCAACCCATGCGAACAGTCCGTTGAGGGAGAAGCGGCGGAAAGTCACGGCATTCAGTCTGTCGAAAGCCTCCGACATGATGAGTATGGTGGTTACGGCAAGGACGATGTACAACATACGCTCCGTATAAAGCGGGAACCTACCGTGGCGCATCTGCTCCAGCCACACGCAGGAAGTGAGGCTGACGGCGAAGAAGACGGCTACCATCCACCATGCCTGCTTGTCGATAACGACCTTGCGCCGCACCATGTCGGCAATGTTTATGCCAAGCAAAAACACAGGTATGCGGCTCCAAAAGATTTCGATATGCCCCACGGCCTGATGTATGGGGGTGACATATTGCACTATGATGCACCACATAAGCGGCAGCACCACCAGCCAACGGAAGACGGAATGGCGGCGCACCAGTTCCATATAGAACGGGGCAAAGAGGTATAGCATCATCGTGGCAGGCACATACCAGAAGGTCAGCTCGTCATGAAGCCAGAAGTCCCAGTTGAAGAGCACGTCGCCAAAGAGGTCGATGTAACTGTCAACCTCCGCACTACCCGTGCCGCCGAAGGGCAGCGAATAAGATGGCTTGGCGGGATTGAAGCGGCTGAGGTAGTAATAACCCGCGACGATGAGCCACGCGGGATATATGCGGAGGAGGCGGTTAAGGTAGAACCTTTTCCAGTTCTGCTGCCTCACCCACGAGAACCACAGCCCGACGCCAGAAAGAAAGAAGAATATGTCAACGCCGAGATTACCCATGCGCCGAAGCCCGTAGAAGGCATCGGAACGTGGGGTATAGACATGGAAGAGCATGACAATGATGATAGCGAAACCCATCAGTTCTCCCCTATAGCGTGATATCTTGGATAAGTCCATGGTCGTTGGTGCGGTTTTCGGTAGCACTTCACTTGTTGCAAAAGTACTCATTTTTGACGTAACAGCCAAATTTTCTCCCTTCTTTTTCTTAAAATCGGAATTATCTTTGTAACTTTGCACCCATGAAGAAGATTCTGTTTGTATGCCACGGCAACATCTGTCGCAGTCCGATGGCTGAATTTATAATGAAGAAGATGGCAGAAGAGGCGAACCTGTCGGAGCGGTTGCACATTGCCTCCGCCGCCACCAGCACCGAGGAGCTGGGCAACAGCGTATATCCCCCGGCACGACAGAAGCTGGCAGAGCACGGCATTGCCTGCAAGGGGAAGACGGCACGCCAACTGACGCGCCGCGACTATGCGGACTATGACCTGCTGATAGGTATGGACAGCTATAACATACGCAACATGGAACGGATGTGCGGCGGAGACCCCGAGGGCAAGATACACAAGCTGATGGACTACACAAACCGCCCGGGAGACGTCGCAGACCCATGGTACACCGATGACTTCGATGCCACATACCGCGACTGCACCGAGGGATGCAGGGGACTATTAGAGATGATAAAGAGAGAGATGTAAGGCTATGCCAATACTGTCAAGACCGATATTCACAAGGGCTTTCCTGTTTCTATACCTCCTCGGTATAGTGAGCAGCATAGTCACCATTCCGCATTGGAAGGACGCGAAGATGTACGACAATGCGCCATTGGAACTGTTTATTGACGTGTATGTGGTGTGCGCACTGCTGTGCCTCGTGCCGAAAGCACTGCGATGCGGCAGACATTACATACCGTTAAGAAGCATCGCAAAGGGTATTGTATATGCCATAACATACCCGTTATACATCATTGACACCTTCTGCTGGGTGAAGTTCGGTTCCACCCTAAACCCCTCCATGCTGCTGCTGCTGGGCGAGACGAACAGCAACGAGGCGGGAGAGTTCTTCGCAAGCTACCTGACGGCGGACATACTGACGAGCGATGTGGGGTGGTTCCTGCTGATAGGAATACTGCATATAGCCTGCGCGGTGACGTGGCGACGGCTTTCGGGCAGGTTGCCTGCAAGCAGATGGCACATTCCAAAGAGCAGGAAATGGCAGGCTGCATGGCACATTGTCGGCTCACTACCCGTATTGGCACTGCTGATATGGGCAGGAATGAATAGCTGGGAGAACAAGCGTATGTTCCACTACACCATGACAAGAGAGACGATTGGCGAGGTGGAGCACACGTTGGCTGTATGGCCTCACACGGAGATGTACCAGCCAGCGATGCGCTTAGCGTTCTCCATATACAGCAACGAACTAATAGCAAAACAACTGACAAGGCTGAAAGAGACGACAAAGAGCGTGGTGGTTGACTCATGCGATGTGAGGAGCGCGAACATTGTTCTCATCATAGGAGAAAGCTTCAACAAACGCCATGCGCAGATTTACGGCTACAAGAAGCCCAATATGCCGAACCAAATGAGGCTGATGAAGAGCAGGAGGCTTACGAGAATGGACGACGTGGTGACGCCGTGGAACCTCACCAGCTTCGTGTTCAAGCACCTTATGACAACCTATTGCGTAGGCGACGAGAAGGATTGGTGCGACTATCCGCTGTTCTGCCAGATATTCCGCAAGGCTGGTTACCAGGTGAACTTCTTCACAAACCAGTTCCTGCCACAAGCGAAAGAGGCGGTATATGACTTCAGCGGCGGCTTTTTCATCAACGACCCGGAGATGAGTAAGGTGCAGTTTGACGTGAGAAACGACCGTCTGCACGTGTTCGACCAAGACCTGTTGCGAGACTATGAGCGTGAACTGCCCGACTCAATGAGGAAATATACCACCAAGCCGCAGCTGACAATATTCCACCTGATGGGTCAACACGTAAACTACCGCATAAGATGTCCGAAGTCAAAGAAGCAATGGACTGCCAAAGATTACCCTGAAGACACCGACCTTACAGAAAAGAAAAGAACCGTATTGGCGGACTATGACAATGCTGTATGGTACAATGACTCGGTGGTAAACCAGATAGTAGAGAGATTCAAGAAGCAGGACGCGATAGTCATTTACCTGTCAGACCATGGTGAAGAGGTATTCGACAAAGGCGCACGACACTTCTTCGGGCGGATGCACAACGCTGACATAACGAAGCGATTGGCAGACGAGGAGTTCCGAGTGCCAATGTGGATATACTGCTCACCCTTATATGCACGCAACCATCCCGATGTGGTAAAGGCGGTAAGGGCGGCAAGAAAGAAGCCTTACATGACCGATGCACTGTCGCACCTGCTTATGGGACTGGCAGGAATACACTGCCCGTACTATAACCCTAAATACGACTTGCTGTCGCCAGAGTATGACGCCACACGCAAAAGGGTATTGAAGAACACTACAAACTACGACGAATTACGATAGAACAAGGATGGCAACACCAAACAATATCCCTGGCAAGACACTGCTAAATAGGACGGAATGTTCCGCCCTGCGCGGCATTGCCATACTCGGAATCTTCATGCACAACTACCTACATTGGCTTAGACCAATGGCTAAGGAGAACGAATACCTGTTCCATCAGAGCAACATAGACCGCATCATGGAGTGCATTGTCTCGCCATCAGCGGACTTGCCGTTGCAACTATTCTCCTTCTTCGGGCACTATGGCGTGCCAGTATTCCTATTCTTGAGTGGCTATGGCCTCGTACTGAAATATGAGGAGGGCGGCAATATGCCTGGCATCGCACCGTTCTTGAGGAAGCATTTTATGAAGCTCTTCCCCATGATGGTGCTCGGTTTCACGGTCTTTGCCATGGTAGATTGGACTACTCCAATGAGACACCATTGGACATGGGGCGACATTATCGCGCAACTCACCATGACGATAAACCTCTTCCCTACCCCTGACAAGATTATATGGCCGGGACCATACTGGTTTTTCGGGCTGATGATGCAGCTATACCTGCTCTACCGCATCGCCATATATAACAGAAGCAACACAGTCCTGATAGCTATAATAGCACTTTGCTGGCTTGTGCAAGCGCTGTGTTGCGGCGAGCCAGAGGGTGAAGTGCTGAACAGGATAAGATACAACAGCATCGGCGGCGTGCTGCCTTTCGGCATGGGAATACTGTTGGCGAGGGCGAAATCACTGCCATTACCTACCACGAGGCATTACATGACACTGTTTATCGTGGCACTGTCCGCCACAATATTGCTATCGCTCAGCTTCCATACATGGCTGTGGGTGCCTGCCTTCATCGTTGTTCTCAACGTATCATTCGTAAAGTTGCTACCCGCCATAGGACTAAAACTGTTTGACTGGTTAGGCGTGCTGTCCGCGGCAATATTCGTTTGCCACCCCATCACGCGTAAGATATTCATCCCCATAAGCCGCTCCGGGGACATCATGGACGGTCTCGTCCTTTATATCGTCACTACGCTGATGCTCGCCATACTCTTCAAAATGGCAATAGAAAGAGTAAGAAACTAAACACAAAATCACTAAACAACTAAACAACCAACCCACACAATGCGAGACATCATAAAAATCATACGCCCGCACCAATGGGTAAAGAACGTGTTTGTATTCCTGCCACTGTTCTTTGGGCAACGACTGCTGGAGGCAGAGCTACTGACTAACACTATCATAGTATTCATTGCCTTCTCCTTCGCCGCATCAAGCATATACTGTTTCAACGATGTTATTGACGTGGAGGCGGACCGCAAGCACCCGGTAAAGAGCAAACGCCCGGTGGCATCGGGGGCAGTGAGCTGCACAATGGCATACGCCATGATGTTCGCTATGATTGCACTGAGCATGGCAACGCTGACACTTCTCAATAGCATCCCTACAAGCACTGTTGGCGTGATACTCGGCTATTGGCTGCTAAACCTTGCATATTGCTGGAGATTGAAGCAATATGCCATCATTGACGTGTGCATAATAGCCTTCGGTTTCGTGCTGCGCATATTGGCTGGCAGCACTGCCACTGGGATAGTGGCAAGCCACTGGCTCGTTATGATGACCTTCCTGCTGACCCTCTTCCTCTCCTTTGCGAAGAGACGCGACGACGTATTGCGCATGATGAAGACCGGTGAGGCACCGAGACAGAACACCTCACGCTATAACCTCACCTTCATAAACCAAGCCATCACCATAACAGGCAGCGTAACCCTTGTGTGCTACATCATGTACACCGTGTCGCCAAACGTCATTGCCAGCTTCGGCACGCCATACATATACCTCACCAGCGGATACGTCATTCTCGGATTACTACGCTACATACAGCTCGCCGTAGTCGACGAGAAGAGCGGTGACCCGACAAAGGTGATGCTGCACGACCACTTCACGCAACTGATAGTAGCGACTTGGATAATCACATTCCTCGTTATAATATACGTATGACAGTGGTATGACGGCATTACTAAACGCAGAATAGCCATTATATCCTCCGTACAGAAACATATTACAATCCCACATATCCGTAGCTTCCAAGTAGGTATGGAAGCTACGGATATGTGCCGCCATAGGTTAAAAAGTGCGAAAATAATCGTTGCTTTCGGGAATTTGTTGTAACTTTGTACCTCAAAATATATTACACAAATAACGCAAAAACAAAAATGGCACAACAAGACGACGTTTTTAAGAAGATAGTAAGCCACTGCAAGGAGTATGGCTTCGTATTTCCCTCAAGTGACATCTACGATGGTCTGGGCGCGGTTTATGACTACGGACAGAACGGTGTGGAGATGAAAAACAACATAAAGCAGTACTGGTGGCAGTCAATGGTATTGCTGCACGACAACATCGTCGGCATAGACTCCGCCATATTCATGCACCCCACAATATGGAAGGCATCCGGTCACGTGGACGCTTTCAACGACCCACTCATTGATAATCGCGACTCCAAGAAGCGTTACCGCGCCGACGTGCTCATAGAAGAGCAGATGGCGAAGTACGAGGACAAAGTAAACAAGGAGGTGGAGAAGGCAAGGAAGAAGTTCGGCGAAGCCTTTGACGAGGCGGAGTTCCGCAATACCAACCCCCGCGTGCTGGAGAACCAGAAGAAATTTGACAACCTCCACGCCCGCTACTCCGAGGCAATGAACGCCATGGACCTCGAGATGCTGAAGCAAATCATCGTGGACGAGGAGATAGTATGCCCCATATCCGGCACACGCAACTGGACAGACGTGCGCCAGTTCAACCTCATGTTCTCCACCGAGATGGGCGCATCGGCTGACAACTCCATGAAAATATACCTCCGCCCCGAAACGGCACAGGGCATTTTCGTGAACTACCTCAACGTACAGAAGACCGGACGCATGAAGATTCCTTTCGGCATAGCGCAGATAGGCAAGGCATTCCGTAACGAAATCGTTGCAAGACAGTTCATCTTCCGTATGCGAGAGTTCGAGCAGATGGAAATGCAGTTCTTCATAAAGCCCGGCACCGAGCTCGACTGGTTTGCTAAATGGAAGGAGACCCGTATGAAGTGGCACCAGAATCTGGGCTTCGGAGCAGAGAACTACCGTTTCCACGACCACGACAAGTTGGCGCACTACGCCAACGCCGCCACCGACATCGAGTTCCGTATGCCGTTCGGCTTCAAGGAAGTGGAGGGCATACACTCACGCACCAACTTCGACCTGTCACAGCACGAGAAGTTCTCCGGCAAGCAGATAAAGTACTTCGACCCAGAAATCAACGAGTCATACACCCCGTATGTCATAGAGACATCCATCGGTGTGGACCGTATGTTCCTCTCCATCATGTGCCACTCCTACGAGGAGGAGAAGCTGGAGAACGGCGAGACACGCACCGTGCTCCACCTGCCAGCAGCCCTCGCGCCGGTGAAGCTCGCCGTGTTCCCTCTCACGAAGAAGGACGGTCTGCCCGAGAAGGCAAAGGAGATAATGGACGGACTCAAGTTCCACTTCAACTGCAAGTACGAGGAGAAGGACCAGATAGGCAAGCGTTACCGTCGCCAAGACGCCATAGGCACACCGTTCTGCGTTACCGTTGACCACCAGACGCTTGAAGATGGCACAGTGACGCTGCGCTACCGTGACACCATGGAGCAGAAGCGCGTGCCTGTAGCAGAGCTCCGCGGCATCATAGAAGACCAAGTCTCAGTGACTTCACTGCTGAAAAAGCTGTAAAAGGCAAGGTGGTCGTTTAGTGGGCAGGATGATTACAGGCCTGGCAAGACGCGATAAGCCGTTAGTACTGACCACTAAACAACCATCAAGCAAAACAACAAAACCACCAAACATGACCAAGACACTGTATGCACTGCTGTCCTTCGTAGGACTGATATGCCTCTTCTCCTGCTCCGAGACGGACGACACGAACACGGAATTTGAGAACTGGCAGGCTAAGAACGATGCTTTTTTCGAGCAACAGTACCAGCGGGCAGTTGACAGCATTGCCGTCAATCCCACCAAGTGGAAGCTGATAAAATGCTTCTCCAAGGACAAGAACACAGAGGGTGCGCACACCGATTATATCATAGTCCATGTGCTGAGCCAGCGCGAAAACCACGATGAATGTACCACGCCGCAATATGCCGAGAGCCCCTTCTACACCGACTCGGTGCGTGTGCACGTCCGCGGCAACCTCATGCCATCTACCTCCTACAATGTAGCGTCAGCCTCCTACGGCAACGTCGGCTACCAGTTCGACACCTCATGGTATGGCGCATACAACGCGGCAACCATGATACCAGTGGCATATTCCGTATCCGGACTGATAGATGGCTTTACCACCGCACTGCTGAATATGCACGTCGGCGACAGGTGGGAGATATGTATCCCCTATCAACTGGCTTACTCCTCAACAGAGAAAAGCTCCATACCAGCATACAGTACCTTAATCTTCGACCTGACCCTGCACTCCTTCGCAAGGGCAGGACAGTCTTTCCCAAGTTTCCAGTAAACCAAAACACCCACTATGTCAGACGATAAGAACCTTCCACCAGCAAACGGGCAGGGCCCTGAGAACACAGAAGTGCCCGCTAAACCACTTGACGGTGTGGAGACGACAGAAACGGTTGGCGAGGCGGAGTCAACAGACTACCGCCCCGTCAACCGTTTTGACGCTTCCGTAGTACACCACCTCAGCGGCATGTACCAGAACTGGTTCCTCGACTATGCCTCATACGTCATACTGGAAAGAGCCGTCCCCCACATCGAGGACGGTCTGAAACCAGTGCAGCGCCGCATACTACACTCTATGAAAAGGATGGACGACGGCAGGTACAACAAGGTGGCAAACATCGTCGGTCACACCATGCAGTTTCACCCACACGGTGACGCTTCCATCGGTGACGCACTGGTACAGCTGGGGCAGAAAGACCTGCTCATAGACACACAGGGCAACTGGGGCAATATCCTAACGGGTTCATCGGCCGCCGCCCCGCGTTACATTGAGGCGCGACTCTCCAAGTTTGCACTGGAAACAGTGTTCAATCCCAAGACGACAGAGTGGCAAATGTCCTACGACGGACGCAACAAGGAGCCTGTTACCCTGCCCGTCAAATTCCCATTGCTACTCGCCCAGGGCGTGGAAGGCATCGCCGTGGGGCTCAACTCCAAGATAATGCCGCACAACTTCTGCGAGATTTGCGATGCGTCAATAGCCTATCTCAGAGGCGAGGAGTTCCACCTATACCCCGACTTCCCCACAGGAGGCTCCATAGACGTGTCACGCTACAACGACGGACAGCGCGGAGGAAGCCTCAGGGTGCGCGCGAAGATAGAGAAACTCGACCAAAAGACGCTCGTAATACGCGACATACCGTTCTCCAAGAACTCCGAGACGCTCATCGACAGCATCACCAAAGCCGTGGAGAAAGGCAAGATAAAGGTGCGCAAGGTGGAAGACCTCACGGCGGCAAACGTGGAAATTCTCGTGCACCTCGCACCGGGAGTGTCGTCAGACAAGACGCTGGACGCGCTCTATGCCTTCACCGATTGCGAGATAAGCCTGTCGCCAAACTGCTGCGTCATAAAAGACAAGAAGCCGCAATTCCTTACCATCAGCGATGTGCTGAGGGCGAGCACCGACCAGACTATGAACCTCCTGAAGAGGGAATTGGAGATAAGACGCGCCGAATTGCTGGAGCAACTGTTCTTCTGTTCCTTAGAAAAAATCTTCATAGAGGAACGTATATACAAGGACAAGAAATACGAAAACGCCGAGTCTATGGACAAGGCCTGCGAGCATATTGACGACCGTCTCACCCCGTTCTACCCGCAGTTGGTGCGCGAAGTGCGCAAGGAGGACATACTACGCCTCATGGAAATCAAGATGAAGCGCATCCTCAAGTTCTCCAAAGACCAGGCGGACGAGCTGATAGCGAAGATACAAGAGGAGGTGAAACAGATAGACCACGACCTCTGTCACCTCGTTGACATAACCTGCGAGTGGTACGACCACCTGAAGAACAAATACGGTTCGGAGCACCCGCGCCTTACGGAGATACGCAGTTTCGACACCATCGAGGCCACAAAGGTGGTGGAAGCCAACGAGAAACTCTACATCGACAGGCAGGAAGGCTTCATCGGTACGGGGTTGAAAAAGGCGGAGTTCGTATGCAACTGCTCTGACATTGACGATGTCATCATATTCTACCGCGACGGAAAGTTCAAGGTTGTGCGCATAGCAGAGAAGATAGACGTGGGCAAGAACGTGCTGCACGTGGGTATATGGAAGCGCAACGACCGCCGCACCACGTACAACGCCGTTTACCGCGACGGCAAAGACGGCATATATTACATCAAGCGTTTCAACGTTGACAGCTGCACCCGTGACCGTGAATACGACCTTACACAAGGCACAAAGGGCAGCCGCGTGCTCTATTTCACCGCCAACCCCAATGGTGAGGCGGAGGTGATAAAGATAACACTGGAGCCCGGTCCGAGGGTGAAGAGAATCTTTATGGAGAAAGACTTCGCCGAAATCGCCGTGAAAGGGCGTGGCGCGCGCGGTAACCAACTGTCCAAATTCCCCATACACAAGATAGGTCTGAAGAGCCACGGCCACTCCACCCTCGGCGGCAGGGAGGTATGGTGGGACGCTGACGTGAACCGTCTGAACTACGATGCGCACGGTGTATCGCTCGGAAAATTCCACGACGACGACAGCATCCTCGTGGTGCTGGACAACGGAGACTTCTACATCACAACGCCAGACCCCAATAACCACTTCGAGCAGAACATCCTACGGATAGAGAAATGGGAAGAGCACAAGGCGTGGACGGCGGTGCTTCTCGATGCGGACAATAACGGTTTCGGCTACATGAAGCGCTTTGAGATGGAGGCGATAAAGAACCATCGCTCCTTCCTCGGCGAGAACCCGAAGAACAAGTTGTTGCTGTTGACGGACCAGTTCTACCCTCGCGTGCTCGTAACCTTCGGAGGCAACGACGCTTTCCGTGAGCCGATGGAGATAGACGCCGAACAGTTCATCGCCGTAAAAGGCTTCAAGGCTAAAGGCAAACGTATCAGCACCTTCCACATAGAGAAGGTGGAGGAGCTGGAGCCAATGCGTTTCCCTGAGCCAAAGGACGAGGGCGACGGCAGCGATGACAAAGGCGAAGAGCCTGAAGAGGAGAACCTCGACCCCGATGCCGGCAAGAGCGAGCAGGAGGTAAAGGACGAGCTGACGGGGCAGCTGAGGCTGTTCTGAGGTTGTGAGGTTGTGGGTTGGAGGTTCTGAGGTTGCGGGTTGGAGGTTTTAGGTTGCGGGTTGGAGGTTTTAGGTTGTGGGTTGGAGGTTATTAAGTTGCGGGTTGGAGGTTATTAAGTTGTGGGTTAGAGGTTTTAGGTTGGAGGTTTTAGGTTATTAGGTTGTGGGTCTTTGGGCTTAAGGTCGGAGACTTCTAATCTGTTAATCAGCCAGACGACCGAGGCATCAAGCCGCTATGCAATCAGAATATTAACGACTTAACAATGAAAAAGATACTTACAGCAGTTGCGTTGTCACTATCCCTGCACATCAATGCGCAGGAGGTGGCAACGCAACTTGCTTTGGGTGGTGCCGATTACCTTGACACCTACCTCTCACCCGAGAAGTACCGTGGCTTCGAAGGACGCTTCATCTCCGAGGTACTACGCGACAGTCGCAAGCGCCCCGTGTCCTATTCACTCACCCACGAAGGCATGATAGCCACCACCGACAACAGGGCTGGCACGGCGAGCGAGCTGAGCGGCAGCTACGATTTCGCGTACAGCATGATGTACCGCACATCGCTTCTTGACGGAAAACTGCGCCTGCTCATCGGCGGCATGGTGAACTACAACCTCGGCTTCACCTACAACACCCGCAACTCCAGCAACAATCCCGCGCAGGGATATATGTCACTCGGCATAGGTCCCAACGTGATGCTTCGCTACGACCTGCCGCTGTGGGGCAAGACTTTCCTGATAAACTGGGAGGCGAGGATGCCCTTCGTGGGACTGATGTTCTCCCCCAACTACGGACAGTCATACTACGAGATATTCAACCGCGGCGACTACGACCACAACGTCGTATTCACCTCCCTCGCCGTACCACAGCTGCGCCACCACCTCAGCGTGGATGTACCCCTGACAGAGCGGTGCGCACTGCGTGTGGGTTACCTCGGCGACTACCGTCAGGCCAAGCCTAACAACCTGCGGCAGCATCATTACTACAACGCCGCCACCATAGGAATAGTGATAAAGAAAAAGTGAAAAACACCATGAAAGCGATAACACACCTATACATACTGCTGGCACTACCGCTGCTGCTTCTCTCCTGCGTCGATGCGGAAGAGTACGACAACACCTGCCGCGACAACATGGAAGCACTGTGGAAGATAATGGACGAGCACTATTGTTTCTTCACTGAGAAGAAAGAACAGTTGGGAGTAGATTGGAATGACGTACACGCACGCTATGCGGCAAACGTGAACGAGAAGATGACACGCACCCAGTTGTTCGAGTTCCTTGGCAACATGACGGGCGAACTGCGCGACGGTCACGTCAACCTCTCCGCCTCTTTTGACCTCGCCCGCAACTGGTCGTGGAAGGAAGACTATGCCGCCAACTTCTCCGACTCCCTGCATCGCCGCTACCTCGGCACGGACTATAAGATTACCTCTGGTATGTATTACCGCATACTCGACGACAACATAGGCTACATCTACGCAGGCAGCTTCGCCGACGAGATAGGCGAAGGCAACATCGACGAGGTGCTGCTCTACCTCGCCCCCTGCCGCGGACTGATAGTGGATGTGCGCAACAACGGCGGCGGTATGCTCAGCGAAGCCCAGAAACTCGCCGCGCGCTTCTGCAACGAAAGCACCCTCGTGGGCTATATGCGGCACAAGACGGGCACGGGCCACGACGACTTCTCCGCCAAGGAGGAGCAGTGGATAGCCCCGTCGGCAGGCATACGGTGGCAGAAAAAGGCGTGCGTGCTCACCAACCGCAGCGTATATAGCGCGGCAAACGAGTTCGTCAAATACATGAAGCGTATGCCCGCCGTACAGATAGTGGGCGACACAACGGGCGGAGGCTCCGGCATGCCCTATTCGTCAGAGCTGCCCAACGGCTGGGCGGTGCGCTTCTCCGCCTGCCCCATGTACGACGTTGACGGCAATTCCACAGAGCACGGCATAGCACCCGATACCCCCGTCAGCATCACCACCGACGATATGGCGAAGGGAGTGGACACTATAATAGAGAAGGCGCGCACCATACTCGGCGAATAGTCGCAGCCAGTGCGCCGCAATCGCTATGCTATTACACAGTAATCGCTATGCTTTCACAGGGCAATCACATAGAGATTGCAGAATGAAAGCATAGCGATTATAATTTTACCCCACATCGGTCATTGGACCGACGATTAGACGTTGGCGAAGGTTATGACGCCATCGCGACTGTCAACCGTGATAGGATGCTCGTGCGTCACGGTGCCAGCGAGGAGCTGCTTCGACAGGGCATTGAGCACATCGCGCTGTATGGCGCGCTTCACTGGGCGTGCGCCAAACTCTGGGTCATACCCAGCTTCCGCAAGGGTGAGCACGGCATTGTCGGTGATGTTGAGCCTGAAGCCCTGCTTTGCCAGCATCGTCGCTACGTGGTTCATCTGCAGACGCACCACAGAGGCTATCTCGTCCTTGGTGAGCTGCGTGAAGGTTATGACCTCATCAATACGGTTGATGAACTCCGGGCGTATGGGCGGCTTCACCATTCCGTTGCCGTCAAGGATGGGCTGACGACCGTAAAGCTGCTCTCGCGTGAGGTTGGACGTCATTATTATGATAGTGTTCTTGAAGTTAACAACCCTACCCTTCGAGTCCGTCAGCCTGCCGTCGTCAAGCACCTGCAGCAGGGTGTTGAAGATGTCGGGGTGCGCCTTCTCTATCTCATCGAAGAGCACCACGCTGTAAGGCTTGCGGCGCACCGCCTCCGTCAGCTGTCCTCCCTCGTCGTAACCTACGTAACCCGGAGGCGCACCGATAAGGCGTGTCACGGAGAACTTCTCCTGATACTCAGACATATCTATGCGCGTCATGAGCGACTCGTCGTTGAACAGGTAGTCCGCCAATGCCTTTGCCAGCTCCGTCTTACCCACACCGGTGGTGCCGAGGAATATGAACGAAGCGATAGGACGCTTAGGGTCTTGCAGTCCCGCGCGGCTTCTGCGCACCGCATCGCTGACAGCCTGGATAGCATCATCCTGCCCTATGACACGTTTGTGCAGCTCCTCCTCAAGGTGCAACAGCTTGTCCTTCTCGCTTTGCATCATCCTTGCCACGGGAATGCCCGTCCAGCGGCTCACCACCTCGGCGATGTCGTCCGCCGTAACCTCCTCGCGCACCATCTTGCCAGCACCCTGCGCATTGATTTGCGCCTGCACCTTGCTGATGTCGTCCTCCAGTTCTTTCAGCTTACCGTAGCGTATCTCCGCCACCTTGCCATAGTTACCCTCGCGCTCCGCCTTGTCGGCCTCAAAGCGCAGACGCTCCATCTGCTGCTTGTTCTGCTGTATCTTATCGACGAGGTTCTTCTCCTGCACCCACTTGGAGCGCAGCTTCAGCTTCTCGTCTTGCAGCACAGAGATGGTCTTGTTCAGCTCCGCGAGCTTCTCTTTGTCGTCCTCACGCTTTATGGCCTCACGCTCTATCTCCAGCTGTTTCAGGTGACGCTCCAGCTCGTCCAGCTCCTCTGGCACGGAGTCGCGCTCCATGCGCAGCTTCGCGGCAGCCTCATCCATGAGGTCTATCGCCTTATCAGGCAGGAAACGGTCGGAGATATACCGCTCGGAGAGTGTCACCGCCGCAATGCAGGCATCGTCCTGTATGCGCACACGGTGGTGGTTCTCGTAACGTTCCTTCAGACCTCGTAGTATGGAGATGGCCGACAGTTCGTCTGGTTCATCCACCATGACAATCTGGAAACGACGCTCCAGCGCCTTGTCCTTCTCGAAATACTTCTGGTATTCGTTGAGCGTGGTAGCGCCGATGGCCCTCAGTTCGCCTCGCGCCAGTGCAGGCTTCAGTATGTTTGCCGCGTCCATCGCGCCGTCACCGCCGCCAGCTCCCACGAGGGTGTGTATCTCGTCGATGAAGAGTATTATCTTACCTTCCGACTCTATGACGGCGTTTATCACGCCCTTGAGCCTTTCCTCAAACTCACCCTTGTACTTCGCGCCTGCCACGAGGGCACCCATATCGAGGGTGTAAATCTCCTTTTCCTTCAGGTTCTCAGGCACATCGCCGCGCACTATGCGCTGCGCCAGTCCCTCGGCAATGGCGGTCTTGCCCGTGCCCGGCTCGCCAATGAGGATGGGGTTGTTCTTCGTTCTGCGCGAAAGAATCTGCAACACACGGCGTATCTCGTCATCCCTGCCTATCACGGGGTCAAGCTTGCCAGCCTTGGCATCGCCCACAAGGTTCTTTGCAAAGCGTTGCAGTGCCTCTTTGTTTGTCATTTCTGGTTGGTTCATCATAATCTAACTCCTTTCTCTTGTTTGGTTTGTCAATCTGCCAAACATTCAATCAAAGCACGTACCACAGTCTTTTGCTGTGTCATTCTGTCTTAGTGATATGTCAATTTGTCCCAAACCCACAATCGCGCCGCACATTATCCACAGTCCTGCATAATAAAATAGGTGTAAATGCGTTTATTATTCAAACATAAAACTACTATTATCACAACAACAGAATGAAACAAAAAATCTATTCTCTGATACTGCTCGTTGCTCTCGCCCTACCCTGTGGCGCACAACTCATGGTGGCTCACCCATGGCAAGGCAAGAAAGTGGCTTACTTCGGTGACTCCATCACCGACCCTCGCAACAAGGCTTCAAACAACAAATACTGGACTCTGCTGCAAAAATGGCTCGGCATAACGCCTTACGTTTATGCCGTAAGCGGCAGGCAGTGGAACGACATACCGCGGCAGGCCGACCAGCTGATGGCGCAACACGGCGACACGGTGGACGCGATAATAATACTGATGGGCACCAACGACTACAACAACGGTGTGCCACTCGGCAAATGGTATGAAGAGAAAGAGGAAGAGGTGATGTACGGTCACGGCAAGCCCAAGGCCATGACGATGCGCAAAAGGCAGTATATGTGCATGGACAAAGACACCTACCGCGGCAGGATAAACATAGCGATGGATAAGGTGAAGCGTATGTACCCTACGAAACAGATAGTGGTTCTCACACCCATACACCGCCAGAATTTCCACGCCAACGAGAAGAACTGGCAGTGCTCCGAGGACTACACCAACCAGTGCGGCGAATACCTGCAAGCCTATGTTGACGCAACAAAAGAGATTGCCAACGTATGGGCGGTGCCGGTGATAGACCACAACGCACTCTCCGGGCTCTATCCCATGATGGATGAATACGCCCAGTTCTTCAGAAACGCCGAGACAGACCGCCTCCACCCCAACGACAAAGGGCACGAAAGGATGGCAAAGACATTGATGTATCAGTTGCTTGCGCTGCCCGTTTTCTAACGAATTGACGAGGCATGACATTATGAGCCCCTTCTTGCCGTGCAAGAAGGGGGCTCATAATATTAAAAACAACACCCGTAACTACTCATTAGCGAACATACAACAAAAACACGAGCTATGACTTTCTGCATCATAACCTGCACATACAACGCCGTAAGGGAACTGCCACGCACACTGGAAAGCGTGAGAAGGCAATCATACCGCAATGTCTGCCACATCATCATAGACGGCAAATCGTCCGACGGAACGGCGGAAATGGCATACGAATACGCCGCCAATGCCACGGGAGCGCACCACGTAGAGGTGGTAAGCGAGAAGGACAAAGGACTGTATGATGCCATGAACAAGGGCATAATGCAGGCAAAGGGCGACTACATCGTGTTCCTCAACGCAGGAGATACCCTCGCCTCCGACACCACGCTGGAAGAGATAGCGAGGCAACTGAAACGTCTCGGCGGCGAGGAACCACCCGCCGTGATATATGGAAACACCGACATAGTGGACGAAGAGGGGTTCTTCCTGCGCCCGAGACGACTGCAACCGCCAGAGAACCTCACGTGGAAATCCTTTATAAAAGGTATGCTTGTATGCCACCAGGCATTCTACGCACGGACGGATTTGGCGAAGGAGACGCCTTACAACCTGGCATACCGCTTCTCCGCCGATGTGGATTGGTGCATCAGAATAATGAAGCTCGCACAGCAAAAAGGACTGCAACTGCACAACACACATACGACATTGTGCAAATACCTCGATGGTGGCATGACGGTAAAGAACCACCGTGCGTCGCTGATAGAACGCTTCAGGATAATGAAAAAACACTATGGCCTATTACTCACCATAATTGTTCACTTATGGTTTGTAATAAGAAAATAGCTTGGAAACGTTGGTATTTTCCGAGAAAATATGTAATTTTGCACTTGATTTACAATTAAACCAATAATGAACAGACTCTTATTTATACTCTTATCCATCATCACCTTCGCCCCGGCGGACGCGGAAACGCTGTCGCTCGACACCTGCCGAGCGCGTGCTTTGCGCGCCAATAAGCAGATGAGCATGGCAAGGGTGAAGAGAAAGACTGCCGAAAACGTACGTAAGGCGGCAAGGACGAAATACCTGCCGCACCTTGATGTCAACGGAGGATATATGTATTCCAGCAGGGAAATATCCATCCTCAGCGACGACCAGAAGGCAATGCTGAGCAGTGCCGGCACTACTACGGTGCAAGCGATAGGCAGTCAAGTCGGTCCCATGGCGGGACAGATAGGGCAGGATTTGTCGAACGCCATACAGTCGATGGCGGCGCAGGGCATAATAACGCCAGCACAGGCGCAGGCTTTCGGCTCCCTTGCAGGCAACCTCAATGCGTCCTTCGGCCAAATGGGGCAAGAGATGGCGCAACAGATAGCGCAGGCAGGCGATGCCTTGGGGCAACAGATAGTGGATGCCTTCAGGACTAACACGCACCATCTATTCACTGCCTCGGCAATCCTTACGCAACCAATATACATGGGCGGTGCGGTGACGGCTGGAAACAAAATGGCTGACATAGCGGAGAAGATGGCAGACACCGACATTGAGGCCACGGAAGACAACGTTCTCTACAACATCGACAACGCATACTGGACTGTTGTGTCGCTAAGGCAGAAGCAACGGCTCGCCGAAAGCTACCTGAAACTGGTGCGGAAACTTGACAGCGACGTGCAGAAGATGATAGAAAACGGCGTTGCCACGAGGGCTGACGGACTGAAAGTGAGTGTTGCCGTGAACGAAGCCGACATGACAAAGGCGAAGGTGGACAACGGCCTGGCACTGGCAAAGATGAGCCTCTGCCAGCTGTGCGGTATGCCCTTGGACTCTGATGTCACGCTGGCAGACGAGGAAAAGGAAGAGTTGCAAGCCGAACCGGTGGGCGATTACGACACCTCCGCCGCGCTGGAACGCCGCCACGAACTGCAAATGCTGACAGACGCGATAGAACTGACGAGGCAACAGACGAAGATTGCCCGTGCGGGATACCTGCCGCAGGTGGCTCTAATGTCGGGTGCCGTATTTTCAAACCCAAGCGTTTACAACAGTTTCGAGCGCAAGTTCAAGGGAGCTTTCAACGTTGGCGTGATGGTAAGGATACCCGTTCTGGACTGGGGAGAGACGATGTATAACATCCGCGCATCCAAATGCGCCACCAATCTGGCAGAGTTGAAGCGCAGCGAGGCACAGGAAATGATAGAACTGCAAATAAGTCAGTGCACGTTCAGGGTGCGTGAGTCCAACAAAAACCTCGCCACGGCTCGGAAGAACATAGAGCGTGCGGAGGAGAACCTGCGCTGCGCGAACCTCGGTTTTAAGGAGGGAGTGATGCAAACCACCGATGTCATGGCAGCGCAGACGGCATGGTTACAGGCTCAGACACAGAAGATTGACGCGGAAATAGACGTGAAACTCAGTGAGACTGCACTCAGAAAGGCACTGGGAGAAATATAAACCAAGGACAGAGAATACAGATATGGAAAACAAAGCACAACATAAAAGCGTTATGATGGCACTCGCTATATTCACTATAGTGATAGTAATCGTAGGTGCCATAGGTTATTTCACCATCGGCAGGGAGACGGAAATCATCCAAGGGCAGATTGATGTGGAGGAATATCGCGTATCCTGTAAGGTGCCAGCGCGCATCCTTGAGATAAGAGTCAAGGAGGGAGACTACGTCCATGTGGGCGATACCCTCGCCATCCTCGACGCCCCCGACGTGGAGGCGAAGCGACAGCAGGCGGAGAGCGCGGAGAGCGCGGCGGCGGCAATGAGCGAGATGGCGCAGGCAGGGGCACGCAGGGAGCAGGTGCAGGCGGCGTATGAACTGTGGCAGCAGGCAAAAGCCGGGCTGGACATACACAAAAAGTCATACGAGCGAGTGCAGCGACTGTTCGACGAAGGCGTGATGAGCGAGCAGAAAAGAGACGAGGCTTACGCCAGCTACAAGGCCTTCGAGGCGCAGGAGAAGGCAGCGAAGAGCCAGTACGACATGGCGAAAAACGGTGCGAGGAGCGAGGAGAAAGCCGCTGCCAAGGCACAGCTGAACCGCGCAAAGGGCGCGGTGAGCGAGGTGTCTTCATACATCAACGAGACGGTGCAGACGGCGCAGATGGAAGGAGAGGTGTCAACGATATACCCGAAGGTGGGCGAACTCGTAGGCAGCGGCTCGCCAATAATGACCATTAGCATAATGAACGACGTGTGGGGGGCGTTCAACCTGCGCGAAGACCAGTTGGACGGCATGAAGACCGGCGACACTTTCACCGCCTTCCTGCCTGCCTTCAACAAGGAACTGACCTTCAAGGTGACCACCATAAAGGACCAAGGGAGCTACGCCACGTGGAAGGCTACGAAGTCAAACGGGCAGTACGACATGAAGACCTTTGAGGTAAAGGCGCGCCCAACGGAGCAGTTTGAAGGGCTAAGGCCTGGTATGTCTGTAATAATCAAGAGGGACTAATATCCCCAAAACGGAGCGACATTGGAAAACCACGGCAACATATACGCCCTGCTGAAGCGTGAAGTGCTGAACCTTCTGCGCCATCCCATATATATATCATGTATGGTGGTGCTGCCATTGCTCGTCACTCTCTTCTTCACCTCGCTGATGAACGAGGGGCAACCCGTGGAGATGCCCATCGGCGTAGTGGACGATGACAATACCACCGTGACGCGGAAGCTGACGCGAATGATTGACGGCTTTCAGTCTTCGGCAGTGGTGGCGCACTACCCCACGGTGGAAGAAGCGCGCAAAGCCATGCAACGCAACGAGGTTTACGGTTTCATCTACTTCCCCGAGCACCTCACTCAGGACTTACTTTCCGCGCGGCAGCCACGAATGTCGATATATTACAGCAACACATCGCTTACCGCTGGCGCGCTGCTTTACAAGGAGATGAAGGTGCTCTGCACCCTCGGCTCAGCCGCAGTGGGGCAGTCCACGCTGCAAGCCAAGGGCGCTACCCCAGAGCAGACCATGGCATTGCTCCAGCCCATAACGCTCGACACGCACTATATCGGCAACCCGTGGGTGAACTACAACATCTACCTCAGCACCATGTTAGTGCCAACGTGCCTGCTACTGTTTGTTTTCCTAATTACAGTTTATTCCCTTGGCACGGAGATAAAGTTCGACACGCACAAGCAGTGGCTCGCCCTTGCAGGGAACAACTTCGCCCTTGCCCTGTTCACCAAACTGCTTCCGCAGAGTCTCATCTTCATAACCACCATGCTGTTCAGCATGGTATATATGTTCGGCGTGCTGCATTTCCCCGCCCCCGGCGGCGTATGGAACCTGCTATTGCTGGGCATCCTCTCCGTCATTGCGGCGCAGGGATTCGCCGTCTTCATGTTCGGCCTCATACCATCGCTACGTATGTCCATGAGCATCTGCTCGCTATGGGGCGTACTCAGTTTCTCAATGGTGGGCACCACATTCCCCATCTTCGCCATGGACGCACCGCTGCAGGCGTTGTCATGGCTCTTTCCCATGCGGCATTATTACTTAATCTACCAGCTGTGCGTGTTCAACGACTATCCGCTGACCGACGCATTGCCGAGCATAATAGCCCTCCTTACCTTCACCATACTGCCCGCCTTCGTCATAAGGCGCATGAAAAAGGCGTTCTATGAATACGGCTATCAGCCGTAGAAGGATATAGAGTTGTTTAGTGGTTTGGTTGTTTAGTT
>JALFOF010000075.1 GCA_022773825.1 Prevotella sp.
CCCTCAACCTTCAACCTCTTTTCACTCCTCTGGCATATTCCACAGGAAGTCGTTGTACGGGTATTTCTGTACGTGCATCTCGCGCACTTTCTTGTATATGACTTCGCGGAACTCCTCGATGTTTGTTTTCTCTCGTGCAGATATGAACAGGCATCCGCCTTGCAACTTCGCCATCCACGTGCGTTTCAGCTCGTCCAGCGACACCTCTTCCTTCTTCACCGGGGTGAGGTCGTCCTCCTCTTTCTCCTTCCATGTGTAGGCATCAACCTTGTTGAAGACTATCATAGAGGGCTTCTCGGCGCACCCGAGGTCTGCCAACGTCTTCTCCACAACGTTTATCTGCTCCTCGAAATCGGGGTGGGAGATGTCCACAACGTGCAGCAACAGGTCAGCCTCTCTTGTCTCGTCAAGCGTGGATTTGAAGGAATCGACGAGGTCGGTGGGCAGCTTCCTGATGAAACCTACGGTGTCTGCCAGCAGGAACGGCAGGTTTTCTATCACCACCTTGCGCACTGTGGTGTCGAGAGTGGCGAACAGTTTGTTCTCCGCGAATACCTCACTCTTCGCCAATAGGTTCATTATCGTTGACTTACCAACGTTGGTATAACCCACGAGTGCTACGCGTATCAGCCTTCCGCGGTTCTTCCTCTGCGTGGCTTTTTGCTTGTCTATCTCTGCCAGGCGTTCCTTCAGCAGTGACATTCTGTTGAGGATTATACGTCTGTCCATCTCCAACTGCGTCTCACCCGGTCCGCGGAGCCCCACGGACCCCTTGCCGCCGCCACTGCCGGAGCCGCCGCCCTGCCTTTCAAGGTGTGTCCACAGTCGCTGCAAACGGGGCAGCATATAGCGGTATTGTGCCAGCTCCACCTGTGTCTTGGCGTTGGCAGTCTGCGCTCGCATGGCGAAGATGTCGAGAATAAGGCTCGTTCTGTCGAGTATCTTTACCTTCAGTTCCGCCTCAATGTTGCGTATCTGCTTTGCCGACAGCTCATCGTCGAATATCACCATGCCCACTGGTTGCCATGGCGTGCCGTCGGGGTGTATCTCCTCTTTGTCTGCCCTTTCCTCGCAATCTTTTATGTAGGCGGCTATCTCTTCCAGCTTTCCCTTGCCCACATACGTCACGCTGCTGGGGCCATTGACCCTCTGCGTGAACCTTTTCACTGTCACCGCTCCCGCCGTGTCGGCAAGGAACTCCAGTTCGTCAAGGTACTCCTTGGTCTTCGCCTCATCCTGTTGCGGCGTTATGATGCCCACGAGCACCGCCGTTTCTATCTTCGCTTCCGATATGACAAATTCTTTCATTCTGTTTGTTTCGCGTGCTTTGTCTTATGATTTGCTGCTTTGTGTGCTGTCTGTCATTTACATACGGTTCTGCTTTTCGTATGCTTCGCGGTAAGTCGTTTGCCGCTGTTGTGTCGTGACTATGTCCTGTAACACTTTCCTTCTGTCAGTGGTCTTTGCACATTGTCTGTGCAAATTTACGGATACTTTTTCATATATCCAAGAAAATTATGCCTTTTCTGCTAAAGGTGGACTTTATAATGTGAATTCTCTTTGTTAGCTTATAGCCGCCCAATCTATGTTGTTCTTTCGCAGTTCACGCAGTCTGTTCCACAGCAGGGCGTGCTCCGGGGCGTTACATTCGGGGTCGGCGTCTATTATTTTCTGCGCCTCGTCGCGTGCCAGTTGCACCAGTTGTCCGTCGCGCGCTATGTCGGCAATCTTCAGGTCGAATGCCATTCCGCTCTGCTGCGTGCCCTCCAAGTCGCCGGGGCCACGCAGTTTCAGGTCAGCCTCGGCTATGCGGAAACCGTCGTTGGTCTCGCACATTATGTCGAGACGCCGCCGTGTCTCCGCGCTTATCTCGTATCCGCTCACCAATATGCAGTAAGACTGGTCAGCACCTCTGCCCACACGTCCGCGGAGCTGATGCAGTTGTGACAGTCCGAAGCGTTGTGCCTCCATTATTATCATCACGCTGGCGTTGGGCACGTTGACCCCTACCTCTATCACCGTGGTGGCAACGAGCATCTGTGTCTCGCCGCTTGCGAAGCGTTGCATCTCCGCCTCCTTCTCGGCAGGCTTCATCTTGCCGTGTACCTTGCTTAGCTTGAAGTCGGGGAAAGCCTCTCGTAGCTGTTCGAAACCGTCTTCAAGGTTCTGCAAGTCCATCTTCTCGCTCTCTGTTATCAGTGGGTACACCACGTAAACCTGTCTGCCCTTCGCCACCTCGCGCCTTATTCCTGCGTACAGACTCGTCTTTTGGTTGTCATACCTGTGCAGTGTCTGTATCGGTTTGCGCCCAGGTGGCAGTTCGTCTATCACGCTAACGTCAAGGTCTCCGTATATCGTCATGGCGAGGGTGCGTGGTATTGGTGTCGCCGTCATCACGAGAATGTGGGGCGGGTTGTCGTTCTTTGCCCACAGCTTCGCTCTCTGCGCCACCCCGAAACGGTGCTGCTCGTCCACCACCGCCAGTCCGAGATTGGCAAACACCACCGTCTCCTCTATTACGGCGTGCGTGCCCACGAGTATCTTCACCTCGCCGTTTGCCAGTCCTTCCATCACTTCTTTGCGGCGTTTGCCTTTCACTATGCCCGTCAGCAGTTCAACTCTAACGTCCATTCCGGCGAGGAACCCAGTGATAGTGGCGAGATGCTGCTCCGCGAGTATCTCCGTAGGAGCCATCATTACCGCCTGAAAACCATTGTCCACGGCTATCAGCATCGCCATCAGCGCCACCAGTGTCTTGCCAGACCCCACATCGCCTTGCACCAGACGGTTCATCTGCCGCCCCGTGTTCATGTCGCGTTGTATCTCGTGCATCACACGCTTCTGTGCCCCCGTCAGTTCAAACTTCAGGTTGTTGGCGTAGAAGTCGCGGAAGGCATTACCCACCTTGGGCAGCACATAACCGCGGTATTTGCGGCGGTTGTTGGCGGCATAGCGTAGTATGTTGAGCTGCACGTAGAACAGTTCCTCAAACTTCAGCCGCTCCCTCGCACGTTGCATATCCCGCTGCGTCTTGGGATAGTGCACCAGTCTCACCGCCTCGTCGCGGCTCACGAGGTGCAAAGGTCGCGTGATATAGTCGGGTAGCGTCTCTGGCAGCGGCGGCAGCTTCTGCAACATGGCTTTCGTTATGCGCTCCATGGCGCGCGAAGTGATGCCAGCCTTTTTCATCCTCTCCGTGGTGATGTAGTATGGTTGCATACCCATGTCGTTGAGGGTTAGTGCCGAAGCATCGTCCATCTCGGGGTGTGTCACCTGTATGCGGTGGTTGAACACGGTGGGCTTGCCGAAAACTATGTATTCCGTACCCACGTGGTAGGTCTTCACAATAAACTTCACACTGCTGAACCACACAAGGTCTATCACCCCCGTGCCATCGGAGAAATGCCCCACGAGGCGTTTCTTCTTTATGCCCATGTCGAACGTCTCGTATGACAGTATCTTGCCTTTCAGCTGTACAAAGGGCATATCCGCCGACAGTTCGCTGATGGAATACACCTTACTCCTATCGACATATTTGTACGGGTAATACTCCAGCAGGTCGCCGATGCAGTGAATATCCAACTCCTTGTTGAGTATCTGCTGCCTCTGCGGCCCTACGCCCGTAAGGTATTTTATGTCCTGCGCCAGTATGTCAATCATCTGATTTGGTGGTTGTTAGCTCCGTATGCCGTAGCTCGCTACGAAGTGATGCGGAGTGCCTGCTCCGTAATCGCTATGCTTTTTTGTTACGGGAGTTATCTGGAGTTATCTGGAGTTATCTGGAGTTATCTGGAGTTATTTGGAGTTATCTGGAGTTATTTGGAGTTAGCGGGAGTTAGCAGGAGTTAGTGGACAAATGTATTTGCGGTTTTACATTTGTCCTTTAACTTCCCTTTAACTTCCCTTTAACTTCCCTTTAACTTCCTTTTAACTTCCTTTTAACTTCCTTTTAACTTCCTTTTAACTTCCTTTTAACTTCCCTTTAACACCCATAACTCAACGCCTCTGCCACCTTCATGTCGAAGGGTGTGGTGATTTTTATATTCTCCCTGTTGCCTTCCACCATCGTCACGCTGACGCCAATGGCTTCCACTACCGAAGCGTCATCGGTGAAAGCATCGGAATAAGGCTGCTTGTTGGCGCGCTTCAGCAGTTGTATGTCGAAGGCTTGCGGCGTTTGTACAAGTCGGTAATCGCCGCGTGCTACATTATGTCCGGCCTCACTGTCACCAACATAGCGCAGTGTCTCCACCACGGGCGTTACGGGAATCACCGCCCCCGAGGTGCGCGCCGCTTTGTAACAGCGACCTATCACCTCCGTGCTGACGAAGGGGCGCACGCCATCGTGCACGCCCACCACACCCACTTCGGTGTCGGGGATGAGGCGCAGCCCGTTTTGCACGGAGTGGAAGCGTGTCTCGCCGCCATCGGCTATGGCGTAGTCTATGTGGAAATCGTACTTCTGACACAGTGCGTGCCAGTAGTCTTGTTGCACCCGTGGCAGCACGAGGATTATCTTCAGTGCATCGGAAAACTCCCTGAACCGTTCTATGGTGCGCATCAATACTGGTTTGCCATTGACGGGTAGGAACTGCTTGGGGATGTCGCCACCCATGCGCAACCCCTTTCCTCCTGCCACTATTATAACGTAGTCCATTTGGTGGTTTAGTTGTTTGGTTGTTTAGTTGTTTGGTTCTTGCTGCGCAAGCGTCACTGCGTGCCGAGCGGTTTAGTTGTTTAGTTGTTTGGTGGTTTGGTGGTTTGTTCGTCTTTGTACCATTAACTAAACAACTAAACAACTAAACCACTAAACCACTAAACAACTAACCCACTAACCCACTAACCCACTAACCATCCTATTGAACATCATCCCCTCTTTAAGTCCCTCTACGGTGTCTTTGTCCGTCAGCATCTCAAGGATGGCGTATGAGTAGGGGAGCGTGGCAGCTGGGCCGCAGCCGGTGATGATATTGCCGTCAATGGTGAAGAGTTCCTGAGTGTACTCCGCCCCGTCCATGTATTTCTCGAAACCCGGGTAGCAAGTGGCACACTTTCCGCGCAGCAAACCGAGGTGACCCAGCACCATCGGGGCGGCGCATATAGCGCCAATGCGCTTGCTGTCGGCAGCCTGGCGCAGCAGTGCCTGAAGCACGCCCTCGTGCTCCAGCAGGTTCGTGGAACCCGGCATACCGCCAGGAAGCAGCAGTAAGTCAGCGTCGCTGAGGTCAGCCTCCTCTATCGTTAGGTCGCACTTTATCACTACACCATGTGCAGCCTCAATGTATTCAGACCCTGTTATGCTTACCGTCAGTGCTTCTACCCCGCCGCGGCGCAGCACGTCAATGGTGGTAAGAGCCTCAATCTCCTCTGTGCCGTTGGCCATGAATTGATATACCTTAGCCATAATTTTTCGTGTTTTATTTGTTTGTATAATGAGAATAATGTAAGTTTGCACTTGCAAAAGTACAAAACATTTGGCAAAACACAAACTTTTCCGCCATATAAAACGTTAAAAAGGCACGAAAGGCGATGCCATAATGACACGAAAAAGGAGGCAGATTGTGCCTTTTGCATAATTCGCCCCCTATTGTTAACGATGCTTGTGACCGTGTTGTAGCTTAGGCAATGGGCTACATTTCCCCCACGTTGCCCTCATATACTAAGGTCTGCTATTTCTGTATGACCTTCTTTATTGATACCGTACCGTCGTTCATCATCATCCGCATTAGGCTGACACCCTGTGAGGGAGTTGTAATACGCCTGCCCGAGAGACTTATATACTCTGTACGAACGATTTTGTCAGAGGTTATGCCTGTGACAGTTGTGTTTATGTCTTTGCCCAATCCATTGCCGTCGGCATCGGCAACAAGGAACTCGCTGACAGTTATGTTGCCGGAAAGGACTGTGGCTGTGAGTTTCAGGAAGCGCGACTCACTGTTGAGTGGAATGATGTCATCGAATGGAAAGTCCTCGGCACGTAGTACACGGATGGTGCGCCAGCCAGGCGTGACATCGGCATTGCGCGTTTCCAGAATCTTGAATTCCACATAGCCACTACCGTTGTAGTCGGCTTTTAGACGCATGGCAGGTGACGCTGTCTGATAGAAAGTCATGATTTTGTCGGAGCTTTTGGTGAAGACGGCTTTGTCGGCAGTCTTTTCGCCAGATACTTGTACCCAGTGCGGATGCTCATTGCTGCTTTCCTGGATGGTACCGTTTTCTCGTTCGAGAAGACCGATAACATTGAAAGGTTTGAAATTGACGGGCAGTGAGGTCGCCCTCCCTTTATGGGTATCTCTGATGTTGTCAAGTAGTCCGAAGTCGCAAGTGGTAAAGTTGAAGCGGATGGTCTCTTCCAACACCTTGTCGCCGTTCATGCTGACAACTGACCCTTCTGGGAACGTTATAGTATAATTCGTATTGACATCAAGTCCTTCGTATGCAACGGTAAGTGCCGAACCAGCGGTGGTGACGTTCGTGATACGCTCGAAACTGTCTCCGGTGATGGTTATTCCTCCTATATATTTGATGTCCTGGTTGAAGATGAAACTCATGGAGCCATCCATATAGGACACATTTTCCGCTATAGGAACAGACTTCATCTCTATGGGCATATCAACATTATCGTCTGTGGCATCATTCAAGACCAAGGTCACATCGTCAATGTGACACCATGCGTCAGCCATGCCATCGGCATAGAACCCTACCTCGACAGCGCCTCCCTCGATGACCACATCGCTGACAGTGTATTGATGCCATTGACTGTCGGCATTGGTAATGTCGGTCTTGAAAGTCCTGTTGCCGCTTGTTGCGTACATATAAAGCTCGTTGAATGGAGTGCCCGCCTTGATGTATGCCGTTAGCGTGTAGTGCCCGTCGGGTAATTGCACATAGGCAGTGGAGGAAATTTTCTGATATACCTTGCGTTGGAAATCCACCTTGTCGGAGATGTTCAGGCAGTAGTTGCCCATTACGACGGTGCGGTCAGTGGAAGAGTTCTTGCCATTGAGCACGGGTGAATTTGCATCGCCAATGGCCACCGTGTTACCCTTCTTTACTTCTGTGGTCCATCCGCGTAGGAATGCCTGTGAAGGGTTGTTGGCACTGGGAATGTTGACGCGGTCGGCATCGAAACTAAAGTTTTTCACATAGTTGTTTTCCTTGCCTACCCACCATTCTCCTGTCTCTGCATCAAGATGCCATTGGCTGAGTGAATTAAAGTAAGGCTTGTCGTTGACAAACGATAGTGGGCACCACTGGTTAAACCCATTGCCGTTACCAGCGAAGCCTGCCCAGCGGTCGCCACAGTAGATTACAGTTTCCTGCTTAGAACCACGGACGGTGTAAAAGAATCCTGTCTGCGTAACATGTCCGTAATCATCTCCCGAACCGGGCATCACCTGCATTTTGTTCGTAGGAGTATAGGGACCGTAGATATCTGATGCCTCAAGATAATAGACGTTTGATGCGTTCCATCCGTATAGGTCGCTGGCGCAGACATAATATTTCCCTTTGTACTTGAACATGCAGTCACCCTCACGCCCAGAGCCTTTGTATATCTGATGGCAGTCTTTCAGACCAATCTTGCCATCGGCACAGATACCGATTTCTGACAGATAGATGCGTCCGCGCCCCTTGCCGTAGCTATAGCATAGGTATGATTTGCCCGTGTCAGAATCAGTGAAGACCGTCTGATCACCAGTGTTGGGCGTGCCTATGATGCTGCTCATGTCAATCTGATTGTGGCGTTGAAAGTCGCCAGTGGGCGTATCGCAAGTGGCTACCAGAACATTGTCATTAAACTGCACCAGCAGTGCATATTGCTTTGCCTCCTCAATATATGCTACACCAAGGCGTCCCACCCAGTAAGCCCAGCCTGCCGATGCGGGGGTCAGCACATCATTGACGAAAGTCCAGTTTACAAGGTCATCGCTCTGGTAACATGTGACCGACAGGAAATTGGTGATATTGCTCTTGCTGCCAGCTAAAGCGTTCGGACAATAATCAACGGCCTCCTGATATTTTACTCCATACCAATAATAATGCTCCACACCTTGTTCATCAGGAAAACGGAAGATTCCGCCTCCCTGACTGTAAATATAACTGCCAGAGGTAGTTTTCCAGAATGTGTCATTGTTAATTACAGGTGCTTCGGTTTTGTCCGCCTTACAGTTTATAATAGCTGTCAGGGCTAATAGGATTGTCAGTAGTCGTTTCATAATTCTTTATTTTGTTGATTTCTGATTGCAAAAGTACTAAAACAACTTAAAAGACTCTTTCACTGGTGTAACTTAACCTTAAAATTATGTAACTTTGCATTTTCTTGACATAGTAATGATGCGAAAATACACTATAATCCTGCTGTTGTCACTCCTGTCGCTGCCTTTTACATTAAGGGCGCACAGGTTGTCATTGCCCAATATTGAACAGTTATCGTCGGGGAAGGTATTGTATGTCATGCAAGACCGTGAGGGCTTTCTGTGGTATGCTACTGATGGCGGTGGCATTTGTCGTGATGATGGGAGGCAGGTGGATGTGTTCCGTTCTGATGCTGAACATCCAGACTTGTTGGGCAGTAATACCGTGGTGTGCCTGGCCGAGTGCGGAAACAGAATTATTATCGGCACCACCCATGGGGCGAATGTGCTTGACAAAAGCGATTATAGTATCAGTAGCCTTACGGCAGTGGACGACAAACGTGTGGATGACATTATAGTGACAGCCAATGGGCATTGGTGGCTGACAGCCAACAAGAAAGTTTATGAATATTCTCCTGACGGAAAATTGCTAAGGGTACTTGATGCCGGTGACAAATATATTTTCCGCCTGCATGAAAATCCGCAAGGGCAGCTGTTGTGTACGCAGTGGGAAGGTGGAACTCTGCGCCTTGATGGGGGAAGGTTTGTACAGGTAGATACCGAGTGGCCTGACAGCATAGACTTCAGCCGTGTTACTACCGACAACCAAGGCCGGCTGTTGGTGGCTGACGGCTTCGGAGGGTGCTACGCTGTGAGTGCCGACAAACAGGAATGTTGGTTTGACGGCATCATGTTAACCAAAGAATTTGCCGACTCGGTACGCCTTGCCAGGCAGCTCTCTGCACGACCTACGGCTATGGCTGCCAGCAGGAACGGTGAACTGTGGTTCAGCACAGGCAAAGACATCCGTTGTAAAAGGCAAGGAGGTGAGGAGATAATCATAAGTGACACGCGGGACGTGTCGGCAATGGTATTTGCTCCAGACGGGAGCCTGTGGCTTGCTACTATCTTTGGACATCTGTATAGATACGTTGATGGTGAGATTAAGATAGACGAATACGGTTCTAATGAATATGGTGACGGTGTAACAGCCATGTCGGTGGACAGTGCCGGACGTATTTCTCTTTTGAGCGACCGATATATCAGAATATACGACCCTGTACGCAAGACAATGCGACAGCAGAGTCGCGAAACAGATGGCACCTACATGATAGAACTGCGTGAGACCGTATCTGGCTGCCGATGGAGTCAGCCAGTACGTGACAACATATCCGGGCGTCTGCCCGTATGGATATGGTGGGTACTGACCATACTTCTGCTTGCCTTGTCGGCACTTGCTTATTATGCCTTGATGTTGCGCCGACAGCGTCGGCGGTTCATGCGACAGGTAAAGAATGAGGACCGCCAAACCGAGATAACCGCTCAACGCGTTAATGCGGAACAACAGCCCGTCCATACCCAAGAGAATGAATGGGTGCAGCGTGCCATAGCCCAGGTTGAGGCTCACATGAACGATGAAGGCTACACGGTGGAACAGCTGAGTAACGATATGCGTATGAGTCGCATGACCTTCTACCGTAAGATACAGTCGGCAACAGGCCATACTCCAACTGAGTTTATGCGCACCATTCGCCTGCGTCGTGCCGCAGAACTGTTGCGTGAGGGAAGTATGAACGTCACTGAAATAAGCTATGCCACTGGTTTCTCTTCTGTAAGTTACTTCAGTCGATGTTTTCGGGCGATGTATGGTGTGCCACCTACACGGTTCTGTGATGGCACGTCAGTCGAAACATAACCGCAGGCTTTCTTGTTAGTAACTCAGGCATGTTCCACCGTCGGGGCGGCAGATGTCAAATTTGAAGCGGGCGTTAATGTCGGGGACAGAGATGTCATAGCGTTGGGTCTTTGTCTAAATGCTTATAGAGATTATTGCCCACGGTCTCGGTTATACGCTGCGGGGCAAGTAGTCGGATGTAATCGCCCAGCCGTTTCACTGTCTTATCCCGAACTCAGGTATATACGGTGGCATCGTGATAGACAGCTTCGAATTGCAGACGCAGCTGGTGTCCTTTCATTGCCTTGGTAATTGGCAGTGACCGCTCATACCATGTCCGCCCGGCATACTCTTCAAGTCCGGGCATCACGTTGTAGGTTTGGGGCACAGTCACCGTTTGGACGTTGGCAGGCAGACCTTGTGAATAGTCTGTGCTGTCAGCTATGAACCGCCATTTGCCGTCCAGACTTATATCTTGCACTTGTGCCGTAGTTTTGGTCGGGCTTGTATTGCCGTATTTGTCGGGATTGTTTACAATGGCCAAACTTGTTTTGGACGCCAGCAGCATTGTCAATGCCAGTAACAGAACTTTTTTCATTTTAGGAATGTTTTGATTTGTTCCAACGATAACTTCTGTTCTTCGGGCTTGAAACCGTGACCGGCACCCGGGATGATGTGAAGGCGTGCATCTTTGTATTGCTTCACGGCACGGCGAGAGTCGTCCAACGATACCACGGCATCGGCATCGCCTTGAATTATGAGTACGGGCTTGCGGAATTTCTTGATGGTCTTGAATACGTCAATGTCGCGCAGCTCCATGAAGAAACGTCGTCCCAGAGGTATGTTCCACAGGCGTGTCGTATCGGGAATGTCTGTTACCTGCGTATATTTGGCGTTCCAGTTATCGGGAATGCAAAGAGCGGGGAATACGAGAACCAGTTTGTCTATGTCCTGCGGAATATGGGCGGCTGTCATGGCAGAGACAAACCCACCTTGACTTTCGCCGATGAGCACTATCTTTTCTGCATCAACATCAGGTTGTCGTTGGAAATAACGTATGATGGCTTCCATGTCGCTCTGCTCGTCAAGAACGGACATATTCATCGTGTTTGGGTCGCTGATGCTGTTTACAGAACCGCATGGGAAGTCGAAAGCGTAGCACTGGTAGCCGAGGTCGTTCAGTGTTTTGAAATAGGTACGCCCATAGGCATGAGTGCCGTTGAAACCGTGGGCAATGATGGCCACGGGCTGTTTACGGCCTGTATATTGTGGTTTGCTGATGATACCATAGATTTGCCGGCTGCCGTTTTCTATCCAGAGGCTTTCAAAGTTCTTGTCTGCTCGTTTGATGGCATCCTCAAGGGCAGGCTGCACCCAGTAGCCGTTATGTTCCCCCGTGTCAACAAACATTGAGAACGGGATGCCCTTCTGGCGTAAAGCCTTTGCCATATCCATGTTGCTGACAAGTGTGAAATCCTTGTCGCCCACGCATATCTTCCAGTCCACCTGTCTCCAGGCTTTTACATCCGTATCGTCGCCATTTTCTATGGCAGTGACGGGGTCATTGTCAGCTATGACCTCTTGCCTCCATTTTGCTGATGGGTCATTCTTCAAGAAGTCAAGGGGTTGGCGACGTAGATACCCGGATATGTTATAGACCATAGAGAATTTTTCCGGATGGTGTACCCCATAGACAGTAGCTGCTCCGCCACCCATGGAGAAACCTGCGATGGCCCGTCCTCCCTTGTCTGTCCTTACGCGATAGTTTTTCTCTATGTAAGGGATGAGTTCTTGGAAGAAGTAGTCTTCGTACTTCCAGTCAGGAGCACCAGCCTTGCCTTCTGTGGCGTTAAAATATATCATGTTTCCTTTATTCCCCTCGGCACAGACGATGACCATGTCATTGATGACGCCAGTGTCTATGAGACTGTCTGTTAGCTGTGAAAGATGATGGAAACGCTCGTAGTCTGTATGTGAGCCGCCACCGCCGTGCATCAAGTAAAGCACGGGGTAGCTGCGCAGGCTGTCACAGTCGTAGCTGCCGGGTAGATAAATAGAGTAGTTGCGTTCCATGATGCCTTTCAATAACCGGCAGGGCATTGTCAGCGAAAGAAACTTACCTGGACGCTGCTTGAAATTCTTGTTTCTCAGTTCCCAGCCATGATAATTCTTTAAGTCACCTTTCAAGAAGACTGCAGCCTTCTCTTTCTTGTCGCGCAACTGCCATTCGAGCCAGTCGAGAACCATGCGGCCATAGTCGCCCCCATACCTGTCGTGGTAGGTGCCGCCGTGTCCAGAGGCTGGATGGTTGGCAAAACAAACAGGTACGTGGGTTATGCGGTCATAATCTTTCTGCGCGTTGCTATATGCCACATCGCTTGGACCGCCCACTATATACAAGGTAGGAGTATGCAGCTGTGACAATGACGCTCTACTTGCTCCAGCCATATCCATGTCTCCCATACCTGCATTGAGTATCAGACAAGTTTTCAATCGTGGGTCACCTGCATTACAGAGCACCTGTGCACCACCGCAGGAGTGTCCCGCTGCGGCAATGCGGGTGGTGTCGATAAAATGATAATATTCTGTGCCTTTGGTGCGGTTCAACTGAAGCATCAATTCCAGACCGCGTATTAGTTCGGAAGACTCTGTATGGCCCGTTGGACGATCGTTCAGCTGATTTTGCATTTCACCTATGGCCACTACGATATATCCGTGAGATGCCACCTCGTTGAGCATTCGCTCGTAGCCCACGTTGGTGTCGGCACAGCCGCCGTTGCCAAACAGCAGGACGGGCAGTGCTCCGCAGCGGGCATGGGCATGCAGTAGGTCCTTGGGGCGATAGACGACAAAGTCGGGCATCGCTGTCTCCTTTACGGCGATAGCCTTGAACGTGCCGGAGCCACCGTTGTCAATGATTTTCGTCTCGGCAGGTTGGGCTGCCATAGTTAATGCACTACTTGTAATTGTAAAAAGAATTAAACTTAGGAACTTTTGTTTCATCTTTGGTTTGTTATTAGGTTTCTGCTTGCAAAATTACGCATAATCACGGAATAATATTTACATAAATGTATCAATAAGTTGCACTTATGTAAAGAAGTTACAATAATTGAAGGGTTTAGACTTTAATAAAGTCACATAGGTGAGGGACAAAACGGTTGCTGGGAGAAATATTCGGTTTTTTATTTGTTTGTTTGCCAAATGTTTTGTACTTTTGTATCGCAAAAGTATATTAATTGGGTAAACCACAATCTTTTCCGCCATATAAAAAGTTAAATCAACATGAATAAAGATATATTGCGCTTCGCTTTCTTCGGTAATGAGTATCAGGCAAAAAAGTCACAGGCCGTATATAAGATTATCGCATTCTTGCAACAGAGGGATGCGGAGATACTTGTGGATAAGCCTTTCTATGAGTTTATTACCGAGGGACAGCATCTTGACCTTAGTGTGACGAGGGTCTTTGAGGGTGATGACTTTGAGGCGGACTTCGCTGTGTCGATGGGTGGCGATGGTACGTTGCTCAAGACGGCGACGCGCGTGGGTGAGAAGAAGATACCGATAATAGGCGTTAATATCGGTAGGCTTGGCTTCCTGACTGCCGTTAATCCCTCGGAGATAGAAAAGGCGTTCTCCGCTCTCTACACGGGAGACTACCTTGTACACGACCATTCCGTGATAAAGGCGGAGACGGACGAGGGCGATGAGATTACAGGCTCGCCATACGCGCTGAACGACATCGCTCTGCTGAAACGCGACAATGCCTCCATGATTTCCATACGCACGAGTATAAACGATGAGTACCTTATGACCTATCAGGCTGATGGCATAATAGTCACTACGCCTACTGGCTCCACGGCTTATAGCCTTTCCAACGGCGGACCAGTCATTGCGCCCGACACAGGCACGCTGTGCCTTACGGCGGTAGCACCCCATAGCCTTACGGCACGCCCCATTGTGGTGCCTGATAGCTGTGTGATAACGATGAAAGTGGAGAGCCGTAACCATAGTTTCCTTGCTGCTGTGGATGGTAGGAGCGTGAGCTTGAACGACGGGACGGTAGTGCGCATATTCAAAGCGCCATATCCTGCGCGCATAGTACGTTTCTCCGAAAGACGTTATTTCACTACGCTGCGCGAAAAGATGATGTGGGGTATGGATCAGAGATAACCTCCCACCCAGTCCTGCCGCTTTGCTTGCGAAGAACCTTTACCCCTTAACCTTCAACCCTTAACCTCCCACCTTTACCCCTTAACCTTACACCCACAACCCTATAACCTCCCACCTCCAACCCTATAACCTCCCACCTTCAACCCTTAACCTCCCACCTTGCCCACCTCTTATCCCATAAAGAAAATAGTATGCTGGCTGTGGCGTTCCTCGCGCGACAACCGCTTGCAGGCATTGCTGAATACCGCCATCGGACTGCTTGATGTTGCGGTGAGCCTTGCCTCTGTGTGGGCGGTGCAGAGGGCGGTGGATATCGCTTCGCACAGCCGTGAGGGTGATGTGTTGGCGGCGGTAGTGGTGATGGGGTTGCTCGTACTGTGCTCCTTCGCACTCGGCGTAGCCTCGGTATGGGTGCGTAACATCCTCGGTGTAAAGGCGCAGAACCGTATGCGATGCATTATGCTCGGCAGGATACTGCACTCTGAATGGCGCGGCAGGGAGGCGATGCACAGCGGTGACGTGCTGAACAGGCTTGAGCAGGATGTGGCAAGCGTGGTGGACTTTGTGACAGAGACGCTGCCTAATGCGGTGTCGGTAGTGGCATTGTTCGTAGGCGCGTTCCTCTATCTCTTCAGCATGGACAAGACGCTGGCATTGCTGATTGTTATTATGCTACCCTTGTTCTTTGTGTTGAGCAAGTTGTACATGAAAAAGATGCGCCGCCTGACAAGGACGGTGCGTGAGTCGGATAGTCATGTGCAAAGCATACTTCAGGAGTCCGTGCAGAACCAGATGCTGGTGAAAACGCTTGAAGGGGAAGATGCAATGGTTGGTAGGCTGGGGGAACAACAAGAGGAATTGCGCCGTAAGGTGGTGAAGAAGACTGCCTTTTCTGTGTTTTCCAATCTTACTGTCAATATGGGCTTTGCCTTCGGTTATTTGCTCGCCTTCGCATGGAGCGCATTGCGTATGTCTGCAGGCAGTCTTACGTATGGAGGCATGACAGCCTTCCTGCAGCTTGTCAACAAAATACAAAGTCCGGCGAGGAGTATCGCTAAACTGGCACCGCAAATAGTGAAGGCTATGACAGCGGCGGAGAGACTGATGCTCTTCGAAGATATACCGCAGGAAAGACAGGGAACGCCAGTGGTGGTGGAAGGACCGTGTGGGGTGAAGGTGGATAAGGTGGCGTATGCCTATGCCGACGACTCAGCGCATCCTGTGATAGATAACCTTACCTTCGACTTCAAACCCGGCACTTGCACAGCAATACTTGGCGAAACGGGAGCGGGGAAGACAACCTTGTTGCGTATGATACTCGCACTCGTGAAACCTACTGCCGGACACATATATATATATAATGAGAAAGGAAAGGTAGAGGTGTCACCCCTTACACGCTGTAATATCATCTATGTGCCGCAGGGCAACACCATGTTGAGCGGCTCCATACGTGACAACCTCCTCCTTGGAAATGCCAAGGCTACGGATGTGCAGATGTATCAAGCTCTTAAAGATGCCTGCGCTGACTTTGTGAAAGATTTACCCAACGGGCTTGATACTGTTTTCTCTGAGAAGGGCGTGGGTATGAGCGAGGGGCAGGCGCAGCGTATCTGTATTGCGCGTGCCCTGTTACGCCGTTGCCCCTTGTTGATTCTTGACGAGGCAACGAGTGCCCTTGATCCGCAGACGGAGCAACGCTTGCTCCGTAATCTCCTCGCCAACGGCTCACACACCGTGATATTCATCACCCATCGCCCCGCCGTATTGCAATACTGTACAGCCTCCCTCAATATCAGCAAACCCCTTGCCAAAGAGGAATAAGCCTCTAAAGAGTAGTTCCTATCCGCCGTCCTTGTGCGCCGGCGTTTCAACGTCAGGCGCTCCCCCTCGCCCCCTCGCTGCCACTTTCATTCCCTCCCTCTCTTATCTCTATCTTATTACTTTACAATCTCTATCTTATTACTTTGCAATCTCTATCCTATTACTTTGCAATCTCTATCCTATTACTTTACAATCTCTATCCTATTACTTTACAATCTCTATCTTATTACTTTGCAATCTCTATCCTATTACTTTACAATCTCTATCCTTTCTCCATCTTATCTCTATCCTTTAATTCCCTCCGCCTTCCGCCATTTATTTTCGCCCCTTTTGTCGCCTTCTGCTCTTTCTCCATCCCCGTTAGCAAAGTGGCCCCCGTGTCTCGGGCGTCAGCCCGTGTTTTTTTCTGTCCCTCTCTTTGCGCTTTCCCTCGCCCCCTCGCTGCCTCGCCTTTCCTTCTGCTCCTCTCCAGTCCGCCTTTCTTTTCGCCCCCGCCTCCTATTCCTCCTTGTGCGCTGGCGTTTCTACGCCAAGCGCTCCGTCGCCCCTTATTAGCAAAGCCGCCCCTGTGTCTCGGGCGTCAGCCCGTGACAAGGGCACAAACCACCGTTTATTCGCCCAAAAACAAAGAAAAACGCCCTTTATTCAAAAAAAAGCGCGAAAACATTTGGTTGTTTCCCGAAAAGTGCGTACCTTTGCACTCGCTTTCAAGAACAGGGCACTTGGCCACGAGGTTTTGAGTGTAAACCCTAAGCTCTTTTAAGCACGCGAGATAAGCGTTCTTTGACAAGATTTACATAAACAGAAGACAAGTAGTACGAGAAGCGGATGATAGTTATTCTCTATAAGAGAAGACACCATCATCCGGGTAGAAAGAAACGAACCATCAATTTCTTGTAAGATAAACACAGGATGGTCATCCGGGCTAAGAAGAACAGACAACGCCGCTGCTTTTTTCTCTTTCTTTATTTTATATAATGAAGGAATGAAGAGACAGCGACATATATACATTATTTACAATGGAGAGTTTGATCCTGGCTCAGGATGAACGCTAGCTACAGGCTTAACACATGCAAGTCGAGGGGCAGCATGCTGGTAGCTTGCTACCAGTGATGGCGACCGGCGCACGGGTGAGTAACGCGTATCCAACCTTCCCATGACCAGGGAATAACCTTGCGAAAGTAAGACTAATGCCCTATGGTTTCCTCAGCGGACATCCAAAGAGGAATAAAGATTCATCGGTGATGGATGGGGATGCGTCTGATTAGGTTGTTGGCGGGGTAACGGCCCACCAAGCCATCGATCAGTAGGGGTTCTGAGAGGAAGGTCCCCCACATTGGAACTGAGACACGGTCCAAACTCCTACGGGAGGCAGCAGTGAGGAATATTGGTCAATGGGCGAGAGCCTGAACCAGCCAAGTAGCGTGCAGGA
>JALFOF010000001.1 GCA_022773825.1 Prevotella sp.
GATGTAGGCCCCCTTCTCAAACAGGATGATCTCTGCATCTTCCGTCAATCGACGAATACGGGCTGCAGCAGTTGCTCCTCCTGCTACACCACCAACGATCAGGTATTTCTTATTATTTGGTGTCATAGAAAATATAGTTTATGTTGAATGTCACTTTTTCTTCTGCAAAGATAAGAAAACTATTACAATAACGTCAATAGCTTCTCTTAATTTATGTTAATCGAAATCAAAATAGAGCTGTCTATCATTCGGCTTGACATCCTCCTTGAGCGGCTTAAGCAAGCTCTATATGTTGTCCATAGTGAGAGCAGACTTGCCCAAGATGCGCATGACTTCAAACACTGGCCTGCCAATCTTGAGGTCATGCGCAATGATGGCAATGAGGCAGTAGGTGATGATGGCCACATGTATCTGAATACGGACTGCGTTATCGGATTCTCCCCAGAAACGCTTGACTTGGAGATGCTGCTTAATCCATTTGAATAGGAATAGAATGCGTATCCAATAATGGCATTGTACAAGCGGTGTTCTTTTCTATGAATAATTTCAATGTATCAAGCCTGTTCCTGATTTCTTTCTATGTTGAACTTACGAGGTTTTAACTTCACTTTTTACTCTATTTCGGGAAAACAATGGGAAAATACATTGCTTTTGAAAACTTCCTGATTTTCTGCTAACCTTGGCATCATATCATTTCAGGTAAAGCATGTAAGTAAGGTCTCTCGGAGTATCATAATTACGTAGGAAAACAGTCGGGAAAACAAGTTTCTGTCTATTTTCCCTCTTTCAAGTACACAGGAAACGCCACGCGAGTTTGCCCCCCGAGGGCAAGCTCGCGTGGCGTTTCCATGTAATAAAGGTGCATAAATTGTATCAAACAGGTATCGTAATCGTCTCAAAAGGGTCGTGAGACGATTACGGTAGGCGATTTGGGATAATATAGTGATAACAAAATTAATCTTGCATCGTAACTTTGCCGAGAAATCAAATAAATGTATTGGATATGAAAACCAAGCATCTTTTCCTCGTAATATATCTCTAACCATAGCGTCATTATATATGAAACGTATCATCCTTATCCTCGCGCTCTTCAGCGCAGTCAATATTCAGATTGCAACTCTCAGGTTTCAACTCCTCGCGCCAGCGTCAGCGCAGGCGTACAAACTGTCTGGCCCTTACGAGGTCGTAGCCCGCGATGGAGAGTTCAGGGCCAGCAAAGGCGGCAGCGAACGCGATATGAAAGCGGCGTGGGACTTCGCCAAAGAGGGGAAACACGCTGAGGCTTTGCGTATCATCAACGCGTATGCTGAGACGTTGCAACGGCTTGATGGGCACGATGCGCCGCTGTGTCTTATTCAAGGGTATTGGCTGTGCCGTGCCATGATAATAGAGAAGGAGAATAAGACATCCGCATGGGAAACCATGCTGCGCCGTGCAATGATACCCACGATGAACAAGTTTGAGCGCGACAGTCCATACGCCAACGGCAACTGGGGAGCCATTGTGAACCGCTTCAGGATAGCGGCGGCGATAGTTATGGAGGACTCGGTGATGTATCGTCAGGCCGTGGACTATTATCTGAACGGCTACGACAACGGTTCTCTGCCTCGGTATATCAGCGAGACGGGACAGAGCCAAGAGACAGGGCGCGACCAGGGGCATGCGCAGCTGGGATTAGAGGCAATGGCCGACATCTGCGAGATGGCGTGGACGCAGGGCGATGATTTGTGGGACGCACTCGATAACCGCCTGATGAAAGGCTTTGAGTACGCGGCTCGCTATAATCTGGGTTATGGTGTTCCCTTCAAGACGTGGCAAGACCTGACGGGACTTTATTGCGACTGGACGGAACCGGGAGAGATGGGACGTGGCAAGCTGTGGGACATTTACCAAAAGCCCTACGACCATTATGTGAAGGTGAAGGGGCAGAAGATGCCATACACAAAGAAGGTATTGGCGCTGCAAAGCAAGGCGGAGCGCAAAGGGGAGAGCCGTGAGGTGCGAGTGCCTGGTGTCAAAGAAGGAGTTAAGTTGCATCAGGTATTCACCTATCCGGCTTCCAAGGATGCTCCGCTGAAAGATGACTACGAGGTGTTTGTACAGCCACGTGGCAGTAAGGAGTGGATAAGGATTGACACGTATATGGCGAAGGTGAACGCCTCGAAAGGCAACGGTAAGCACGCCGTCAGCGAGGTTTCCTATTGCTTCTTCGACTTCACGGGCGATGTGTTCGTTAAGGTCGTCAGTAAGAACAGGAAGTTCCGGACGGCACGCATCCGTCCCGACTATCGCGGCACGATAGCCAACGTGCAGAACGATTCCACGGTGCAGTTCCTGTTGTTCCAGCCAGAGAATGTGAGTGTGGAACTGGACGGCGACATCACAAACAACCTATTGGTATTCACCTCCAAGCCACCAGTGAGCAAAGAAGAGGCAGAGCGTGAGGCAAAGGCACAGGGACGTGAGTTCAGGTATTACGCTCCGGGGTACTACAATCAGCAAGATACTATCCACGTGCCGTCAAACACTACCGTCTATCTCGCTGGTGGCAGCTACTTCACTGGCACCTTCGCCATCAATGATGCCGAGAACGTAAGCATCCTTGGGCGCGGCGTGGCCCGTCCTGTGCATGGCTATGAGGGCTGTCATGTTTATCGCTCAAGGAACGTGCTCGTTGACGGCCTGATACTCTGCACCTGTCCTATAGGTAAATCCAAGAACGTGACGCTGCACGATGTGCGCAGCATCTCACACCCTGCCTGGGGCGACGGGCTGAATGTGTTTGGCGGTTGCGACGGCGTGCTCTTCGACCGCGTGTTCTGTCGCAACAGCGACGACTGCACCACGGCATACGCCACGCGCAAGGGCTTCAGCGGTTCCACACGTAACGTTCACATGAGGAACAGTACGCTATGGGCCGATGTGGCGCACCCCATCTACATCGGCATACACGGCAACCCACAGGTGGGTGACACTATCGAACATCTGGTCTATGAGAATATCGATATCCTGGGGCAGTCCGAGCCGCAGGTGGACTACCAAGGCTGTCTGGCTATCAACAGCGGCGACGGCAACATCATCCGCGACGTGCTCTTCGACAATATCCGCATTGAGCAGATAGAGGATGGCAGCCTCTTTCACGTGAAGGCGAGCTACAACCAGAAATGGTGTACGGCACCGGGCAAATGCGTGGAGGATGTTACCTTCCGCAACGTCCGCTATACGGGCACCATACCTAACGTTTCCGTCATCAACGGCTACGATGCCGACCACTACATTCGCAACATCACCTTCGAGGGACTGAAGGTCAACGGGCAGGTCATCTACGACGAGATGCCCGATAAGCCCCGCTGGTATGCCACGTCCGACTACGTGCCGATGTTCGTGGGTAATCATGCCGACGGAGTGGTCTTCACGAAAGGGGTAGGGCAGTTCAATGCCAACCAGCAGCTGGCATATTGCGGCCGTCAGGTGGATAAGGCTTTGGAAAGACTAAGACCGTATGATTTCACGATGATGCCGAGAAACATTCTGAATGGGCAGCAGACGTGGAACTGTAGGAAATCCAAGGCTGAGGAATGGTGTTCCGGCTTCTGGCCTGGCATCCTGTGGATGGATTATGAATATACGCGCAGCGAGGCGGTTATGAAGGCGGCCATGGGCTATACCGAGGCTGTCGCGCCCATCGTTAGCCGGCCCGTCTATGACCACGACTTGGGGTTCATCGTTATCAATTCGCTGCTTAAAGGCTATGAGCAGACAAGGGATGCCCGTTACAAACTCCTCGCCCTGCATGCCGCAGACTCGTTAGCCACATTATTTAATAATAAGGTAGGCACCATCCTCAGCTGGCCTCGTCATGTGGAAGACTACGGTGGTCATAACACCATCATGGACAACATGATAAATCTTGAACTGCTGTTCTGGGCAGCGGAAAATGGTGGCAGCAAGCGGCTGAAGGATATTGCCGTGCGTCATGCCGAGACGACAATGGAAAATCATTTCCGCCCCGATGGGTCATGCTATCACGTGGCGGTTTACGACACGCTCGACGGTCATTTCATCAAAGGCGTGACACATCAGGGCTATAGCGACGCCTCTATGTGGAGTCGCGGACAGGCGTGGGCCATCTATGGATATACGATGGTTTATCGCTATACCAATGACAAGCGTTTCCTCGACTTCGTGCAGAAGGTGGCAGACATATACTTGAAACGGTTAAAAGAAACTTCGGATGACTGGGTTCCAGTATGGGACATGGACGACCCGAGAGGAACGGCAGCCCCCAAGGATGCCTCCGCGGCTTGTGTCGTGGCAAGCGCCCTGCTGGAGTTATGCCAGTATGTGAAAGACGGCGACCGCTACCGCGAAGCTGCCATCCAGATGCTCCGCGACCTCAGCACCAGCCGCTACCAGAGTCGCGACAAGAACGTCTCGTTCCTCATGCACTCAACTGGGCATCATCCAGCCGACTCCGAGATTGATGCCAGCATCGTCTATGCCGACTATTACTACCTCGAAGCCCTACTTCGACTAAGATAATGTCTTCGATATATTTCCTCGCCGTTTTGGTGGGTTTGCCGCTTTGGCATTTCTGTCAAAAAAAACTGTTAACATCGGCGGCGTTGATGCGTATTATTGCTGAACAAAAGCAATAAAACCGATGAAAATACGATTTATGACCGTCATCCTCACCGCACTGTTGGCGGCTACTACGCTATATGCGGCGGAGAAGACGGAGAAAGAGCAGGCGAACAAACAGACTGTCACGCTCATTGGCGAGGTGTACGACTCCTTCACCAAGGGTAAGGTCAAGGCGTTCGTCACGCTGATGGACACCGACTCCACCGTGGTAGATACCGTGACGTGCGAGACAATGGACACGAGGACGTGGTCGTACTTCACCATCAAGGTGCCGAGGGTGGACGAAAGGCTGCCCGAAACCCTGCGGCAGCTCATCCCTTAACCGCCTTGTGTCTCGGGCGTCAGCCCGTGACTTCGCCGTCTTGTCCTCCCTCTTTCCCCTCCGCCTTGTGTCCGTGGCGTAAGCCGCGGAAGCCCCTGTCTCCCCCCAAAAACAGGGACGGGGAGACTTTTTTGCTGCAAATGTGCCGCTATCTCATTTATTTTTAGTACCTTTGCACCCGCATTAAAGAATTTTTATAATTGAAAACATTTGAAGAACTGGGCGTTTGCGAAGAGATTTGCCGCGCCATTGAGGAGTTGGGGTTTGAGCATCCTATGCCTGTGCAGGAAGCGGTAATCCCTTTGTTAGCACCGCGCAAGGCGGTTATCACAGACGAGACACCGGCTGAGGACGACATGGTGGCAACGCCGGCGCAGCCAGAGGCGAAGGACATCATAGCGCTGGCGCAGACGGGCACGGGTAAGACCGCTGCCTTCGGACTGCCGTTGCTGCAGATGATAAACCCGAAGAACCGCGACACGCAGGCCGTGGTGCTGTCGCCTACAAGGGAGCTGTGCCTGCAAATCGCCGACGACCTGCGCGACTTCTCGAAATACATCAAGGGCATCAACATCGTAGCCGTATATGGCGGCACGAGCATCGTGGACCAGATACGCGCGCTGAAGCACGGCGCGCAAATCATAGTGGCAACGCCCGGCCGCCTCATTGACCTCATGGAGAGGGGTAAGGCGAAACTGGGTAACGTGGAGCACATCGTGCTCGACGAGGCCGACGAGATGCTCAACATGGGTTTCTCCGAGAGCATCAGCCGCATCTTCGAGTCGCTGCCAGAGGACAGGCAGACGCTCCTCTTCTCCGCAACGATGAGCCGTGAGGTAGAGAAGGTGGCGAAAAGCTACCTCAGGGACTACGAGGAGGTGGTGGTAGGCTCACGCAACGAGGGCGCGGAGCACGTCAACCACATCTACTATATGGTTAACGCCAAGGATAAATACCTCGCCCTCAAGCGTGTGGTGGACTATTATCCACGCATCTTCGGCATCATCTTCTGCCGCACCAAGGTGGAGACGCAGGAGATAGCCGACAAGCTCATAAAGGATGGGTACAACGCAGAGGCGCTGCACGGCGACCTCTCGCAGCAGCAGCGCGACCTCACCATGCAGAAATTCCGCCAGCACCTCACCCAACTGCTCGTGGCTACCGACGTGGCGGCACGCGGACTGGACGTTGATGACCTCACGCACGTAATCAATTACTCCATGCCCGACGACACGGAGTCTTACACCCACCGCTCCGGGCGCACGGGCCGCGCTGGCAAGAAGGGCACCTCCATTGCCATCATACACACCCGTGAGCGTCATAAGATACGTGAGGTGGAGCGCACCATCGGCAAGGAGTTCGTGGCGGGCAAGCTGCCCACACCGCAGGAGATATGCCAGAAACAGCTATTCCGTGCCATCGACGAGATAGAGAAGACGGACATCATTGAGGAACAGATAGAGCCCTTCATGGTGGAGATACGCCGCCACTTCGAGTACGTGGACAAGGAGGACATCCTCAAGAAGCTCGTTAGTCGAGAGTTCGGACGCTTCCTTAAATACTACGCCAACGCTCCGGAGATAGAGCAGCCCAAAGCCGCCTCAGGAAAGGAGCGTGGCAAGGGCGGCGACGGCAAAGGCGTGCGAGGGGGCAAGAAAACCTTCCGCGAGGGCACACAGCCGGGTTATGTGAAGCTGTTTATAAACCTCGGCAAGAGCGACGGCTTCTATCCCGGGGAGGTGATGCAGTTCATCAACCGCAACACGCACGGCTCGCGTCAGGAGGTGGGACACATAGACCTGCTGGCTGACAGCTGCCGCATAGAGGTGCCGGAGCGTGATGCCAACAAGCTGATAAAGGCCCTCGACGGACAGTTCTATCGTAACACCCGCGTGAAGTGCGGCATTGCCGTCGGCGCAGGCGACGCGGCAGGCAAGGGCGGACGGCGTGGAGGAAAAGACTACGCCGGTCGTGGTGCGAGGAAAGGCAACGATGGCGGTAACAGGAAAGACCGTGGCGCAGGGCGTCGCGGTGCGGCGCGCGCCACATGGTCTGACGACCGCAAGGCTAACTTTGACGCTCGCAAAGCCCTCTTCGAGATGATGGCAGACGTGGAGGAAGGCTCCGCAAGGAGGAGGAAGAAGTGAGGGTAGTTGTTTGGTGGTTTAGTTCTTGCCTGTGGCAAGCTCGACCTTAGCTCGCTTTGCTTGCAAAGAAGCGTCACTGCGTGCCGAGCGGTTTGGTGGTTTAGTTCTCGCCTGCGGCAATCGTTACTGCGTGCCGAGCGGTTTGGTGGTTTAGTTCTCGCCTGCGGCAAGCAGTGACGCCCTTTGTATTGTCCCTGTAAGGAAACATATATAATAGTATTGTCCCTGTAAGGAATATATATAATTATCTTGTCCCTGTAAGGAATATATATATAATTATCTTGTCCCTGTAAGGGACATATATAATAGGATAGGGGCTTGCCCCTATCTCTCAATGCACATCAATCACAACGCCCCTGTAAGGGGCTCATAATAAAATCGGTAGTTACAAATAATGATAGTTACAAATATAAGCCCCCCTTCAGGGGCATCGGAGATTATACTCCCTCTAATAGGGGCAAGCCCCTATCCTATGATATAAGCCCCTTTCAGGGGCAATCGGTAATAATTGGTTTTGCATTTACGCCGCCAAACCGCCAAACCACTGCCCTTCCGCCCTTGTGTCTCGGGCGTCAGCCCGTGATACCCCCAACCCCCAACCCCCAAACCACTAAACCACTAAACAACCAAACAACTAACCCGTGCCAACCCTTCATACAACATACTTCGGCCCCGTGAGCTGGTACGCCGCCATTGCCAATGGCGGCGGTGCGGCGATAAGCGCCAGCGAGCACTACCGCAAGCAGACAGAGCGCAACCGCTGCCGCATTGCCACCGCCAACGGCGTGCAGCTACTCACCGTGCCCGTCACGCTGCCGCCATCGGCGCAGGGAGGCAAGTGCCCCATACGCCAAGTGCGCATCAGCGACCACGGCAACTGGCGCCACCTACACTGGCAGGCGTTGCAGGCAGCCTACGGCATGTCGCCCTTCTTCGACTATTACGCCGACGACCTACGCCCCTTCTTCGAGAAACGATGGGACTACCTCTTCGACTACAACATGGAAATCACCGCCACCATGCTGCGGCTCCTCGGCATCAACGCCGAGGTCACCCTCACCCATGACCCCGTCAGCCTGTCGTGCGACGACCTTGGCGACAGCGATATACGCTATTACCAGACCTTCCAGCGCCGCCACGGCTTCATCCCCGGGATGTCAATCCTCGACCT
>JALFOF010000031.1 GCA_022773825.1 Prevotella sp.
TACTTGTCTTCTGTTTATGTAAATCTTGTCAAAGAACGCTTGTCTAGCGTGCTTAAAAGAGCTTAGGGTTTACACTCAAAACCTCGTGGCCAAGTGCCCTGTTCTTGAAAGCGAGTGCAAAGGTACGCACTTTTCGGGAAACAGCCAAATGTTTTCGCGCTTTTTTTTGAATAAAGAGCGTTTTTCTTTGTTTTTGGGCGGATAAACGGTGGTTTGTGCCCTTGTCACGGGCTGACGCCCGAGACACAGGGGGCTACTTTGCTAATAAGGGGCGACGGAGCGCTTGGCGTAGAAACGCCAGCGCACAAGGAGGGATAGGAGGAGGGGGCGACAAGAAAGGCGGGCTGGAGAGGAGCAGAAGGAAAGGCGAGGCAGCGAGGGGGCGAGGGAAAGCGCAAAGAGAAGGACGGCAAAAGTCACGGGCTGACGCCCGAGACACGGGGCGGAGGGCTTACATAATAAATAGGGAAACAAAGTATAAATAAGGAAACGAAAAAGAAGAAGGGAGACAGCAAGAAGTTGTGCAAAAGCGAGCGCAAAGAGAATGGGTATATATAAACAAGGCAGTGATATGAATATCACCGCCTTGTCCGTATTGTTTGGAATAAGTTGTTTGTTTGTTAAGTTTAGAGCCATTGGGATGTTTGGAGTCCCATGGGCTATTTGAGTGAAGTTAAGCCTCCGTTGCTGGTATAACAGAAACTACACTCTTGTTGAATTTGCCTTTGTGGAAATTAACCACGCCGTCAACGAGAGCATACAGTGTGTCATCCTTGCCCTGTGCTACACCTGCACCAGCGTAATGCTTGTTGCCACGCTGGCGAACGATGATATTGCCCGCAACTACTGACTGACCACCATAAATCTTTACACCAAGTCGCTGTGAAGCCGATTCACGTCCGTTCTTAGAACTACCTACACCTTTCTTATGTGCCATTTCTTAGTCCTCCTTTGGTTTAAGCTACTACAGATTTGATTAATACTTCAGTGAACTGGGCACGGAAACCGTTGCGCTTGCGAGAGTCCTTACGACGCTTCATCTTGAAAACGATGACCTTGTCACCCTTAACAAGGGGGTTCACTACTTCACATACTACTTTCGCACCTGATACTGTTGGTGCACCTACTGTTACGGTACCATCGTTGTCAACGAGAAGTACCTTCTCAAACTCAACAGCCTGACCTTCTTCCACATTCTTAATGTGGTGTACGAAGAGCTTCTTGCCCTCCTCTGCCTTAAACTGCTGACCGTTGATTTCTACAATTGCGTACATTGCTATTTATATTGTAAAACGGGTTTCTCCGCTGGGCGTTCAGCCTCATGCTGACACTTTACTGAGCCACAGACGGACTAAATCGGGCGCAAAGTTACTAATTTTCGGCGATATATAGGCGGCCATCTTAGTTAAAAAAAACAAAACAACAATAAAAACAAGGTATTTGCTGCTGCACAGTATTATTCTATACCTTATTTATATGGGTGGGTGTGCATAATAAATATGCATACCCACCCATTATATATTTTGACAACCGCAAAGCCCTAATTGATGTCCATCAAAAATCTCTTGTATCTTTTTCCTCTTGATTCTCGAAGTATTCTGCAATCTCACGTTCAGCAGAGTCCGAGAATGCATACGACTCATCGTGCTGCGTTACGTCGAGTCCCAGTCTTTCACTTTGCAGACTGACGCGCATCGGTATCATCTTATTGGTCATCCAATACAATACCAAACTAACGACGAACGTGTACAGCACCACTATCACCACTCCAATAATGGAGTTCAGAAATTCCGTCACGCCGCCGTGTATCAACCCCGTGTATGAGAACACTCCTGTAAGTATCGTTGCTACAATACCACCCATGCCATGAGTCGGAAAGACATCAAGGGCATCATCGAGGTTTGATTTCTCCCTCCAGTGAACAGCCGTATTGCAGACGATGGTCGTTATAACAGCAATGATGAAACTCATGCTTGTCGTCACCACATCGGCGCACGGTGTTATAGCCACCAATCCCACTACCGCACCAACAGCTGCGCCCATACCTGACGGTTTATGCCCACGCAGGCAATCTATAAATATCCACGTCATCATGGCTGTTGCTCCCGCGGTGTTTGTATTGAGGAATGCTTTTATAGCAATGCCGTCAGCAGCAAGCCCCGAGCCACCATTGAAGCCAAACCACCCAAGCCACAGCAAAGCTGCGCCAAGTATCACGAAAGGCACGTTTGCAGGTATGTGGTGTGAAGTCTTGGCATTCTGCCTACGCCCGAGAAAGAGCGCACCCGCAAGTGCCGCCACGCCGCTGGAAGCGTGCACCACTATACCACCAGCAAAGTCGTGAATATCAAGTAACTTATGTAGCAGGCCGTCAGGATGCCATGTCCAGTGTGCAAGCGGACAATACACGAACACGCAAAACAGCATCATGAACACCATATATGCGGAGAAGCGCACCCTCTCCGCAAAAGAGCCTGTGATAAGTGATGGGGTTATAATGGCAAACTTCATCTGGAACAGGGCATACAATGCCAAAGGTATAGATGCCGTTATTTTCTCGTACGGCTTCGCCCCCACATGCTGGAACATAAAGAACTGTGTAGGGTCGCCTATCACTCCCCACCCCGCCACATCATCGCCGAAGGCAAGGCTAAAGCCGAAAACCACCCACAGCACACTAATTATGCCCATGGCAATGAACGACTGCAAGATGGTGCTAATCACATTCTTCTTTCCCACCATGCCGCCATAGAAAAATGACAATCCTGGTGTCATCATCAAGACAAAGATTGTAGCGGTTATCATCCACGCCACATTACTCGTCGTGCAAGTTTCCGTCTCTACGAATTCCCATAATCCCTCATCCTCGGGGATAAACGCACCGACTAAAGATATGACAGCCATCAAAGCCATCATAATAATCCATCTCTTTTGTACTTTCATAATTGTGTCTGTGTTTTGTTTGTGTTTATTTATATTGGTTGTTCTATATCATATTCTGACTATTTGCAATCTTTTCGGTGCAAAATTAATACATTTTGTCAAAATACGCAAGCATTTAATTAAAAAAGTATCATATTTTCTTTATTTTTCTATCACAACACAACCAATAAAACCGAAAAGCATAACAATATGTCAGAGATTTGTGTATTTTACTATCTTTTTGTTATCATTTTCTTGCGCATATTAAACAAAATGACTACTTTTGCACCAAGAAAACAAACATTGCAACGACAATACGTTTTTACATTTGACCTCATGGCCGAATAACAAAAGCTGGTAAAGCACAGCAAAAAGATTGAAGACAGGATAGACAAGTATTTTGTTGTTTGTTGGTTTAAGTTGCGCACCATAGTGACACTTCACCCTACAACAAGCTATGCGGGCTACAAAAACCACAAACAACGAAACACTGGCATTAGAATTGAAGCACGACACAAGAAGAAAGGAGAAAGAAGAAAAGGTTTGCACATTTATTATTACAGGCGGAGGGGAACTGGTTGTCCCTCCGCCAGCCATCACTAAACAACACAACAACACAAAAAGGATTAATTATGAGCATCAACATTAAGGAGTTAATAAACAGCCGCGATGTAGTGAACAAATGGATGTAGCGCTTCGGGGTAAGGTTCGGGGTTTACAAACACGGGGTATTCAACGAACAACTATTCCCCTTCGACTCTGTGCCACGTACTATTTCCAAGAAAGACTGGGACTACCTTGAGGCAGGACTGAAGCAACGCGTCACTGCCCTAAACGCTTTCTTGTGGGACGTTTATCATGAGAAGCGTATCATCAGGGACGGCATCATACCCGAAGAGTTTGTCTATTCCTCTAAAGGATATATGCCCGAGATGGAAGGCGTCAACCCCTCAGGTAAGGTGTATGCCCATATTGCCGGCATAGACCTCGTAGAAGGCAAAGACGGCAACTGGTATGTACTGGAGGACAACCTGCGCATACCTTCCGGTGCCTCCTACCCCATGATAGCCCGAAACGTCACGAGAAAAGTATCGCCGTCCACATTCCAGCTCAACAGTGTCGCCGACAACCGCAACTACGCCACGTTGCTGAAGGATATGATGGAGGAAATGAATGAAAAACGTGGCATCAACGTCATCCTCACACCCGGGCGATACAACTCCGCTTTCTTTGAGCACTCATACCTTGCGGAAAAGAGCGGCGCAACATTGGCATACCCCGGCGACTTGTTCGTGGAGGAAAACAAGGTGTACTACGCTGGCATGTACAAGGAGAAAACGCGTGTCGGCGCCATATACCGCAGGGTAAGCGACGAGTACATGGACCCAATGGTTTTCGAGGCATCGTCGCTCCTCGGCGTTCCTAACATTATGGAAGCATTCAAGGTTGGCAACGTGGCTCTAATAAACGCGATAGGAAACGGCGTTGCTGACGACAAAGGCATCTATTACTTCGTGCCAAAGATGGTGAAATACTACCTCAACGAGGAGCCGATATTAATGAATGCCCCCACGTATCTGCCTTATTACAAGGAGGATTACGACTATGTCATGGCAAACATACAGAAGCTCGTCATAAAGGATGTCAGCGAGGCGGGAGGCTACGGAGTAGTGTTCGGCAGAGACCTCGACGCGGAGAAGCTGGCAGAACTGAAACAACTCGTCATCAAAGAGCCACGCAGATGGATTGCCCAAGAAGTGATAGACTTCAAAGACCTGCCCATACTTGAGGGCGATGAGCTCGTGGAACGCAAAGCGGACCTGCGCGCCTTCGTGGTGACGGGCAAGGAGCCAAAGGTTTGGAAGAGCGGACTGACGCGCTTCTCACGCAATCCCAACTCCTTCGTGGTCAATTCCTCACAGGGCGGAGGCTTCAAAGACACATGGATAATGGAAGAATAAGACACCGCGAGAATTATCCCAATAAAAGAACAACACATAAACACACACAGAAAAATGGTAAAAAGCAATGTAATTTCAGCGACAAACGCAAATAGACTCTTTTGGCTCGGACGATACGAAGAGCGCGTGCACCTCACGCTGCACCTGCTGCGCAAGTGCTACGACGCAATGATTGACGGCAAGCCCAACGACTACAACAACTTCTGGCAGAAGCTGGACATCTGCGGCAACTACGCCACTAACGAGGACTTTACCATGGGCATGATGTACGACGAGAAGAACCCTTCCTCCGTACTATCCGCACAAATCTGCGCCCAAGACAATGCCATGATGCTGCGGGCGTACATCGCCACCGAGACGCTGGCTTACCTTGAAATGAGCGTTGCACTGATGAAGAGGCTGAAAGAGCGTAAGGAGACCAATATCATTGCCCTGCAACCCGTCACTGACTGGTCGCTCGCCTTCTGGGGAAGTGCCGATGAAAGGGTGACACACGCCAACGTTATGACACTGATGAACATCGGGCGCAAGATTGAGAGCATCGACATCCTCACGCGCTTCGATTACCCTTACGAACGCATACGCCACGTCTATGACTGCCTGAGACAACAGCTTACAGGTATACCCAACTCCATTGACCCCAACATCCTCACGCAGTTGGACAAAATGCTGACGCCAGAGGCATTCAACCTTGAAGACGCCGGGTATAAAGCAAAGTTAATAAAGCTAACAAACATCCTCATACGGGTATAAGGCGATGCTGAAGTTTCTATACAACTACCAAGTCGTGATGTCGTTCTCCCCCGAGGTTTCGACACACGCCTTGATGTTGCGCTGCCAGCCTGCCGTAAATGCCATGCAGCACATAGACGAGGAGCACCTTGTCATGCCACCCTCCTTCCGCATGAACCGTGGCATCGACGCATACGGCAACCGCATCATATACGGTAGCACCATGTTGCCCCACTCCTCTCTTGCTTACGTCTCCTGCGGCATAGTGTCGCAGGGAGAATACGTCATACCAGACGGCTCACCCAAGCCTTACTACCGTATGCCTTCGCGGCTCACTGTTCCCTCGGCAGAGATGGAGGAACTTGAGATAGAGGAACTGGCGGACACTTCGCTGCCTATCTACGACAAGGCGTTGCTTATCAGCAGGAAAGTCAACGGCATGATAAGCTATTCCCCCGGCTCCACGAGCCTTATGACGACCGCCGCGGAGGCTTTCGCCCTCGGCAAAGGCGTGTGTCAGGACTATGCGCACATCATGATAGCCCTCTGCCGCCTGCATGGCATAACGGCACGCTATGCCAACGGCTTCATAATCGGCGAGGGGGTGACACACGCATGGGTGGAGGTGCACGACGGATATGCGTGGCGAGCCATAGACCCCACGCACGACACCTTTATATATAGTGGCTACATAAAGCTGGCTCATGGGCGCGACGCGCTTGACTGCACGGTGGACAGGGGAACCTTTACCGGGCTTACGGCGCAGCATACGGACATAAGTGTGACGGTAGCAGCTTTGTAGGAGGTTAGTGGTTTGGTTGTTTAGTTGTTTAGTTGTTTAGTTGTTTGGTGATTTGGTGATTTGGTGGTTTGGTGGTTTAGTTGTTTGGTTAAATGAACAGACAGACGACAAACATACCGCACGCACCTGTCGCCAATTCCCCCTCCTCCCTTGTGTCTCGGGCGTCAGCCCGTGAAACAACCAAACAACTACACAACTAAACAACTACACAACCAAACAACTACACAACTAAACAACTACACAACTACACAACTAAACAACTACACAACCAAACAACTAAACAACTAAACAACCAAACAATGATACAGACAGTAGTTTCAACAGAATTGCCCGCCAACGAGCAGTTCCTCATACGCAAAAACATCCTCACAGGCGGTTCAGGCAAGAAGCGTCTCTGCATAGTAACGGGGACGCACGGCGACGAGCTGGAGGGACAGATGGTGTGCTACGAGGTTTCAAGGAAGATACAAGAGAACCCGCAGTACCTTGACGGCACGGTGGAGATATATCCCGCCCTCAATCCACTCGGCATAGACACCATACAGCGAGGCATACCCAACTTCGACCTCGACATGAACCGCATCTTCCCCGGCGACCCTGACGGCACAATGGCGGAACAGGCGGCATACACCATAATAGAAGACCTCAAAGGTGCCGACATGGTACTCGACATTCACTCCTCCAACCTCTACCTCAGGGAAACACCGCAGGTGCGTATCAACGTGCTTAACGAAGACTCCCTCGTGCCAGCGGCGAAACAACTCGGCATAGAGTTTATATGGATACACGATGCCGCCACGGTGCTTGAGGCAACACTTGCACACTCCCTCAACTCCACGGGTACACCGTGCCTCGTGGTGGAGCTTGGCGTAGGACAGCGCATCAACCACGGTATGTGCCGCGAACTCGTCGCGGGGATATTCAATCTCATGCGCGAAATGGGCGTATGGCACGGCCCTGCCACGAAGCAATCCTTCCCGGAACCGAAGGTGTGCAAAGGCGATGTGGTATCGTTCCTCAACGCCGACACATCGGGAGTGTTCCTTACAGAACTGCGCACGGGCGTAAACGTAAAGAAAGGCGACATACTCGGCACTATCGTTGACCCACTGGCAGGTAAAGTGCTCAGCGAGGTACGCACGCCGACAGATGGATTTCTATTCACCATAAGGGCGTACCCCATAGTGTACGAGGGCTCACTGATGGCACGAATATTCAACAAACAATGAGAGCTATGAAAGAAACTATCATTTTCCAAATGAAATCTACCTACCGCGATGACTTCAGAATAAAGGCTTTCTCTTTTGGCGAGGGGGAACACACCCTGGCGATAGTGGGACCGATGCGCGGAGACGAGATACACCAGCAATATGTCTGCGCACGCCTTGTCAGCGAACTGAAGAAGCTGGAGGAGGATAACGAACTCGTAAAAGGGAAATCCATTCTCGTGATACCTTCATGCAACCCTTTCTCCTTCAACGTGAAGCGGCGCTTCTGGGCTATGGACAACACCGACATCAACCGTATGTTTCCCGGATATGACAAAGGAGAGACGACGCAAAGGATTGCCTCCGCCATCTTCGAGGCTATCAAAGACTACAAATACGGCATACAGCTGGCATCCTTCTACGTGCCAGGCGACTTCGTGCCGCATATTCGTATGCTAAAGACTGGCTACGAGGCCATTGACGACGCACACCTCTTTGGACTGCCGTTCATCACCACACACGAGCCACGACCATTCGACACCGCACTGCTTAACTACAACTGGCAGCTATGGAACTGCAAGGCATTCTCGCTCTATTGCGGTCACACGGAGAGGGCAGACAAAGCGACATCGCAGCAAAGCCTTGACGCCATGATGAGGTTCATGCACAAAACGAGCATTATCAGGCGTACGCCCTCATACTCTTCTGGTTATGAGTCCGTAGTATTAGAAGAGGAAGATATGCGCAGCATCAAGGCTACCCACGCAGGATTACTGCAACAGCTGAAGGTGGCGGGCGACGTAGTGAACAAGGATGAGACCTTGGCGAGGATTATAGACCCTTACGACGGCTCTGTGACAGACGAGGTAAAATCTCCGATAAGGGGCGTCATCTTCTTCTGTACCAACAGCACCGTAGTGCTGCAAAACGCCATACTGTACAAAATTGCTTTATAGGTTTATTAGTTTTTCCAGGCTTCCTGCATCGGGAGTCTGGTTTTTTCGTGCCGCAAAATGGGCGGCATTGCGCGGCGAGAGCCGCTTTTTCATTCATTAAGCAACTAAACAAAACGCGCCGCAACACCACATGCAGACGGTTTAACATTTCCGACACCGAAACGTTAAAGTTTCCTCAACGACGGGAGAAGACAGCTCTTTTACCGCCATAATATACCGCCAACCAGTAATTTGTCTCCGTTTTTATGCACAATCCGACTGCCATTGCACGACAAAAGCAACGTTATCAGAACACAAAAGCATAGCTATTACATCACAAACTGATAGGAATTGCATTGCAAACACTATGTTTCCCGCATTTTTTCGAAACACCAGAAACCGCCAACAAGGCACATTCAATTTTTGATACTTTACAGGCAATTTGGGCGCAGCATGCCCTTTGTGGCACATTCGTCCATGGACCACGATTTAACGCAGCAGAGAGAGTTTTCTGTTTTGCGCACCCCAAGCAGCACAAAAACACAGTTCAAGCTCCCATTAAGCATTTTGCAACACCTACATTGCAAAAAAGGCACGCCGTTATGCGTTTCCCCACAAAAGACATGGCAAATCAAATATTCACAGAAATAATTTGCTCATATTAAAAATAATTATTAATTTTGCATCGCAAAAAGAAAAACTTCAACAAACCTCTTCACATAAGATTATCGAACCATGGAATGGGTCTTAAACTTGTTTACTAACACTGCCAGCGTGGCGCACATTGCTTTGCTTTACGCTATTGTTATATCTGTCGGCGTTTATCTTGGCAAAATAAAGATTGGAGGCATCTCGCTTGGCGTAACATTCGTGCTTTTCGCCGGCATTCTCGCAGGTCATTTTCAATTCACCGCGCCTATTGACACGCTGACATTCGTACAGGATTTCGGACTTATCCTATTCGTTTTCATGATTGGTCTGCAAGTGGGACCAGGATTCTTCTCCAGCTTTAAGGAAGGAGGCGTAACACTCAACATCTTAGCCGCTTGCGCCATTCTGTTGAACATCATAGTGATGTTCGTCTGTTACTTCATCTTTTTCGACACCAGCGACCCCACGAACCTGCCAATGATGATAGGCACGCTCTACGGTGCCGTGACGAACACGCCGGGTCTCGGTGCCGCAAACGAAGCGTTGCAGACGCTGTTCCCCAACGGTGCGCCTGCCATTGCCAACGGCTACGCCTGCGCCTACCCTCTCGGCGTGGTGGGCATCATCGGTGCCACGATAGCCATACGCTACATATTCCGCATCAAACTGCAAAAGGAAGAGGAGGAACTTAACAGCCAAGAGACAAATATCGCGGCAAAACCGCACCTCATGCACCTCATAGTGCAGAACGAATTTCTTGCCGGACACACCATACTTGAGATACACGACTTCCTTAAACGTGACTTCGTATGCTCGCGCATACTGCGCAACGGCGAGCTAATATTCCCCAAAAGTTCCACAAGACTGGAGATGGGCGACAAGGCATTCATCGTCTGCCCGGAAGCCGACGCGGAGGCAGTGCAGGCATTCATAGGAAGGGAGACGATAGTACCGGAGTTTGCGGAGCAGGAGAAGACGAAGCAGATGATTTCAAAGCGCATCATCATAACAAAACCGGAAATCAATGGCAAGACACCCGCGAAGCTGCATTTCTCAAGCGTTTACGGCGTGAACGTGACGCGCGTGACGCGCCAGGGAATGGACATATTCGCACGCACCGACTTGCCTTTGCAGGTGGGTGACCGCGTAATGGTGGTGGGCGACCAAGTGAGTGTAAACCGAGTGTCGGCACTTCTGGGCAACGCTACGAAGCACCTCGACCATCCGAACATAGGGACGATATTCATCGGCATAGTGATAGGCATACTCTTCGGCAGCATACCTTTCGCGATACCTAACATACCCGTGCCACTGAAGCTCGGCATAGCAGGCGGTCCGTTGATTATCGCAATACTGATAGGCAGATATGGCTATAAGATACACCTCGTGACATACACGACAACGTCAGCGAACCTGATGCTGCGAGAGATAGGTCTCGTGCTGTTCCTGTCGAGCGTGGGAATAAAGGCGGGAGCGAACTTCGTGGACACGGTGGTGGCTGGCGACGGACTGCTATACGTATTGACAGGCTTCATCATAACGACAGTACCTATTTTAATAATAGGCTCCATAGCCCGTTGGCGTTACAAGTTCAACTATTTCACCATCATGGGTATGCTTGCCGGCTCTTATACAGACCCGCCAGCACTGGCATACGCCAACTCTACCTGCTCCAAGGACGCACCGTCGATAGGATATTCTACCGTATATCCGCTGAGTATGTTCCTGCGTATCTTCACAGCGCAGATAATGGTGCTATTCTTCTGCGGATAGACAAAAGGGTGCCGCGTGCGGCGGAGGCTGACACCACCGCCACAAAGCGCATAATGTAGAACCTACAATCCTAAATTTATATTACAATACATTTTATGAAACGTATCGGATTAACACTGACAGCCCTTGCTGTTACTGCCGTTACCGCCTTTGCGCAAGGTGCAAGCAACATCAAGCTCAATGAGGTAATGACCAACAACACAAGGAGTATTCAGGACGAGTTCGGCAACAACGGACCGTGGGTGGAAATAGTAAACACCGCTTACTCTACCTACAACATCCGTGGGATGTATATCACTACAGACCCATCCGTGCTCGACAAGACAATGTCTGTGCCAGACAGAATGAAGAGGATGAGCGTCATCCCAAACGGAGATGCGCGCACACAGCTCTCCGCACGCCAGCATCTTGTCTTCTACCTCAACAGCAACCCAGCACAGGGAACGCTGCACCTCACCACTAAAGTTGACACAACGAAGGCTGTATGGATAGCCCTCTACGACGCAAACGCCGTGGACATCATCGACAGCGTGACGGTACCCGTATTGAACGCCAACACATCCTACGCACGTTACAATGATGGAGCGAGCCGATGGACAGTAAAGGCGGAAGAAGCCGTAACGCCGGGTATAGATAACTTCATACAAGTGTCCATGTCGAAGATTGAGAAACTGAAGCACAATGACCCCAACGGCTTCGGTATAACAGTGCTCTGTATGGGCATTGTCTTCTCATGCCTGGCATTGCTGTACGTATTTTTCTCCATTTTCGGTTACGTGGCAGACCGCCGCAACAAGCTGAAGAAAGTGGCAGGAGTACAGCCTATAAAGCCTATCGTAAAGACAAGCAAGAAAATAAACGAAGTACGCCGCAAGACCACGAACATCCTTAAGGACGGAATGGAGACGAAGGGACGCGACAAGGAGATATACATCGCCGTGATAGCAATGGCACTGCGCCAATACACGGACAACGTACACGATGTTGAATCAGGCATCCTAACAATAAAGCCACACCAGTCTAACTGGGCGGAACACGGATTTTTCTACAATCAGAACAGCGGGCTGATGTAAGCACCGCAACTAAAAGACCTAAACGACAAAGTAAAACAGCAAACAAAAAGAACAGTCATGGCAAAATTTGAATATACAGTACAGGGTGTCGACTATGAGGTTGAAATCATCGAAGTGGAAGGAACTCTGGCAAAAGTATCTGTCAACGGCATTGAGTTTGACGTTGAAATGAAGCAGCCTATCTCCATGGGCAGCACGATAACAAAGAAGCCTGCCGCCGTAAAACCGCAGCCAGCAAAGGTGGAAGGCACAGTGGAGAAGAAAGAGGAGGTACCTGTGGTAAAGGCGGGAGAAGGCACAAAAGTCTGCTCTCCGCTTCCGGGAACCATAACGTCCATAAACGTTAAGGTGGGAGACACAGTGGCAGTGGGCGACACAGTAGTGGTATTGGAAGCCATGAAGATGCAGAACAACATAGAAGCAGAGAACGCCGGCACCGTGACATCGGTGATGGTGAACGTTGGAGACTCCGTAATGGAGGGCGCAGTGCTCGTTACTATAGCATAATAACCTAAAACAACAGAATCATGTCAATAGGTGAATTTATCACAACCAACTTCAACGACTTCATCAGTTACACTGGCTTCGCGAACGCAGAGGTAGGCAACCTCATCATGATAGCCGTTGGAGCATTCTTTATATGGCTTGCCATCAAGAAGGATTTCGAGCCTTTGCTGCTCGTACCAATAGGACTTGGCATCATACTCGGCAACATACCGTTCCGCGCTGACGCCGGACTGGAAATAGGATTGTACGAGGACAACTCCGTGCTCAACATCTTCTACCAGGGTGTCAGGCAGGGATGGTATCCCCCACTCGTATTCCTCGGCATCGGGGCAATGACCGATTTCTCGGCACTTATAGCCAACCCGAAGCTCATTCTCATAGGAGCGGCGGCTCAGTTCGGCATCTTCGGGGCGTATATGATAGCACTTCTGTTGGGATTTGAGCCTAATCAGGCGGCAGGCATCGCGATAATTGGCGGTGCGGACGGCCCGACAGCCATCTTCTTGTCAAGCAAACTCAGCCCGAACCTCATGGGAGCAATCGCCGTATGCGCCTATTCCTATATGGCACTCGTACCCGTTATCCAGCCCTTTATCATGCGACTGCTCACCACCGATAAGGAACGCGTGATAAAGATGAAGCCGGGACGTCAGGTAAGTCAGACGGAACGCATCCTGTTCCCTATCATCGGACTGCTGCTTACCACCTTCCTCGTGCCATCAGGTCTGCCGCTCCTCGGCATGCTTTTCTTCGGAAACCTGCTTAAAGAGAGCGGAAAGACGACGCGTCTCGCAAAGACTGCCACGACATCACTCAACGATGCCATCGTGGTACTGTTAGGATTAACGGTGGGATGCTCCACGCAAGCGAGCGAATTCCTCACCATGAATACCATAAAGATTTTCGCACTCGGCGCCTTTGCCTTCATCATCGCCACCGCAAGCGGCGTAATCTTCGTCAAACTGATGAACCTGTTTCTCAGCAAAGACAATAAGATTAACCCACTGATAGGCAACGCTGGCGTAAGTGCCGTGCCTATGGCAGCCCGCATTTCCAACAACCTCGGTTTGGAATATGACCGCCACAACTTCCTGCTCATGCACGCCATGGGCCCCAATGTGGCAGGCGTGATAGGCTCAGCCGTGGCTGCCGGCACACTGCTCGGCTTCCTTTCATAATGCCACAAACCGCAAACTAACAATCAAAAATATCAAAATAACGAATTATGAAGATTTCACGTATTGATCACCTCGGCATTGGTGTGCAGAGCATCGACGAGGTATTGCCTTACTTTGAGAACGTTCTCGGACTCAAGTGTTATGCCATTGAAGAGGTGGCAGACCAGAAAGT
>JALFOF010000041.1 GCA_022773825.1 Prevotella sp.
GCCTCTATGGCTACTTTTGCCTTGAAGGCAGGGGTGAATTTACTCATTTTGCCCATTGTGATTTTAGAATTTTCCGCAAAGGTACAAACTTGTGTTGGATTAGCCTAAGCGGTTGTCTGAATATCGGGGGGTATTATACTACTCGACAAAACCGATAATCGACACTTGCAATACAACAGAGTGGGTGCCATTCTTCCCGATTTGCAATGAAAGCGGAACAACGAGTGCCCAAGATGAATCCAGCGGACCAATTTAGGAACATTCGATTAATGCAGATGAATATTTCCAATACAGACTATTAATCTTCGCTATAGAATAAAAAGATACCATGCGGGATTTCTCCCACATGGTATCTTTTTTCAATGTATCCTCAATAAAGGATTACTCTTCTGACCAATCCATCTTTGTCTGGCGCACGTACGTCTGATAACGACGCTTAGCCATCTTCTGAGCCTCGGCGAAGAGTTCGTCTGCCTCTTCTGGGTAAGCCTTCTTCACTGAGAGATAACGTACCTCACCCATGAGGAAGTCCTGGAACTTATCCCACTGCGGCTCCTTAGAGTCGAGAGAGAATGGGTTCTTACCCTGCTCTGCCAATTCTGGGTTATATCTCCAGAGGTGCCAGTAACCACATTCTACGGCACGTGCTTCCTCTGCCTGGCTGCGACCCATGCCTCCCTTTATCTTAAGACCGTGGTTGATACATGGTGCGTAAGCGATGACGAGTGAAGGTCCGTGGTATGCTTCTGCTTCGCGGAAAGCCTTGAGGCACTGAGCATTGTCGGCACCCATTGCAACCTGTGCTACATAAACGTAACCGTAGGTTGTTGCTATCATACCGAGATCCTTCTTCTTAATGCGCTTACCCTGTGCGGCGAACTGTGCGATGGCACCGAGAGGAGTAGCCTTTGAAGCCTGACCACCGGTGTTAGAATAAACCTCAGTATCGATAACGAAGATGTTGAGGTCCTCGCCAGATGCGAGCACATGGTCAAGACCGCCGTAACCGATGTCGTAAGAAGCACCGTCACCACCGATAATCCACTGTGAACGCTTGATGAGATAGTGGTCAAGAGTCTTAAGCTCCTGACATACAGAGCATCCCTTAGCCGCGCCTTCAGCGATGTATGGCTTCAGAATAGCAGCAAGACGCTTGGTCTCTTCTGCATCCTCACGCTTCTCTATCCATTCTGCTGCCGCAGCCTTGTACTCTGCTGGTGCGCTCTCAGTCTCGACAACCTGCTGGAGCAGCATTGCTACACGCTCCTTCATCTTCTTGTTACCGATAACCATACCAAGACCGAACTCACAGAAGTCCTCGAAGAGTGAGTTGTCAAACGCTGGACCCTGACCCTTCTCGTTCTTTGTATAAGGTGTTGACGGTATGGAAGCTGAGTAAATAGAAGAACAGCCTGTCGCATTAGCTATTATCTCACGGTCACCGAAGAGCTGTGAAATAAGCTTTACGTATGGTGTCTCACCGCAACCAGCGCAAGCGCCAGAGAACTCGAAGAGAGGTGTAGCGAACTGTGAGTTCTTTGGAGACTGCTTGATGTCAACAAGTTCCTGCTTAGACTTAACGTTCTTAACAAGGTAATCCCAACCCTTTGCAAGTGTCTGCATCTCTGCCTTGTCGGGGTTGTAAGGTACCATGGTGAGTGCTTTCTCGCCCTTCTTACCAGGACAAACGTCTGCACAGTTGCCGCAGCCAAGACAGTCAAGTGGTGACGGAGCGATAACGAAGTGCATGCCCTTCATGGCTGCTGGTGCCTTGATTTCCTGTGTTGGTCCTTCGTAGCCCGTGATTTCCTTGTCGTCAAGAACGAACGGACGGATTGCAGCGTGAGGACAAACAAATGAACACTTGTTACACTGGATACAGTTCTCTACGTTCCATACTGGCACGAATGCCTCTACACCACGCTTCTCGTAAGCAGCGGTGCCATTCTGCCATGTACCATCAACGGTATCAAACTTAACGAAGTCTGAAACCTTGAGGAGGTCGCCTGCCTGTGCATTGATAGGACGTACAAGCTCCTTAACGAATGCTGGTGCATCGTCTTCCTGCTTAACATCGTCCGCAAGGTTAGCCCATGCAGGGTCAACAGTAAGCTGCTTGTACTCTCCGCCGCGGTCAACAGCTGCATAGTTTTTGTCAACCACATCCTGACCCTTCTTGCCGTATGACTTAACGATGAACTTCTTCATCTGCTCAACGGCGAGGTCAACAGGTATTACCTCTGTGATACGGAAGAAAGCAGACTGGAGGATTGTGTTGGTACGATTGCCAAGACCTATCTCCTGTGCTATCTTTGTAGCGTTGATGTAGTAAACAGTGATGTTCTTCTGTGCAAAGACACGCTTAACCTTGTTAGGAATGAAGTTCACGAGCTCCTCGCCATCGAAAATAGTGTTAAGGAGGAATGAGCCATTCTCACGGATACCACGTGTAACATCGTACATATTGAGGTAAGCCTGCACGTGGCACGCAACGAAGTTAGGAGTGGTTATCTGGTAGGTTGAGCGGATAGGCTCATCGCCGAAACGAAGGTGTGAACAAGTAAAGCCACCAGACTTCTTTGAGTCGTATGAGAAATATGCCTGACAGTGCTTGTCGGTATTGTCACCGATAATCTTAACTGAGTTCTTGTTAGCACCGACAGTACCGTCTGCACCAAGACCAAAGAACTTAGCTTCGTATATTGACTTACCACCGAGTGCCATCTCCTCAACGGCAGGGAGTGATGTATTGGTTACGTCATCAACAATACCCACGGTGAAGTGGTTCTTCGGCTCTGGCAGTTCAAGGTTGTTGAATACAGAGATAATCTTCGCAGGAGTGATATCAGAAGAACCGAGACCATAGCGACCACCAACGATGAGCGGACGGTTCTCTACGTCATAGTAAGCAGACTTAACATCAAGGTAGAGAGGCTCACCCTCTGCACCAGGCTCCTTGGTACGGTCAAGCACGGCAATCTTCTTGCACGTTGCAGGAACAGCAGCGAGGAGGTGCTTTACAGAGAACGGACGATAGAGGTGAACATTAATCATGCCGACCTTCTTGCCCTGTGCCACGAGGTAGTCAATAGCTTCCTTGGCAGCTTCGCAAGCAGAGCCCATGAGGATGATAACATTCTCCGCATCCTCTGCGCCATAGTAGTTGAAGAGATGGTATTCACGACCCGTTATCTCAGAAATCTTTGCGCAATACTTCTCTACTACCTCAGGTATAGCGTCATAGTATGTATTGCAAGCCTCACGGTGTGTGAAGAATGTCTCTGGGTTCTCGGCGGTACCGCGTGTTACAGGGCGCTCTGGAGTGAGTGCACGGTTGCGGAAGTCTTCAACAAACTCCTGCGGAGTGATAGCCTTGATGTCCTCCATATCCATCACTTCAATCTTGTGGTACTCGTGAGAAGTACGGAAGCCATCAAAGAAGTTGATGAATGGCACCTTTGTCTCAAGAGTAGCAAGATGAGGGACGGCGGTAAGGTCCATCACCTCCTGCACTGAACTTGAAGCGAACATTGCGAAACCCGTCTGGCGGCAAGCCATAACATCCTGATGGTCACCAAAGATACAGAGAGAGTGTGAAGCCAGTGTACGTGCAGAAACGTCGAACACACATGGCAGCAATTCACCTGCTATCTTGTACATATTAGGAATCATAAGCAGCAAGCCCTGGGAAGCCGTGAACGTTGTTGTCAGCGCACCAGCCTGCAAAGAGCCGTGTACTGCGCCGGCAGCACCGCCTTCTGACTGCATTTCCTGTACGAGGACTGTCTGACCCCACATGTTCTTGCGACCACGTGCTGCCCAGTCATCAGTGTGCTCCGCCATTGGAGACGAAGGAGTGATAGGATAAATGGCCGCAACTTCGGAGAACATATAGCTCACGTGTGCCGCAGCTTCGTTACCATCACAAGTGATAAACTTTTTTTCTTTAGCCATTGTTGTTTTATTAAGATAAGGTTAAAATGTTGTTTTGTAGTATTTGTTCGTTATTTACTGATTAGTATCAATATAATCAATATAGGAAACCCAACAGCCACAGTGGGATTATGTTGTCGCATACCGTGTTGTCGGAATACTGGCAATATACTGTCCCCTGACTTCCTACTCTCGGCACACCCGTCTCGCGGCATATCTTGAAATGCTTCTCCCCGTCTATAGTATAGAACAGGTCGCGATTGCCTTGGTTCACCTTATGGTCTTTCCACATTGTGTTGACGAAAAAGGTTTCCATCAACGTGTGGTGTTCAAAGTTTATTGGCAGTATTGCCTGGTAAAGGTTTGGGTTATGCAGCATAACCTTCGTTGGCTTTTTGGGGAATTTCTGCCCCACGGGATAGATAATGTTTATCAGCCTTGCATCCGCGAGATACTTGATATAGTTCATCACCGTTGCCCTGCTTGTCTTTACTTCATGTGCCAACTGGCTTACGTTCGGAGCCTGCGGACCTTCTAAAGCCAAGAGGTAAAAGAGTTTCTTTATCTTTGTCAGATACTTCAGCTCTATCTGCTTTATCATCAAGATGTCCACTTCAGTCATCATGTTCATTGATTTCAGCAGGTTCTCCGAAAAATCCACCTTTTCCCTAAACAAGGGATAGAACCCATGGTGTATGTATTCCATGAAGAACTCCTGTGGATTAACCCTTGCAAGTATTTCGTTCACAATCTGCTCCTTATGCCTCAAAATATCATCAAGAGTTATAATCGGCATATTTTCACGTATCTTCAGGTTCAAATACTCCCTGAAAGAGAAACCTCTAAGATTGTAGCTCTTGACTATATCTCCAAGTTCCGGGTTTTCCCTCTTTAGTCTCATGACACTTGAACCAGTGAAGATAATTTTCAACTTAGGGAACAAGTCGTAACATCTGCGCAACTCTCTGCTCCAGTCAAACTGCTTGAACACTTGGTCTATCAGCAGCACCCTGCCCCCCTGTTTGTAAAATTCTCCCGCGAAGTCGGCTATACCACGTCCTTGAAAATAGAAGTTGTTCATATTAATATACAAGCACCTCTTGTCATTAATGTCATAGTTTTCCTTTGCATACTGCAACAAGAAGGTTGTCTTGCCTACTCCCCTCGTACCTTTGATACCTATCATTCGCGCATTCCAATCTATCTCATCCATTAGAGCACGCCTTACGGGAGCATTGGATTGCTCAACCAGATACCTGTGTGTACGATAGAATTCTTCCATGGACATGTTTTTTCACGGCAAAGGTAATCATTATTTCTCAAATTGCAAAGCAGAGATTGCAAAAACGCTACCTTTTTAATATTTTTTTATTCTTGAACAACTTTTTAAGGCTTACCCAAAATACCAAGTAATCATTTAGCCCCAATCGGTCATCAGACTGTTATGCGCAAATATGCTTTCTTTTTGTCATCTGTCTTTCCGTTTATAGACAAGCATCAGTATCTTTGGTTGCATTGGCGAAACTCTGCCACAAATTATCATCTGGCAGGGGTGCCACAACCACGATATTCTCTTTGGATACAGGATGCACGAACTCTATTTTGCGTGCAAGCAGGGATATGCTTCCATCTGCGTTGCTACGCTTTGCGCCATACTTCAAGTCTCCTTTTATCGGGCATCCTATCTTGGCAAGCTGACAGCGTATCTGGTGATGTCGTCCGGTCATCAGTTTTACTTCGAGCAGATTGTAGTGTTCGCTTGCCGCAATCACTTTATAACGCAATACAGCTTGCTTTGCCCCAGGCTTCTCCACGTCGTAGGCATACGCCTTGTTCTGCTTCTCGTTGCGCACGAGCCAATGCGTCAGCGTAGCTTCCTCTTTTTCAGGGCGTTTCTGTGTAATAGCCCAATAGGTTTTATGTACCTCTGCCGTGCGAAACATCTCGTTTAGGCGCGAAAGCGCTTTTGAGGTACGTGCAAAGACCACCACTCCCTGCACTGGGCGGTCCAAGCGGTGCACCACTCCAAGGAACACATTGCCAGGTTTATGGTATTTCTCCTTTATCCATACCTTCACCTTATCTGAAAGGGGGACATCGCCAGTCTTGTCGCCCTGAACGATCTCCCCACTTTTTTTATCAACCACTATCAGGTGGTTGTCTTCATACAGAACTGTCATTACCGTTCTTACATATTCATACCACCATCAATCTGTATTACCTGTCCGGACACATAGCTTGACATATCTGATGCAAGGAACAGGCACACGTTAGCGATATCCTCCACCTGTCCGCCACGGCGCAGAGGAATCTTCTTCATCCAGTCTTTTCTTACCTCCTCTGGCAACTGTGCCGTCATGGCTGTTTCGATGAAGCCCGGCGCTACGGCGTTGGCACGAACGCCCTTTGGTCCGAGTTCCTGTGCAATAGACTTTGCAAGACCTATCATTCCCGCTTTTGACGCGGAATAGTTGCACTGTCCTGCATTACCATGCACACCTACCACGCTTGACATATTGATGATGGAACCACCGCGCTGACGAAGCATTATTGGAGCACAAGCGTGAATGAAGTTGAATGCTGACTTGAGGTTCACATTGAGAACCGCGTCCCACTGTGCCTCTGACATACGTAGCATCAATCCATCTTTTGTTATACCCGCATTGTTTACGAGTACGTCAATGGTACCGAAGTCTTCCTTTATCTTTGCCACCACGGCTTCTGTCTCTGCGAAATCCGCCGCGTTACCCGCATAAGCGTTGCACTTCACGCCAAGAGCTTCTATCTCCTTACGTGTAGCCTCAAGCCTTGCTGCCATTTCATCGTTGAGCACAAGGTCTGTGAATGCTATGTTTGCTCCTTCTTCCGCAAATTTCATGGCAACGGCCTTACCGATACCACGCGCAGCACCTGTTACCAAGGCTGTCTTTCCTGACAATAATCCCATTTTTCTGTTGATTTTGTTATTATTATTTCTTTGTGTATAATGTCTTTTACAATCCCGACTTACGGAGTGCGCCATAGACGACTTTCGCCACCAACGGACGGCTCTTGTCTTCGGTCATACCCCTACCCAGCCTACCATATATATATGGCACTTCAAGACCTTTTATACAGTAGTAGGTGATGTCGGCAACCATCTCTATGTTCTCAATGTCAAACTCTCCCTCTGCCTTACCCTCGGCATATACCTTTCGGAACAACGCCCTCTCGTCTGCGTCAAACTGCTTGCGCACCTTCTCCACTGTCCATATATTGCGAAAAAACTCCGCCCTTAGGTTGCCATTCCTTACCACCGTCTCACGTATCTGACTTAGGTGGGTAAATATCAGCTCTATGATTTTCTCCTGCGGCCGCATCTTCATCGAAGCCACCTCGTCAAGCCTGTCGGAAAGTCTTTCCAACTCCGACTCTATGACGGCTGCATATATATCTTCCTTGCGGCTGAAGTATGTATAGAGGGTACGTCTCCCTTTTCCCGACGCCTGCGCGATGTCGTTCATCGTGGTCTTCTCTATGCCGTTTTTCGCAAACAACTGTCTTGCCACGTCTATGAGTATCTGCCTTGTCTTTGTTATTGACATATTTACAATCAAGGTACTGTTTTTTCGTATGCCACATCATTGTCGCACACTGCCCGCACCATGTGCAAAGTTAGCAAATAATGCCGAATGGCACAACTTACAATAATATTTTTTTGATATTTTAAGTTTGCCTTTGGCTATTTCTGCATACATCAAGCCCTTTGTGTGCAATTTCTACCTATTCATCGCAATCAGGAACTCATCATTGTCGCGCGTATGCAGCAGCAGGTTGTGTATGTCGTTCATCGCCTCCATGGCGTTCATGTCAGCAATGTGTTTACGCAGTATCCACATTCTGTTGATGGTTGTCTCGTCGAGCAGCAGGTCGTCGCGCCTTGTACTTGATGCCACAAGGTTGACAGCAGGGAATATACGCTTGTTCGCAAGCTGTCTGTCAAGCTGCAACTCTGAGTTACCCGTGCCTTTGAATTCCTCGAATATCACCTCATCCATCTTTGAGCCAGTATCCGTCAATGCCGTCGCTATTATTGTCAGAGAGCCACCTCCCTCAATGTTGCGCGCAGCACCAAAGAAACGCTTTGGCTTCTGCAAGGCATTGGCATCCACACCGCCCGTCAGCACCTTTCCGCTTGCCGGAGCCACTGTGTTGTAAGCGCGGGCAAGACGTGTTATGGAGTCAAGGAATATCACCACGTCGTGTCCACATTCCACGAGTCTCTTAGCTTTTTCAAGCACCAGCCCGGCGATTTTCACGTGTCGGTCGGCAGGCTCGTCGAAAGTGGATGCTATCACCTCCGCGTTCACGGTGCGCGCCATGTCCGTCACCTCCTCGGGACGTTCGTCTATAAGTAGCATCATTATGTAAGCCTCTGGGTGGTTCGCCGCTATTGCATTTGCTATATCCTTCATTAAGATTGTCTTACCCGTCTTTGGCTGCGCCACGATGAGCGAGCGCTGTCCCTTACCTATCGGCGAAAACAAATCCACGATACGTGTTGATATGTTCGTTGCAGAAGGCGTTCCGCAAAGATTAAACTTCTCATCGGGGAACAAGGGGGTAAGGTTCTCAAAGGAAATTCTGTCCCTTATGTCGTCAGGATTACGCCCGTTTACCTTCACTATAGAACTCATTGTAAAGTATTTCTCCCCTGCGCGCGGTGGTCGCACACGGCACTCCACCACATCACCCATCTTAAGGGAATACTGCCTTATCTGCTGCATAGTGAGGTGCACGTCATCAGGAGAAGACAGATAGTTGTAATCGCTTGAGCGCAGGAATCCGTAGCCATCAGGCATTATCTCCAACAAGCCATTGGCTTCCACTATATCAGCAAAGTCATACTGAGCATCCGCTGCCGCAACCTCCGGTGCTTGATATTCCATCGTTGATGGAGCACCCATCACCTGTGGGTTGTCAAGCATATCATAATAAGGTATTACGCCGTTGTCCTCCACGGGTAGGTCGTTTAATATTATGAAGTCCGTCCCATCTCCGGGATCTCCTTCCCACACGTCTGCCTCATCAGGGACATCATTGTGCTGGTTTACCTTGCTCTGCAGCTGTTCCAGCAGTCCTTTCTGCACACCTTCCGTGTCTCCCACTACGACATTGCCACTGGCAAAAGCAGCTTCTGGCACGAAGTCAGCCACATCATCCACGTCATTATCACCATCCTCTGCCAATTCATCCGAAGTGGTAGCTTTCAGTTGATTGCTTTGCGCAAGAGCCTCCGCCTTTGCCTCCGCGGCAGCTATAATCTCTTCTTTCGTCTTCTTGTACTTTTTCTTCTTTGGTGTCTCAGCGCTACCGTCGTCTGTTACAGTCTCAGCATCATGCACCTCTGCAACCTCCTCCTGTTTAGGCGACACTTCCTCCTCTGTCACGGTATTCCATGCCACTTCATTACTGTCCTGCAATTCCGCAGGCTCCTCCTCAATAAGCATTTCCTGCTGGTGAGCAAGGAGCATAGCTTCTTTCTCCGCCTTGCTCGGGCGGCCACGCTTTCTCTTGGGCTTCTCAAGGTTCTCACCGTCTAGCCCGCTCACACTATATACATGATCAGAAGTATCTTTCTTCGTAATCCTTGCGCGTTTCTTCTTCTGTGGCTCCACACTTTCTTCAGTAGGAAACAGTTCTTCTTCGTTTGTCATAGATGTAAATGGATTGAATATACGACATACACGTTTGTCACAGGCAAGCACACACAAGCAGAAGCGATGCAGTGCCATGTATATGTAGTATGAAGTGCAGTGTTTCTCCTGCCGTGTTATGGCTCAAAAGATATGAAAGAGAAACACATAATTGCATGATTTCTGCTGCAAAGTTAATATAAAATATTTAAAAAATCCAAGTATAATGACTATCGCACTTTTGTTTTAACTTTATTTAATACAATTACGATTATTAGTAACTATTCAGCGATTAGGCTATAGCCCCAATAATGTCATTAAGCAAAACTCCGGGCAGCAGTAATTCCGTATAGAAGTACGGCTGTTCTATCTGGATGGAATCTTGTGGCATAGGTTTCTTCATCTGTTTGATTATTA
>JALFOF010000056.1 GCA_022773825.1 Prevotella sp.
TGGTATTCATGGATGTAGTGCCAGATTTCCTCGTCGGACAGAGCCTTGAACGTGACGTCGGTGCATACGGAGAAGTGCTTCCGTGCGGTGGCAGTGGTGAGGCATACGCCGGTATATACCTGATGAGTGTTGCCGCTAAGGCGGCGTAACATACGGTAAGCGTCCTGTTCGTCAGTGGGTTTCCCCATCACTTCTCCATCGAGCACCACTACGGTGTCGGCGGTAAGTACGGTGTTGTCCGTGCCTGTGAGGCTCTCGCGGTATGGCTCCGCCTTCTTCACGGCTATGTATTCCGCTATCTCTGGCGCGGGCAGCGTGTCGGGATAAGTCTCGTCTATGCCCTGTATCACCAGCACTTTGAACGGTATTCCCAGTCCGGCGAGCAGCTCCTTGCGGCGGGGTGAGTTGGAACTTAGTATAAGCATTTGGAAAAGGTTGTAGGCTTGAGGTTTTAGGTCTTTAGGTTGTAGGTTTTGGGTCTTTTGGTTTTAGGTCTTGGGTTGTAGGTTTGAGGTTTTGGGGCTTTTGGTTTTAGGTTTTGGGTTGTAGGTTTGAGGTTTCAGGTTTTGGGGCTTTTGGTTTCAAGAGTCGATGTGACCTAAAACCTACAACCTAAAAACCTATAACCTACAACCTAAAACCTACAACCTCAAACCCCATACCTTATAACCTTAGGAAACTACTTCTTCTTCAGCTTCTCGACGTAAGCGTCGATTACAGCCACGGCGGTGATGTTGACAACGTCTCGCACGCTGGAATCGAAGTCGGTGAAGTGGATTGGCTTGTTGAGACCCATCTGGATAGGACCTATCACCTCTGTCTCCGGAGAGAACTGTTGTATCAGCTTGTAAGCGGAGTTAGCGGCGGAGAGGTTGGTGAATATCATGGAGTTGACAACCTCGTTGTGCAGGCGCAGGAATGGGTATTTCTCATCGCGGCGCTCATGGTCGAGGGCGAGGTCAACGCTCATTTCACCGTCAATCTTCAGGTCGGGGTACTCGTCCTGCATCTCTTTCACCACCTCGGCCATGAGGCGTGGTGAGCCAGTCTTGTCGACACCGAAGTTGGAGTAGGAAATCATCGCTATCTTAGGCTCATCGTTGAAGAAGCGAATGGTGTCGGCAGTGAGGCGCGCTATGTCCTTCAGAGCAGCCTTGTCGGGTGACTGGTTGACGAGCGTGTCTGCTATGTAGTACGTGCCACGCTTGGAGTTGAGGATGTGAATAGTGCCGAAGTGCTGGTATTCGGGGCGTATGCCGATAATCTCCTTGGCAGCTTTCAGGGTGTTGGAGAACTTGGTGTAAACGCCGGTGATGAAGGCATCAGCGTCGCCTGTCTCCACCATCATCATGCCGAAGTAGTTGCGCTCGAACATCTTGTCGTTGGCCTCCTCGAAGTTGTAGCCCTCGCGGCAACGCTTGTCGGCAAGGAACTTGGCGTAACGCTCACGGCGTTCGCGCTCACGGTCGTGGCGAAGGTTCACTATCTCCACACCGTCGAGGCTGAGGTCGAGCTCCTGCGCCTTCTTGGCTATTATCTCTTCGTTGCCGAGGAGGATAGGCATACACAGACCTTCTTCCTTCGCTTGTACGGCAGCCTTTATCATTGTGGGGTGCAGACCCTCAGCAAATACTACGCGTTGTGGGTGCTTGCGCGCTGTTTCGTAGAGCTTCTGCGTCACACTTGTCTCGTGTCCCATGCGTAGTCGCAGGGTGCGCTTGTACTCATCCCAGTCTGTTATCACCTTGCGTGCCACGCCACTGTCGATGGCAGCTTTGGCAACGGCGGCTGAAACCTCTGTGATGAGGCGTGGGTCAACGGGCTTTGGTATAAAGTAAGCAGGTCCAAAGGAGAGGTTGTTCACCTTGTACACTTGGTTCACGACATCGGGTATCGGCTGCTTAGCAAGGTCGGCGATGGCGTGAACGGCTGCTATCTTCATCTCTTCGTTGATGGCTTTCGCACTGACATCAAGCGCACCGCGGAAGATATAGGGGAAGCCGATGACGTTATTGATTTGGTTCGGGTAGTCGGAGCGGCCTGTTGACATCAGTACGTCAGGGCGGCTGTCCATTGCGTCCTCGTAAGAAATCTCGGGAACGGGGTTCGCAAGCGCGAAGACTATGGGCTGGTCTGCCATTGAGCGTATCATGTCCTTGGTGACAACGTTGCCCTTTGACAGTCCGAGGAATACGTCGGCACCCCTCATTGCCTCCTCCAGTGTGTGGACATCGCGGCGGTCTGTGGCAAAGAACTTCTTCTGTTCCGTCAGATTAGGGCGGTCGGAGGTTATTACTCCCTTAGAGTCGAGCATGAGAATGTTCTCACGTTTTGCTCCGAGGGCTACGTAAAGCTTGGTGCATGATATGGCGGCTGCGCCAGCACCGTTGACAACTATCTTCACGTCTTCTATCTTCTTGCCGTTAACCTGGAGCGCGTTGATAAGTCCTGCGGATGAGATTATCGCGGTACCGTGCTGGTCATCGTGCATGACAGGTATGTCAAGAGTCTTCTTCAGACGCTCCTCAATGTAGAAACATTCAGGTGCTTTGATGTCTTCGAGGTTGATGCCGCCGAATGTCGGGGCAATCTTCTCCACGGCTTCGCAGAACTTCTCTGGGTCTTTTTCCGCCACTTCGATGTCGAAGACGTCAATGCCGCCGTATATCTTGAACAGCAGTCCCTTGCCCTCCATTACGGGTTTGCCCGACATTGCCCCTATGTCTCCGAGGCCAAGTACGGCTGTTCCGTTAGAAATCACTGCCACAAGGTTGCCCTTGTCAGTGTACTTGTAAACTTCATCTGGGTTCTCCTGAATCTCAAGACAAGGGTATGCAACGCCTGGTGAGTAAGCAAGGCTGAGGTCAGTTTGCGTACGGTAAGGCTTTGTTGGCATCACCTCGATTTTTCCCGGGCGTCCGTTCTCGTGATATTCGAGGGCCGCCTCTTTTGTAATAATTGCCATAAAAAATGTTGTGTTATGTATGTTTTGGTTGTTATATCTGCTTTACGGCGCTGTAAGGGTTATCCGAATAACTCCCTAATCGCTTCTTCCACTTTCCTCACGGGGTGCAGGTTGATGGCGAAGCTCTTACCTTTCAGCGCGTTGATGTTACGTTTTGGTATGATGATATCCTTGAAACCGAGTTTCTCCGCTTCCTGAATACGCTGTTCTATGCGGCTTACGGGGCGCACTTCGCCGCTCAGTCCCACCTCTCCGCACATGCACCAGCCGTCTTCTATCGGCATGTCGAGGTTGCTGGAGATTACCGCCGCTATCACGCTCAGGTCCATAGCCATGTCCGTTACCTTCATTCCTCCGGCGATATTAAGGAATACATCCTTCTGCATCAGTTTGAAACCGATGCGCTTTTCCAGTACGGCGAGCAGCATATTCAGCCTCCTTTGGTCGAAACCTGTTGCTGAACGTTGCGGTGTACCGTAGGCAGCCGATGACACAAGCGCCTGTGTCTCCACGAGGAAGGGGCGCAATCCCTCCACCGCGGCACTGATAGCTATGCCGCTCATGCCCGCTATGTCGTCGCTGAGGAGTAGCTCTGACGGGTTGATGACGGGGCGAAGACCGTTCTGTTGCATCTCGTATATGCCCAGTTCTGATGTAGAGCCGAAGCGGTTCTTGACGCTTCGCAGGATGCGATAGATGCCTTGGCGGTCGCCTTCGAACTGTATTACGGCATCAACGATATGCTCCAGTATCTTAGGGCCGGCTATCGCCCCTTCTTTCGTTATGTGACCGATGAGTATTACTGGCACTCCGCTCCCCTTGGCGAACCTCAACAGGGCGGAAGCGCATTCACGTATCTGCGTTATGCTACCGGGAGCGGAGTCCACTGTCTCCGTCTCCATGGTCTGAATGGAGTCTATTATCACCAGTTCCGGGGCGCAGGAGCGTATCTGTTCGAATATCTTTTCTATTGAAGTCTCGCAGAGTACCATCACTTTCTCGTTTGTGGCGCCCTCTATTCTGTCAGCCCTCATGCGCAGTTGGTGCGCGCTTTCCTCTCCGCTGACGTAGAGCACTTCCGTGTCTTTCAGCCTCATTATGGTCTGGAGCGTCAGTGTGCTCTTGCCGATGCCGGGGTCTCCACCGAGCAACACGATGCTTCCCGGCACCATACCGCCTCCGAGTACCCTGTTCAGCTCGCTGTCATTCATGTCCATTCTCGGCTCAGCGGCAGTGGAGATGTCGCCCAGTCGCTGAGCGATGGTGCCACCATTGCGGTGGTGACTGAAAGCTATGCCGTCTCCGACAACATTAGCTCGCCTCGCGACCGATATCTCACGAGCGGCTGCCCGTGCGCTTTGCTGGCCGCTATCGCTTGCTATCCGTATCTCGCGAAACGTGTTCCACTGGTTGCATGACGGGCACTTTCCTATCCATTTTGCCGACTCTTGCCCACAGTTCTCGCATACGTATGCTGTCTTGTCTTTTGCCATAGTCCGTGAAAAATACGATGCAAAGTTACTATTTTTTATCCGTATAGAGAAAGAAACGCTTGAAAAAGTGCGGTTTTTTGGTTAATTTTCGTTGCTCAGTAGTTTCGTTTCACTATTATTTATTAACTTTGCGGTCAAATGAAAACTGCGTTATATATAATTATAAGCCTGTTCCTCTTGCCGTTGGCATATAGCTGTGGCGGCGGAGAAGAGGCGCACCGGCTGTCGAGAGCGGAGCGGGAACGCCTTAAACGCGAGGATTCCGCCGCGCTGAAGATAGGCGTATTGCCTACGGAGGATTGCCTCCCGATTATAGTGGCGAAGGAGTTGCGGCTTTATGATACCCTTGGGGTGAGCGTACACCTGCGCCGTTATCGCGCCATGAGTGAGTGCCGCCTGGCTCTTTGCGACTCGCTCGTGGAGGGAGCGGTAATCGATTCCACCCTAATGGCGCAGCTCAACGAGGGTGACGCATGGCTATACAACGGTCTTTCCACGGATATGCAGTGGCGTTTCCTTACTGCCAAGAAGGCGAGGATAAGCCGATTGGAGCAGCTTACCGACAAGATTATAGCGGCAGACAGCCATGGTGAGTCGCACAGGCTTGCCGAACAGGTCATTGACTCATTGCTAAAGAAGGGGCAGCTGGTGTTTATAGTGCAGGTGGAAGACCTCGATGTGCGCACGAAGATGCTCTGTTCCGGCAACGTCGATGCCGCTTTGCTGCCCGAGCCATACGCCACCAAGGCGCGGAAGCAGGGCGCGAGGCTGATAGACAGAGTGGTGTCGAAGCCCGCCGGGGTACTGGCACTCAGGAAAAAAGCCATGCAGGACAGTACGAGGCGGCAGCAATACCAACTCTTTCTCAAGGCCGTTGAGGTGGCGAGGGACTCCATTCGGCGTTACGGCAAGAACCATTATACCAAGTATCTTGAATGATTACGACACTATTGAATAGCGGACTCCTTGCGCAGGCTTTCTCTGAACTGCGCAGACGCACGGCAGCTTACCCTGGCGAGGGCTTCGGCGACCGTCTGGACACACTGCAAACGGAGTTCAAATACATGAGTGACTTCATGCTGCAAGGCTACAAAGACGACAGGCGTGCGGCTTTGTTCGACGATATTATCCAGCGCACTGCCGAACTGGACTATGACCTTCAGGTGCGTGAGACACTGCTTGAAAACCCATATATCAAGGGGGCGGTCAAGGCACTCGGTGGCGTTGGCCAGTCAGCCGAGGCGTTGCAAGAGTTGTTGCAGCAACCAGTGACGAAGGAAGAGCATTACAAAAACATCTCTATCGCCTTCATGTCGCTGCTCACCTCAGGGCATTGGCGGCAAAATCACGCTGACGAATGGGCCGCGTACATAGCCAGTCCCACTGTCAGTCCTACCGAAGCAGCCGCCCTCACGGCAGCCATTATGCTGTCGGCGTTATATCATTTCTCTTATAACAAAGTGCTGTGTCTTGCCAATATCTATATGTTGAGCAGGAGCGAGGTAGTGCGTCAGCGTGCTTTCGTGGGCTGTATGCTCGCCATAAGCGAGGCTGGCGTGGAGCATAAAACGTGCGTTGATGCCCTGCTGAAGACCATCTTCTCCGATGAGGAGGCAGGTAAGATGCTCATAGAGATGCAGGTGCAGATGACAGCCTGTGCCAATGCCGAGGCTGATGGCAGTGAGATAAACAAGAACATCATGCCCGACCTGCTGCGCAACCAGCCCTACCGTTTCACCAAAGACGGCATAGTGGAGAAGGAAGAGGAGAAAGATTGCATCAACCTCGATGCCGATGAGCGCAGGATGGAGGCCATGACAGAGGGCGTGAACAAAATGATAGAGATGCAGAAGAATGGCTCCGACATCTTTTTCTGCGGCTTCCGTCAGATGAAACGCTTCCCCTTCTTCTCGCGTTTAGCCAACTGGTTCATGCCGTTCACCTTCGAACATCCCGATATGATGCGAGATGCGAGCGCGGTCGCGGGCAGCGATTTCGTAGAGAAGGTTGTCAAGCGTGGTCCTTTCTGCGACTCCGACAAGTATTCTTTCGTCATCGCTATGTCTGGCGTACTGAACCAGTTGCCCGCCAACGTACGCAAGATGATGGAGGAAGGACAGGTCGGTCCGCTCGGTATGCAAGACGCTTCCGCCGGTGCCCCCACGCCCTCCATGCTGCGGTTGCAGTACCTTCAAGACCTTTACCGATATTTTCGCCTCAACTCCCTTGGCTCATCCCTTCCCAGTCCCTTTGCCCACGTGTCGCGGTACCGCCTGTGGACGGTGGCGTGCGGTGGCTTCACCGATGCCGAGCGCAAGTCGGCCTTTACCTGCATACTGCGCGATGCCAGCCTGTGGGACGAGGCATCGCTTGCGCAACAAGGTGCATCGGCGGCAGAAAGCGGCGGCGCGCATCCTGCCAAAGTCATCCTTGATAGTTTCAATGACAAGGAGAGCTATGCCTACCTGTCGTGCTATGCCGAGTATATGATGCGGTTAAAGCTCCATTCCGATGCTGCCTCCGCTTACGCCAAGTGCTTGAAACTTAAGCCGGAGAACCCCACTCTGATGCGTGGCATGGCGAGGGCGTGCTATGGTGAGGGCGAATATGCCAAGGCGGCGTTCTATTTTGACGCGTTGCACACGCTGTTTCCGAAGCGCGTCTCCTATGTTTTGAACTACGCAATGGCGATGGTTATGGACGGCGCGGCAGAGAGCGTGGTGAACGATATGTATAAGTTGGAGTACGAAAACCCAGACAATACCATGGTGAAGAATACCCTCGGCTGGGTGCTTCTCCATGCGAGGAAGGCGGAGCAAGCCCTCTCTGTGTACGAGAAACTCATGGGCGAGGAAGGCGCGGCAGCGGACTTCCACGTGCTGCTCAATGCTTTCTATGCTAATCTCGTCAACGGAAAGGCGCAGCATGCCATCGAACTGCTGAGGAAGCACTGCTCCACCCTCGATGAGAAGCAGCGCGGCGACTTCCCGATACAGCTCGCCAACGCCATGCAGGAAGACGCGCGGCTGCTGGAGCTATATGCCATAGGCAAGGCGGAAAAGACCATAATACTCTCGCAGCTCGCTTTTTTCACCTTATAATTTGGCGTTGTCGAAAAATCTTCGTACCTTTGCACCTTGATTACAGCATAGTTATTCAATGAAAGTATCAATAGTTAAATATAACGCAGGCAACATCTTCAGCGTGATAAACGCTATGAAGCGCATGGGCATTGACCCGCTATGGACTGACGACCCTGAGGAGTTGATGTCTTCGGACAGGGTGATATTCCCCGGTCAGGGTGAGGCTCACAGTGCCATGGCGTACCTGCGTGAGCGCAACCTCGACAAAGTCATAGCAGGCTTGAGGCAACCTGTGCTCGGCATCTGCGTGGGTCAGCAACTGCTGTGCAGCCACAGTGAGGAGGGAGACACCGACTGTATCGGCGTGTTCCCTATACAGGTGAAACGCTTTCAGCCCAATGTTCACGAGGAGAAGGTGCCCTGCATGGGCTGGAACTCCCTCGACCTGCGCCTTCGCGACACAGCCAGCGTGGCGCGCACGGAGGACGGTGTCAGTCCGCTCTTCAAGGGGCTGGGGCAGGAGGACTACGTGTATTTCGTACATTCATACTACTGTGAACTGTGCGACAACACCATAGCCACCGCCGACTACATACTGCCATACAGCGCGGCGCTGCAGAAAGACAATTTCTACGCCACGCAGTTCCATCCGGAGAAGAGCGGCAGGGTAGGGCGACAGATATTGGAGAATTTTCTGGATTTAGTCGTTTAGTCGTTTGGTCGTTTAGTAGTCAAGTGGTTAGTAGGCTGGCTCTGGCAGGTGACAGCGTCGCCATAACCGTTAAACAACTAAACCACCAAACAACTAATCCACCAAACCACCAAACAACTAAACAACGGTTTCATCCATGATTGAACTCATACCAGCCATAGACCTCATAGAGGGCAAATGCGTGCGCCTCACGAAAGGCGACTATGACAGCAAGAAGATATACAACGAAGACCCTGTGGCGCAAGCCAAGGAGTTTGAGGCTCTCGGCTTCAAACGGTTGCACATTGTGGACCTTGACGGCGCGAAGAGCAAGCATATCGTCAACGACGCGGTGCTGAGAGCCGTTACCTCCGCCACCAACCTCACCGTGGACTTCGGCGGGGGTATAAAGACCGAGGCGGACATACGCAAGGCTTTCGATGCCGGCGCGGCGATGGTGACCGTCGGCTCGGTAGCGGTGACACAGCCGGAGCTGTTCCTCTCATGGCTCGACACATTCGGCGCGGAGCGCATAATACTCGGCGCAGACGTGCGCAACGGCAAGGTGAGCATCAACGGGTGGAAGGAAGACTCCGCCGAAGACCTGCTGCCATTCCTGCGTACATACGTGGAACACGGCGTGAGGAACGTGCTCTGCACGGAGATTTCCAAAGACGGCACGCTGGCAGGGCCAGCCATAAGCCTCTATGAAAGGATAATGTCAGAGTATCCGCAGATGCACCTTATAGCATCGGGAGGCGTGTCGAGCACCGCCGACATCGTGGCACTGGACGGCAAGGGCATACCTGCCGTAGTGTTCGGAAAGGCATACTACGAAGGCAGAATAGACCTCGACGAACTGAGGCGCAAAGCCCTGCTACCGTAATAACATAGCGATTGCCCCGTAAAAGCTATGCAATTACACAGTAAAAGCATAGCGATTAGACAGTAAAAGCATAGCGATAGCGCAGCCACCAGATGGCAGACGTGTAATAGCTTGCCTTACCTTACAGCGTGATGGGGCAGGAACCATTCGGAATAACAAGCAAACAACAAACCAAGAACATCGTGTTAGCAAAACGAATTATACCATGCCTTGACGTCAAGAACGGCGAAACGGTAAAAGGCACGAACTTTGTCAACCTGCGCTCTGCCGGCGACCCCGTTGAGCTGGGACGCGCGTACAGCGATGCCGGGGCAGACGAACTGGTGTATCTCGACATCACTGCCTCCCACGAAGGTCGCAAGACGTTCACCGAGATGGTGACGCGCGTGGCGAGGGAGATAAACATACCCTTCACCGTGGGCGGTGGAATAAACGCCATAGAAGACGTTGACCGTATGCTCGCGGCAGGTGCCGACAAGGTGAGCGTGAACAGTGCGGCACTTCGCCGGCCAGAGTTTATTGACGAGATAGCGACCCGTTTCGGCTCGCAGGTGTGCGTATGCGCCATCGATGCCCGCATGGATGCTGATGGATGGCATTGCTACGTGAACGGCGGTCGTGTGCGTGTGGAACGCACGCTGCTCGACTGGGCGCGTGAGGTGGCAGACCGTGGGGCGGGGGAGATACTCTTCACCTCCATGAACCATGACGGCGTGAAGCAGGGCTTCGCCAATGAGGCACTGGCAATGCTGGCGGATGCGCTGCCAATACCCATCATTGCTAGCGGCGGAGCAGGCTCAAAGGAGCATTTCCGCGATGCTTTCACCATAGGAAAGGCGGACGCGGCACTCGCCGCATCGGTGTTCCACTTCGGCGAGATACCAGTTCCCGAACTGAAGAAGTGGCTGAGAGACGAAGGCGTGACGGTGAGGATGTGACGTTCCGCGGAGCGGAACATGGTTTAAGGTTGCGCTTCGCTGGGTTTGGGGTTGTAGGTCAGAAGGGGAAAAAGACCGTGCTGCAGACAGCGTAACGCACTTCTACCCCTTAAGACCGTACACCCTCGTCATTCCGAAAGACCTAAAACCAATAACCTTTAACCCCAAAACCAAGAAAAAATGACCATTGATTTCAAAAAAGGCGACGGCCTCGTGCCAGCCATAATACAGGATGCCGTGACGAAAAATGTGCTGATGCTCGGCTATATGAACGAAGAGTCGTTGGCAAAGACGCTCGAAACGAAGAAGGTAACATTCTGGAGCCGCTCGCGCAACACGCTGTGGACGAAGGGTGAGACCAGCGGCAACTTCCTCGACCTCGTGGACATCAAGGTGGACTGCGACAACGACACCCTGCTGGTGAAGGTGCACCCACACGGGCCTACCTGCCACACTGGGACAGATACATGCTGGGGAGAGGAGAATAAATAAGAGGAATACATCAAACAAACAATACAAATGGAAGAGAAAAATCCACTTTTGTTCCTTAGTGAACTGCAAGACTTCATCGAAAAACGCTATCAGGAAATGCCAGAAGGCAGCTACACCACTTCACTGTTCAAGGACGGACTGAACCGCATGGCGCAGAAAGTGGGCGAGGAAGCACTCGAACTCGTCATAGAAGCATGCAACGGTACCGATGAGAGACTGGTGTATGAAGGCTCCGATATGCTTTACCACCTCATCGTGCTGCTGACCTCAAAGGGACTGCGCATAGAGGACTTGGCGAAGGAGTTGCAGGAACGCCACAACCCAGGGTGGCACAAGCACTGATAAAAACTACTTGAAAAGGCATCATGTTGATAAGCTACAAGAACGTTACGGTGAGCCACGACGACGGTGATGTGGTGCTGGACGGCGTGGACTTCCATGCCGACGAAGGGGAGTTTATATATATAATAGGTAAGGTGGGCTCAGGAAAGAGCTCGCTGCTACGCACCATCTACGGCGAATTGGAAATAGACGAGGCCGACGAGGCAACCGTGTTCGGACGAGATATGATGAAGATACGCCGCAAAGAGGTGCAGATGCTGAGAAGAGAACTGGGCATAATATTCCAGGACTTCAAGCTACTTAACGACCGTTCCGTGAGGCGTAACCTCGAATTCGTGCTGAAAGCCACAGGCTGGAAGAAGAAAGAGGAGCGCGACCAGCGCATCGCTGAGGTGCTGAAGAGCGTCAAGATGGAAGGTGTGGAGGAAAAAATGCCACACGAACTCTCGGGAGGCGAGCAGCAACGCATAGCGATAGCACGCTCACTGCTCAACTCTCCAAAGGTGATACTTGCCGATGAACCCACGGGAAACCTTGACCCAGAGACGGCAGACAACATAATGGGACTCTTCAGAGACATCGCGGCAACAGGAACCGCAGTGGTGGTGACAACTCACAACATACCCATGCTGAGTAAATTTCAAGGCGTGGTGTACCAGTGCAGGGACAAGAAACTGCAAGAGGTGACGCAGGACTACGCGGAGAAATGATGCCTTGCCTGCAAGGAAAGAGACACACCCAAGAAGATAAACAAAACAAACAAAACATAACATCAATGAAAGTAATGAAATTCGGCGGCACCTCCGTAGGCTCACCAGAGCGTATGCAGGACGTCGCACAGCTTGTAACAAAGTCTGGGGAACCAACATTCGTGGTGCTTTCCGCAATGTCGGGGACGACAAACTCACTCGTAGAAATATCTGATTACCTCTACAAGAAGAATCCCGAGGGCGCGCAGGAGGTTATCAACGCACTCGAAAAGAAGTACATGGGCCACGTTGACAAGCTGTATTCCAAGGAGGAAACGAAGCAGAAGACGGCGGAATTCCTGAAGAAGGAGTTTGATTACCTGCGCTCTTTCACCAAGGACACATTCACTTCGTTTGAGGAAAAGATTGTAGTGGCACAGGGAGAGGTGATGTCAACCAACATGGTTACCAACTACCTCAATGAGCAGGGTGTGAAGACAGTGCTGCTGGACGCACTTGACTTCATGCGTACTGACAAGAACGCGGAGCCTGACCTCACCTACATCAAGGAGCACTTAGCGGAGATAATGAAAGCCAATCAGGGCTATCAGATATACATCACGCAGGGCTTCGTGTGCCGTAACGCATACGACGAGGTGGACAACCTGCAGCGCGGAGGCTCCGACTACACCGCTTCGCTTATCGGTTCGGCACTGATGGCAGAAGAGATACAGATATGGACGGATATTGACGGCATGCACAACAATGACCCACGCATAGTGGAGAAGACAGATGCCGTGCACCAACTGAACTTCGAGGAGGCTGCGGAACTGGCATACTTCGGAGCGAAAATCCTGCATCCTACGTGCATACAGCCAGCGAAATACGCTGGAATACCAGTGCGTATCAAGAACACTATGGACCCCGACGCAGACGGAACGGTGGTGGACAACGTGTTGGTACGTGGCAAGATAAAGGCTGTAGCGGCAAAGGACAATATCACGGCGATAAAGATAAAGTCATCACGTATGCTCCTCGCCACGGGGTTCTTGCGCAAGGTGTTTGAGATTTTCGAAACATACAGCACGCCGATAGACATGATAACAACCTCAGAGGTGGGCGTCAGCGTAAGCATAGACAATGCCACACACCTGACGAAGATTATGGACGAGCTGAAGAAATACGGCACGGTGACGGTGGACACGGATATGTGTATCATCTGCGTGGTGGGCGACCTCGACTGGAGTAACGTAGGCTTCGAGACACTCGTGACCGAGGCTATGGCGAACATACCAGTACGCATGATTTCTTACGGTGGCTCAAACTACAATATATCATTCCTCGTACGTGAGGCAGACAAGAAGAGGGCTTTGCAGAACCTCTCGGCAAAGTTGTTCAACTAAACAAGAAACCCCTCTGCCTTTTCCATGAGGAACGGGCGGAGGGGAAACAAATATATACAACCAACACAAATCAACATAGAACAGACAATGACATTCCCGATAGAGAAATTCAAGGACATAGAGACACCTTTCTACTACTACGACAAGGCATTGCTTGACAAAACGCTCGACACTATCAAGGCGGAGCTGGCGCAACGCCCCGGCTATCACCTGCACTACGCCATAAAGGCTAACGCCAATATGGACGTGCTACGCGAGATACAGAAGGCGGGCTTCGGCGTGGACTGCGTCAGTGGAGGCGAGATACAGCAGGCTTTGGACGCAGGCTTTGACGCAGGCAAGATAGTGTATGCTGGCGTAGGCAAAGGCGACTGGGAAATAAACCTTGGCTTGGAGGCAGGCATATTCTGCTTCAATGTAGAGTCGCTTGAGGAGCTTGAGATAATAAACGAACTCGCTGCGGCAAAGCAGAAGGTGGCGAAGGTGTGCTTCCGCATAAACCCGAACGTGGGCGCTCATACCCATGCCAACATAACAACGGGTCTGGCGGAGAATAAGTTTGGCATCGCCATGGAAGACATGGAGACCGCTATAAAGGCGGCAACGGAGATGCGGAACATTGAGTTTATCGGGTTACATTTCCACATTGGCTCGCAGATACTGGAGATGGGAGACTTTGAAGCCCTCGCAATGAGGGTGAACGAACTGCAAGACAGGCTGGAAGAACAGGGCATAACGGTGAAGGTTATCAATGTGGGGGGCGGACTCGGAATAGAGTATAGCGACCCGGACGGTAAGCCGATACCTGACTTCAAGGCGTATTTTGAGACGTATTCAAAGAACCTCAAGTTGCGCGAAGGGCAGGAACTGCACTGTGAACTCGGACGTGCCGTAGTGGGACAGATGGGTTCTCTCATCACAAAAGTACTGTATGTGAAGCACGCACACGTGAAGAAATTCGCCATAGTAGATGCTGGTATGAGCGACCTCATACGTCCGGCTCTCTACGAAGCGCACCATGAGATACAGAATCTCAGCAGCAATGGGCAGCAGGAGACATACGATGTGGTTGGCCCGATATGCGAATCAAGCGATGTGTTCGGTAAGAATGAAAAGCTACCCGAATGTCATCGTGGCGACATCATTGCCCTACGCTCCGCTGGAGCATACGGCGAGATAATGGCATGTCAGTACAACTGCCGTAAGTTGCCAAAGGGTTACCTGTTCTAAGGCAACGCCAAGACGAGGGAGACTTACCTTAAATAAATGATAATATCCATGATAATATCATTGCAGATATTAATATTCACAGCGGTGTTGCTGGTGCTTGCACTGGCGACTCCGCTGTTCTCGCCTTTCTTTCGCAGGGTGAGCGTGGACGACACAAGGCGAGACGACGATGAGAAGGAAAAAACATTGCCGCCCGTCTCCATAGTGCTGACAGACCATGACAGCTCGTATCATCTGGCAAAGGTGTTGCCAAAGCTGTTGGAACAGAAATACTCCGCGGACTTCCAGGTGGTCGTCGTCATCGATAGGAGTGACAGTGACTCGGAGGATGTGTTAAAGAGACACAGCGCGGACAAACGCCTTTACTACACAATGTTGCCAGACACGTCGCGCTATCTCAGCCGGAAGAAGCTGGGAATAACACTCGGTATGCGTGCCGCGAAGCACGATTGGGTGCTCGTAACCGATGTGCACAGTGTGCCATCGTCTGACCAATGGCTGGAAAATATGGCGCGCCACTGTTCGGAAGACCGTAACATGGTACTGGGAATGTCGCTCTATGACGAGGAGTCACCAGCCTATTTCCGTTACGAACAGCTGCGTACCATGCTCTACTACTTGCGTATGGCGCAGAGAGGGATGGCATTCAGTACCAACCAAACAGTGATAATGCTACGCAAGAGCGAGTTCTTTGAGGGTAATGGCTTCAGAGGAAACCTTGAATTTACACGTGCTGAGTTTGAATTCCTCGTGAATAAGTTTGCAAAAGAGGACGCCAGCGCGCTGGCAATAGAGCCCGAAGCATGGATGACAGCTATCAAGCCGTCCGTGAAAAGATGGAGGATGAAGAAGCTATATGCTATTGATGCCTTCCGCGGTATGCGGCGTTCGTTCAAGTTCCGTATGGCGTACCACCTTGATTTGGCAGCCATGCACCTATATAACCTGCTGACATTAGCGGCTGTTATCATGGCGGTTATCATGCTGCCAGCTCTTGATGGCATTGTGTTGGGCGTGGCCGCGGCACTGTTTTGGATAGTGTCAAACGTGGAAAGATATTTCATCTACCGCCCTGTGCTACGCTCCTTTAGCTGCGTAAACCCTGTGATTGCCATACTAATGGACTGGACTCTGACTTTCCGTAACATCATATTACGCCTGAGATACATCTTCTCTGACAAGAATGACTTTATAACTCACAAGCTATAACCTAATCCTGACAACGACATTGCGTGTCCTTCATTACATAACAGACTTCACCGGAGCCGCCGGACCACAGGCTTCCGCCGCTCGTATGATGATGTTCTCCACAGCAAAGATTGTGGAGAACCACCTCGTCACGGCTGTTCCGCTCGCCGAAGGATATGCCGCCGCGCTTGCGGAACAGTGTAATGTGAAGGTGCATTACCTGCATTTCCGTAATGGCGCCAATCCGTTGAACGTCATTGCCGCCCTTGTCGCCATTCGTGCCACGATAAGAAAATTGCAGCCAGACGTAGTGCACGTGCATGGTTCATGGGACTGGCGTGCGGCGATGGTGGAGCGAATGGCGCGACAGCAGCGTATCGTGACGCTGGTGTCGCCACACCGCGGACTGTCGCAGGAGCTGATTAGCGTGGATTTTTGGAGCAAGAAGCTACCGTGTCTCATGGCATATCAGGCGTGGATGGTGCGCAACTGCACCGCTGTAATAGCCGTGAGCGAGAAGGAAGGCAACGACATCCTCTCCTTCGGACTGAAGAAACGCATAGAGGTGATGCCGCCAATGCCGAGGGAAGGCGAGAGCATGGAGGCACTGCGGGATAACCTTGTGACCGTATATCGCAAGGCTCTTGACTCTGCTTATGCCACGGAGTTGACGCAGGAGGAAAGAAATGTCGTCAGCTCGGCACTGCGGGCAGTCATTGCTGACGACGACATTGTGACGGAAAAGCCCGACATTCAGGGCGTATCCTTCCGCAGAATATTCCTCCATGCATACGATGAAGACGTCATGCGGCAGCTCGTAAATGGATGCCAGAAGCTGCAGTTACCACTGCCTCCGCCGCTGAATGTGGCGGAAGTGCCACGGTATCGTAACCCTAAGGCGAAGCAACGGGGAGCATTGAAGGACGCCAACGTGTCGGTGAAACCCCTTGCTATGCCTGCTGACAGACAGGCAGAGCGTGACGCTGTCATGCTAATCAGCAAGGCAAAGGCGCTGACGCTTCCTCGCCTGACGTTGAGGCATTACGCGGAACTGTACGCCATGTTCCGCCATTCCGACTTCGACGAGACACTCGTGGCGGCGGAATTGAAGCGCCTGCACTTGCAACGCTTTACGATAAAACTACAAAAACGCCTTGCGGAGATGTTCGCATTGAGAAGCGGATATGACGTGTTTTAGTTGTTTTGTGGTTTAGTGGTTTAGTTAAATGTAGACAAATCATTAGCCAAACCACCCAACAACAAAACAACTAAACCACCAAACGACTAAACAACTAACCTCCCAAACGACTAAACAACTAAACAACCACCCAACCATGTCTAACAAGAAATACGACATAGAGCGCGATATGCACTACCTACAGCTGCTTGCAAAGTCTTTCCCAAACGTGCCAGCAGCGTCAACAGAGATAATAAACCTCTCCGCTATCCTTAACTTACCCAAGGGAACGGAGCATTTCCTTGCTGACATACACGGAGAGCACGAAGCCTTCATACACGTCCTGAAGAACGCATCGGGGCGTATTAAACGGAAGGTTGACGAGATATTCGGTGAGTATCTGCCCGCGCAGGCTAAGAAAGAGCTATGCACCCTGATATATTATCCAGAGAGGAAACTGGAGCTTGTCAAAGCTACTGGGGAAAATCTTGAGGAATGGTACCGTATGACGTTGCACCAAATGGTGCGCGTATTCAGGGAGGTAAGCTCAAAATACACTCGTTCCAAGATTCGCAAATGCCTGCCAAAGGAGTTTAGCTACATACTGGAGGAGTTGCTGCACGAACGCACAGAGGAGGCAGACAAGGCGGCATACGTCAACGTTATTATTGACACCATAATCTCTACAGGCAGCGCAGACGATTTCATCACTGCGATGGCGAACACAATTCAGCGCCTCGCCATAGACCAGTTGCATATACTTGGCGACGTGTATGACCGTGGACCGGGGGCGCATATCATAATGGATAAGCTAGCAGACTACCACTCCTGGGACATACAGTGGGGCAATCACGATATGCTATGGATGGGGGCAAGCGCAGGAAACGATGCCTGCATCTGTAATGTCATACGCCTGTCGTTGCGCTATGCCAACCTCCTCACCCTGGAAGACGGCTACGGCATTAACCTAATGCCGCTTGCCACCTTTGCCATGGACACATATAACGACGACCCTTGCGAGGCTTTCACACCACGTCTCAATGCGGAAAACAGAGGACGCATAGACCCCAAGACCCTGAGGTTGATGACAATGATGCACAAAGCCATCACCATACTGCAATTCAAGGCCGAGGCACAAATCTTCAAACGCAACCCGTCATGGAAGATGGAAGACCGCTGTATGCTGCGGACAATCAACTTCGAGACGGGTATGTGCACGCTTGACGGCAAGGAATACAAGATGCTTGACACCAATTTCCCCACTGTTGACCCTGCAAACCCTGATGCTTTCACCACAGAGGAGCAGCAGTTGATGGAGAAATTGCGCCACTCTTTCCGCGTGTCAGAGAAGCTGCACCGCCACATACGCACCATGTTGACCCACGGATGTATGTATGCCATATACAACGACAATTTGCTTTTCCATGCCTCCGTGCCACTGAATGAAGACGGAACGCTGAAAGGCGTGGAGCTGATGCCTGGCGTAGTGCTCTCCGGTCACCTGCTGATGAAGCGGACTGGCATGCTCGTGCGCTCCGCTTTCCAAAGCGATACCACACCGGAAGAGAAACGGTATGCCCGCGACTACTTCCTCTACCTATGGTGCGGAAAGGACTCTTGCCTCTTCGACAAAGCTAAAATGGCAACCTTCGAACGCTATTTCCTTGCCGATAAAGAGACCCATGTGGAGGCAAAAGGTGCCTTCTTCCGACTGCGTGACAAGGAGGAGACGGCCGATACCATACTCGATGCCTTCGGAGTGACAGGCGCAAACCGCCACATCATCAACGGACACGTGCCTGTTCACGTGGCAAGCGGCGAAAGCCCCATAAGAGCTAACGGTAAGCTGATGGTCATTGACGGCGGATTTGCTGAGCCATACCACAAAGAGACTGGTATCGCAGGCTACACACTGGTGTACCATAGCCGTGAGTTTGAACTGGTGCAGCATGAGCCTTTCACCAATGTTGAGGACGCAGTGCGCGAGGGTCGCGACATTAAGTCGAATATGCAGATAGTGGAAAACATCGGGCGCAGACTTCTCGTTGCCGACACTGACCGGGGCAGGGAACTGCAAGCGCAGATAGAAGACCTGCGGGAATTGCTCTACGCCTATAGACACGGCTTTATAAAAGAAGTAAAATAATGTACAAAACACAAACCTTTTACTATACCGCCGCGGCGCTACTACCGCCAGCGCTCACACTGATACTGTGGCTGTTGTACGGCCTCCCCGAACCAGCCACGCTCACCGTAACAGTGTATTACACCCAGCTGCTGATGACAGCGGTAACCATCGTGAGCATACCCCTGCTGTTAAAGTATGTCACCGCGAGCCGTTGCGGCGCGAGATATAGCGTTCTATGCCTTGTGCGTATGCTGCTACTGTGCGTCATAGCGGGGGCAAACGTCGCATTATATTTCTTCTACTGCTCCTCAACCACATTCTTCTACCTGGGAATCATGGCATGGCTGGCAATGTTTTTCGCCTTCCCCAAAAACCTAAAAGACAAGAATGATACTCACATCCCTTGAGCCAGAAGACCTTGATTTGCTTTATACCATAGAGAACAACCCATCGCTATGGAGTGTCAGCAGTAGTAATGTGCCATATAGCCGCTATGCCTTGAGGGACTATATAGCCACCCAGCAGCACGACATCTACGCTGATAAACAAGTGCGCCTCGTGGCGAGGGTGGAAGAGACAGACGCGGACGGGGTGGAAACAAAAGCCGTGGGACTGGTGGACCTCTTTAATTTCTCACCAGAAAACCTGCGTGCCGAGATTGGCATCGCCATACTTGCCGAAGAGCAACACAAAGGGTACGGCAAGGAAGCTGTGCGCCAGCTCCTCAACTATGCACGCGAGGTGCTGCACCTGCATGTAGTGTATGCCATAGTACCAGAGAACAACACCTCCTCCATATCCATGCTACGCGCGACAGGCTTCAGCCAGACAGCGATGTTGAAAGACTGGATTTTGCGCGGTGACGGATGGCATGACGCCATTTATCTGCAAATAATCCTGCAATAAACAAGGCGCACTAACTTCACAGCCAGTGCACCTTTAACCCAAATCGGTCATTAGAGCCTAAACAGATTTTGTTTTATTGTCGAGCAGATTGGCTATCTTTGTAACGCAGGCATAGCGGGCTACGTCAAGTTACAAAGACAGGCAAGATGCCGACAAGAAAATATAATCTGTTAGGAAACAACACAAAAACAAGAAGTTTTGAACTTTTGTGGTCTAATGACCGATTTGGGTTTATGATGCTGTGGTAGTGTTTCCGCATACAAAAAAAACGCATTGCCGCTGACGTTTTACGGTCGATGGCAATGCGTTCTTTATGATATGACCATTCTGCTTGCGCGGATATGGCTTCTGCTATGGCAGGACAAAAGGGGTGATTAGTTGTTGACAGAGCCTCCAACGAGG
>JALFOF010000058.1 GCA_022773825.1 Prevotella sp.
ATATTATGAAAATGAAATTAGGACTTATCGCAATGCTCATGGCAACGATACTGAGCAGCTGCGGATGTAGTAAGAAGTTAGAAGCGTCTTCCACTACTATTCAGGGTGAATGGACAATAGAAACAGCAATGAACAAGAGCACCGAAGGCGGCGAGAAACAGGCATTCATAAACTTCAACTCTGACGGTAAGATGAACGGTAATGCCACCGTCAACAGTTTCTTTGGCGGATACACACTGAAAGGCAATAAGATCTCCTTCACGCAGGTAGGCATGACACGGATGATGGGAGCGTCAATGGACATTGAAACCGCCATAACCCAAGCCATAGGAGAAGCTAACACCATAGAGATAAAAGGTGATGATGCCACCATAGCCGACAAAGCTGGCAACACCGTCATGGTGCTGAAGCGAAAGAAGTAACCCCCACTCGCCCCCTTCTTGACCCATATAGCACAATGCGACAGGAGGGGGCGACTGCAAGGAAATACAAGGGATATAAGAAAAATATACCCCAAACTCTTGGATATTTCCAAATTATTACCTACCTTTGCACAACTTTTCCGCCATAGCAGGAAAACATGCACCATGGGGCTGACTGGATTTGACAGCGGGCTGGGATGGTGCGTAAGCATGCGGAGTGACGGTCGTCAACTCCTTAATCACGCCGACCAACAATTTAATTGGCGAAACAAAGTACGCTCTCGCTGCCTAACCGAAGATTAGTAGGTTAGCTTAATTCCCCTGCAAGGCGGGGGAACGTGACATCGCTCAGAGCCGACTCCCAGAGGCTGACTGGTTATAGCGGTGCAGAAATATCAGGGATAGCTGGCAGTAAGCCCCGCGCTGCCGGCGAAGTTCTTGGGGCTAAGGTGCCAGTTGGTGGTCCAGGTCTTGCTGTCACACGAAAACCGAAGGCTGGAATAAGCATGTAGAAAGCGTACGGTCACACCGTTTGGACGAGGGTTCGACTCCCTCCAGCTCCACAGAATGGGAAAAAGGGATGGAACTTACTTTCATGGTAAATTCCATCCCTTTTGTTTACCACTTTCCTTCTTGATAGCATCCTTGTTAACTTGGGCGTCCCACTTGCACCGTGCGCAACATCCCACAAATAAATTTCTTATTAATGTTATCTCTATTATCGACATTTTTTGGGGGGAAAGAAGAAAAAGTCGTATCTTTGCAGACGGAAAAAAGTTAGAATATGTTCTTCAATATAATAACCAACAAGCGCGACCAATGGCTTTCGCGTCCTGACTGTACCGCTTTGCCGCTCATTGCTTACATAGAGCAACGAGGCAAGATGCGTGACGCGCAGGTGGATGCTATAAAGACGTACTTGTATCTGAAAATTGAATGTCAGAACCAGCCGCTTGCAGAACTCTTCAAGCAGGGCAAGTTCAATACACTCACTCTCGAAGATATTGACAACATGCCGTTGTCGGCCGCAGCACGTAGGGTGTTCAAAGAGTCACCTGCCGCCGTGGCTCTCTATGAGTTTGCGTCCGTAAAGGATATTACCGTCCAGCAGCTCAACCGCCAGCAGGCTGCCCTCGAAGCTATTTTCAAAGCCATCACCTATACCGGTGCAGAGGGAGTGACGAGATTTAGCTCGCATTACGACATAGCCAAGGTGAACGCCAACATACGCAAGGCGTTTTACGAGAAGCGCGTTCTCAGCATCAACAATCTATGCCCCCAAGCAACCTCTCCGACTCAAGATACGCAATATCTGCGGCGATGAAACCCTCTTCAAGTGTGTGTTATAAGGTTCACAGGGACTGGTACGCTGGTTCGTTTGTAGCAAATCAGTGATACCTGTCTGGGTGATTCTTTGGAAACAGCATTGCATCTATTAAATGCCAGAGGGGGATGCACCTGCGAGTGCTGCCGCTGGCATTTACAGTTATATAATACAAGAACTAATAACTAATTAACAACTAACTATTTACTATGTACAGGATTATCTCTACCATGCTCTTTCTTCTTGCCATGGTTACCACCAATGCCTCGGCAAGGGAGAAAAGGAATTTTAACGGCGGATGGCTGCTGAAACGCGGAGACATCACAGCTGCCTCTGCGAAGAAATACGACGACACTCAGTGGAAGCGCGTCACCCTACCCTATGCCTTCAACGGCGATGAAGCCTTCCGAAAAGACATAGTGAACCATACCGACACTGTGGTATGGTACAGGAAGCACTTTAATTTAGGCAAGGACATAAAGGGCAAACTGGTCTTCATAGAGTTCGAAGGGGCGCGGCAGTGCGCTGACGTATATGTCAACGGTCACCACGTGGGCTACAGCGAGAATGGAGTGATGGCTTTCGGCTTCGATATCACGCCACACATCAAGAGGGGGGACAATGTCATTGCCGTAAGATGCGACAACGACTGGAAATACCGCTCAAGGAAATACCCGAGCCAATACCAGTGGAACGACCGTAACTTCAATGCCAACTACGGCGGACTGCCCAAGAACGTGTTTCTCCACATTACCGACAAACTGCACCAGACGTTGCCTCTCTACAGCAACCTCGGCACCACGGGCACTTATATTTATGCCACGGACATAGACATAAAGAACCGCAAGGCTACGGTGAACGTGGAGTCAGAGGTGCGCAACAGCACCGCTGCCACGCAGTCCTTCGCCCTCATCACACAGATAAAGGACGCAGAAGGCAGGGTGATAGCCGAGTTTACGGGCGACGAGATAACGCTAAAGGCTGGACAGACGGCGACGGCAACGGCGAGCAAGGACATTGAAGGACTGCACTTCTGGTCGTGGGGGTACGGATACCTTTACACGGTGACAACGATGCTGAAGACGGGTGACGGACTGTTGACAGATGCCGTGGTGACACGCACTGGCTTCAGAAAAACAAAATTCGGAGAAGGTAAGATATGGCTCAACGATAGGGTGATGATGGTGCACGGCTATGCGCAGCGCACCTCCAACGAATGGCCTGGCACGGGACTCTCCGTTCCCGCATGGCTGAGCGACTTTTCCAACAATATGATGGTGCAGTCTGGCGGCAACGTGGTGAGATGGATGCACGTAACACCCTGGAAACAGGACGTGGAGTCGTGCGACCGTGTAGGACTGATACAGGCAATGCCCGCTGGCGATGCCGAAAAAGACGTCACGGGACCACGATGGCAGCAACGCGTGGAGCTGATGCGCGACGCCATTATCTACAACCGTAATAACCCCTCCATCCTCTTCTACGAGGGTGGCAATGAGAGCATCAGCCGCGAGCATCTGCTGGAGCTGAAAGCCATACGCGACACTTACGACCCACACGGCGGAAGGGCGATAGGCTCAAGGGAGATGCTCGACATCGACGAGTCGGAGTATGGCGGCGAAATGTTATACATAAACAAGTCGGGAAAGCACCCAATGTGGGCGATGGAGTACAACCGCGATGAGGGACTTCGCAAATACTGGGATGAATATTCCTACCCTTACCACAAAGAGGGCGACGGACCACTGTACCGCGGCAAGCCCGCCAACGACTACAACCACAACATGGACTGCTTCGCTCTCACCATGGTAAGCCGCTGGCACGAGTACTGGCAGGAACGACCTGGCTGCGGCAAACGTGTCTCATCTGGCGGCGTGAAGATAGTATTCAGCGATACCAACACACATCACCGCGGAGAATCCAACTACAGAACCAGCGGTGTCACCGATGCCATGAGAATTCCCAAAGACGCCTTCTACGTACATCAGGTGATGTGGGACGGATGGGTGACACCGGAGACACCAAGGACATATATCATCGGGCACTGGAACTACAACCCTGGCACAGTGAAACCTGTTTACGTGGTGTCCAACGCTGACAGCGTGGAGCTTTTCGTGAACGGCAAGAGCAAGGGCTACGGCAGCAGGAGCGAGCAGTTCCTGTTTACTTTCGACAGCATTGCCTTCGAGCCGGGAACGATAGAGGCACGCGCCTCTAACGGTAGCCATTACGCCATAGAAACGGCAGGCGAGCCACACAGCATCAGGCTCACCGCCATCAGCAACCCCGAGGGTATGAAGGCCGACGGTGCCGACATGGCGCTGGTAGAGGTGGAGGTAGTGGATGCTCAAGGTAGAAGATGCCCCCTCGACAACCGCATGGTGCACTTCCGCACAGAGGGCGAAGGAGAATGGATTGGCGGCATAGCATCACGGTCACACGACAGCACCACCACGTCATACGCTGACGACAACTACGTGGGCTCCACCTCCCTGCCCGTAGAGTGCGGTGTGAACAGGGTGCTGGTGCGCTCCACTATCAACGCAGGTAGCATACGCCTCACCGCACACGCCGATGGCATGGAGCCTGAAAGTATAGTGATAAACACCGAAGCTGTCGTCGTGGATAACTATCTGCCGCAACTCACACTACCATGTTACCTGTCTCGCGGTGAGACACCGTCCACACCGTCTTACACAGACCTCTTCGAGACCGTCGGGGTGAAAGCCGCAGAGGCTGGAAGCAACGGAGAGAGTGTCGCAGCATCATACGACGACAACGAGTTGTCGGAATGGCGCAGCGATGGCAAGCGAGAGAACGCATGGATAACATACCACTTCGCGCAACCGTCCACAATAGAGCGCATAACGCTGAAGCTGACGGGATGGCGCACCCTGCGCTACCCTCTTGCCATATATAGCGGCGAAAAGAAGCTGTGGGAGGGCATCACAACACCTTCGTTGGGCTATGCCCATATAAACATAGATGCACCCATCGAGACAGAGTGCCTTACAATAAGGATGCTCGGACCAGCCTTTTCAAAACAAGAGACGGGCGATACCGCGGAGCTCGCAGGAGGAAAGGCAGGGGAACTCGACCGCGTTACCACAGCCAAAGGAGCAGTCAACCTCCGCATCGTAGAAGCGGATTTCTTGTCAAAGAAATGACAGCCAAGGTTAAAATTGCTTAACACGCGGTATTTAGGCTACCGCTGGACATCGTTATGTCAGAAAAAAGCAGTACCTTTGCACCGCCGTTACGAGTTAGCGGCATAATTCACTTCTATAACAACAAAACAAAAAACAAAAAATGGCAACAAAGATTCGTTTGCAGCGCGGCGGTCGTAAGGGCTACGCCTTCTACAGCATCGTTATCGCTGACGTAAGAGCACCACGTGATGGTAAGTTTACTGAAAAGATTGGTACGTACAATCCTAACACCAATCCTGCCACAGTAGATCTGAATTTTGAGCGCGCTATGTACTGGCTGGAGTGTGGTGCGCAACCTACGGACACTGTTCGTAACATCCTCTCATGGGAAGGCGTTCTCCTCATGAAGCACCTCAAGGGTGGCGTGAAGAAAGGTGCCTTTGACGAGGCTACCGCACAGGCTAAGTTCGAGGCATGGAAGCAGGCTAAGGCTGCTGGCGTAGAGGCTATAAAGGCTAACGACGCAAAGGCCAAGAAGGCTGCTGCTGCCGCTGCCATCGAGGCGGAGAAGAAAAAGGCTGAGGAGATAGCTAAGAAGGTGGCAGAGAAGAAAGCTGCCGCTCAGGCTGCTGCAGAAGCTGCTGAGGCTGAGGCAACTCAGACAGAAGAGACACCTGCTGAAGAGGCGTAAGGCTCTTTAAGAAACAACTATAAATATAGGGAGGACAACGGCTGGCTTGGCCTACTGTCTGGACTTATAGCTATTATCCTAACAAGGGGATGTGCATAGGCGCTAAGCCAAAAGCGCATCCCCTTCTGCTTACGACGGTTGCTTTATTACAACTAAGCTATCAAAACACACGGCACGCAGTGTCGCCTGCTGAGCAAGAACCTAACAATTTTCCACACCGTGTCACGCATACAATTAAAAATACAGGGCGTTACGGACATCACTGCCACGCACGCCGCCTCGCTGCTGATACTGACTGACGTTGCAGAGCAACGGCAGCTGTCTATCGTGTGTGACGAGATAATGCGTCATGAGTTTGGCATAAGGCGCGGTAAATACCATGGTGAGAAAGAGACAAGACAGGAGGTGGCAGAGATAATGAAATACACATTGCCCGAGACTATGAGCGCTATAATAAAATACATGACAGACCTGCAGCTTGCCGTGGTGATTGTCAGTGTGTATGACGGGCAATACCGCGCAGTGATAGAGGACAGGAAGACAGGAACGGCATTCCCGATACGTGTAAGTGACGGAGCGTTGCTGTGTTATGCTGATGCCCACATACCCCTATACATAGAGGAGTCGTTATGGGAGAGGCAGAGCGTGCCTTACATGGGGCAGGATGCGAGAGGCGTGGCAATGCCGCTGAACACGCTGAGCATGGAGATGCTGGAACAGGCTCTACAACGGAGCATAGAGGAGGAGAGATACGAATTGGCGAAACAACTGAAAGACGAGATTAACAGGAGGGGAGAACGAAGATGAAGGAGGAGCGTTTTTTCTACGTGCCTGACGCGGAGTACGTCGCGGAACTGCCACAGGAAGAGGCGGTGCACGCCACAAGAGTGTTGCGTCTGCATGAGGGCGATGGCATTGTACTGATGGACGGCACGGGAACCTTCTACAAGGCAGAGGTGACCATGGCCACAGGTAAGAGGTGTGCATACGCCATAACTGAGAAACTGCCGCAGCAACGTCAGTGGAGAGGACGGATACACATAGCAATGGCACCGACAAAGATGATGGACCGCGTGGAATGGATGGCAGAGAAGGCTACCGAGGTGGGACTGGATGAACTGTCGTTCCTTGAATGTAGGTTCTCTGAGCGAAGACAGATAAGGACGGACAGAGTGGAGAAGATTGTGGTGGCAGCTATGAAACAAAGTCGTAAGGCATGGAAACCCACAGTGAACGAAATGTGTCACTTCAAGGACTTCATTGACAACAATAGCAGCGGCAGAAGGTTTATATGCCACTGCTACGGCGAGGTGGAGAGGAAAGACCTCTTCTCCTTGCTGAACGAGGGGGAGAGGGATGAAGAGATAACTATACTCATAGGTCCAGAAGGAGACTTCACGCTTGATGAGGTAAAGTACGCACAGCAACACGGCTATGAGTCGGTATCACTCGGTTCGTCAAGGTTGCGCACGGAAACAGCGGCACTGAGCGCGGTGATGATGGCGCGACTGGCGAACAGGTTGTATAACGACAGAGCTTAAAACTAATGAGATGAAACACTTTTACCTTATTATATTACTTATCACCACGGCCCTTGGGATATCGTCGTGCTCAGACCATGACTATACCAACGCCATCCCCAGCAACAGCACGGCGCTGATAGAGGTGGGGGCAGCGGATTTCATCGGTGAGCAATCACCCTTCGGCTCGTTGTTCATGCCGTTTGTTGATCAGGAAGCAAAACGTCTCAAAGGAATAGACTTGACAAGGGACATATACATCTTCGCCTCTGGCAACGGCGACCTCGGGATGTGCGCGCCATTGAGCAACAGCGATGAGCTAAACGACTTCATAATACGCCTTGAAAACCTCGGTGTGATGAAAAACCACACGGAGTTTGAGGGCAAGGACTTCTACACGTGCAAGGAGCAATGGGTGGTGGGTTACGACGACAACACACTGCTCGTGATGGGTCCCGTGACGGGTGCTGACGCGGAAGCGAGGTTGATGCGCCGCATGGCGAAGCTGATGAACCAAGGGGACGAGCAGAGCATAAAGAACTCCATGCTATGGAAGCACCTTGAGGAGAGGACCAGCCCCATACGCATGGTGGCGCAGGCGAGTGCCTTGCCAGAGCAGGTAGCCGCAACGGTGATGCTGGGGGCACCCAAAGGTACTGACGCTGACGATGTGTTGCTGGAGGCTGACATGACATACGACAACGGAACGCTGACACTATCCGGAGGCACCTGTTCCTATAACCCCAACATAAAGCAGTCACTGAAACAGTCGCAGGAGATATACCGCCCCATAACGGTGGATTGGCAGTGCATCATGGGAGACACTACGATTATAGGGGTGTTTATGAACGTTAGTGGCGAGGAACTGATGCCACACCTGCAAAAAAACAGGGCACTGGGTACCATGCTTATGGGAACAGAGGCATTTGACCGCATACGCTCCAACAACGGAGACATCGCCATACTGCTGACACCCAAGATGGATGGAAAGACGGAGGACTTGTTTAATACAAGGGTATTGAACCTCCCCCCTGGGAAAAAGGCAGGCAAAGAAAGGCTTGTAGTGGCAATAAACGTGGAGGCGATGGCGAAACCGCTATCGCAGGCAACAATGCCATTCCTCGGAAAGATAAAAAGGATAATATATAACATGAAAGAGGAGTAGATGAATAGCATAACATTCAGAAACGTAATCCCCGAGGTGTTTCGCGACTGCAAAGACCTGAAGTCGGAGATATGGCAATCGCAAGCTGTCTTTGAACGCGGTAAGGTGTACCTCATAGAGGCAGAGTCGGGCAAGGGCAAGAGCACCTTCTGCAGTTATGTGCTCGGATATAGGAAAGACTACAGCGGCGAGGTGCTCTTTGACAAAGAGGATACACGCCGGTATTCCGCTGACAGATGGGCGGTGATGAGGAGGGAGCACGTAAGCCACCTGTTTCAAGAGCTGCGACTATTTCCTGAGTTGACGGCAATGGAGAACGTCGCTATCAAGAATCAACTGACAAGGCATACGGACGAAAAGACTATCATGTCATGGTTTGAACGCCTTGGCATAGCGGACAAGGTGAACCAAAAGACAGGTCTCATGTCGTTCGGACAGCAGCAGCGTGTGGCTATGATGAGAGCTCTCGCGCAACCATTTGACGTTCTGCTTGCCGATGAGCCTATAAGCCACCTTGATGACCGCAATGCAGACATCATGGCAGAGATTATGATGGAGGAGGCGAAGAGGCAGAATGCCTGCGTCATAGTGACAAGCATAGGCAAGCATCAGAACCTCAACTACGACAAAATATATAGGTTGTAACACTAATCGAAGCAAGAAATGAAACTCCTTTGGAAATTACTGCGGCAACACATCAGCATAGGGCAGTTCTGCGGCTTTGTCTTTGCTAATCTGTTCGGCATGATAATAGTCCTTGCTGGCTTCCAGATATACAACGACGTGCTGCCCGTCTTCACATCGGAAGACTCTTTCATGAAGGCCGACTACCTTATGGTGTCTAAGCGCATAGGTACCACAAACACTTTGTCGGGTCGTTCAAGCACATTCTCTGACAACGACATAGAACAGCTTAAAGCACAGAAATTTGTAAAGAAGATAGGACAATTCACTTCCACCAACTACAAGGTTGACGCACGGATGGGTGTGAACGGGCAACAGATACTCAACACGGAGTTGTTCTTTGAAAGCGTACCAGACGAGTTTGTGGACATAAACCTACGCGACTGGCATTACTCTCCCAACGAGAAGACAGTGCCGATAATACTGCCCCGCACATATATTAATATGTATAACTTCGGCTTTGCGCAGGCACATTCGCTGCCACAGATTTCCGAGGGGCTGATGGGCATGATAGACTTACAGATGATTGTGCACGGCAATGGCATGCAGGAGACATTCCAAGGCAAGGTCGTGGCGTTCTCTAACTCTCTGTCGTCAATACTCGTGCCACAGTCGTTCATGGACTGGAGCAATGAGAAATTTGCTTCAGAAGAGGAGAACAGACCCGCAAGACTGCTGATGGAGGTGACCAACCCTGCTGACGAGGCAATAACAAATTACCTTGATGAACAAGGGCTTGAGATAGAAAGCGACAAGCTGAACGCTGAAAAGACAACATACTTCCTGCGCATGGTGGTGAGTCTCGTAATGATGGTGGGACTGATTATCAGCGTACTCAGCTTCTACATCTTGATGCTAAGCATATACCTCCTTGTGCAAAAGAACACCAAGAAGTTGCAGAACTTACTCCTCATAGGCTATTCCACGAATACAGTCGCCATACCATACCAGCTCCTCACATCGGGGCTGAACATCATAGTACTGCTTGTCTCCATTGCCGTAGTGGCGTTGCTGCGCAACTATTACATGGGCATCGTCAAGGCATTATACCCCGAAATCAGCAGTGGCACGATACTACACGCCGTAGGTCTTGGCATCACCCTCTTCCTATTAGTGACAATCATCAATGTCACTGCTATACGCAACAAGATAAGACACATATAAACACCAATCATGACAACCCTCGAACTGCTCTCCCCCGCTCGCAATCTGGAATGTGGCATCAGTGCCATAGACCACGGTGCCGACGCTGTGTATATCGGCGCAAGCAAGTTTGGCGCGCGTGCCGCGGCAGGAAACAGCATGGAGGACATTGCCACCTTATGCCAATATGCTCATAAGTTCGCGGCAAAGGTCTATGTCACCGTTAACACCATCATCTACGACGACGAGATGCAGGAGACGGTGGAGATGGTGAAGCAGCTGAAGGATGTTGGCGTTGACGCCATATTGCTGCAAGACATGGGACTGCTCCACGAACTGCGGCGGCAGAAGGTGAACGTGGTGATACACGCTTCCACACAGACCGACAACCGTAGCATCGAAAAGGTGCGATGGCTACACAGCATGGGGATAAGACGAGTGGTTTTGGCGCGCGAACTCAGCATAGAGGAGATAGCGGCGATACACAGAGCCGTGCCAGAAGTGGAACTGGAGGTATTTGTGCATGGAGCGCTGTGCGTCAGCTACAGCGGACAGTGTTACGCCTCACAACACTGCTTCCATCGCTCTGCAAACAGAGGCGAGTGTGCGCAGTTCTGCCGCATGGCATTCGACCTGAAAGATGCTGACGGCAAAGTGATAGAACGCTCGCGCCACCTCCTCTCCTTACGCGACATGGCTCAGTTGCAGAACATTGACAACCTTGCTGCTGCTGGTGCCGTATCCTTCAAGATAGAGGGTCGTTTGAAAGATGCAGGGTATGTAAAGAATGTCACGGCGGCATACAGTGAGAAACTCAACGATATCTGCCGCCATCACCCCGACCGCTATAAACGTGCCGCCATGGGACGATGCACATATAGCTTCACCCCCGACATCGCAAAGAGCTTTAACCGTGGCTTCACCACATACTTCGCCAACGGCAAGAGACTGTCACCCATGGCATCCCCCGATACTCCCAAGGCCATCGGCGAGCCTGTCGGTACGGTGAAAGGGATACGCGCAAGCTCATTCAACGTCTCCTCCACCGCCTCTTTCAGCAATGGCGACGGTCTCTGCTTCTTCGACCACAACAGACAGCTTGTTGGCTTCCGTGTGAACAGGGCCGAGGGCAACCGCCTCTTCCCATTGTCTATGCCCGAAGAACTGCGTCCTGGCACTATGCTCTTCCGTAACCACGACCAAGCCTTCGAGGCTCTGCTGGCAAAGCCGTCGGCAGTAAGAAAGGTGGAAGTGGATATGACATTACAGATAGACAATGACCGCCTCACGCTCACCATAACCGACGAGCACGCAAGCAAGCGCACAGCATCCATGCCTTACGCCACACAGGTAGCACAGAAGCCGCAGGAGGACAATATGCGGAGGCAACTGGCAAAACTCGGCAACACCATATACTCCTGCCGCAACATCATTATCAGCAGCAGCGTGGAACAACCTTTCGTGCAAAGCAGTGTCTTAGCAGAACTTAGGAGGAAGGCCACTGAAGCCGCTCCCTCCACTGGCACCATGCCAAGTCCCAGCGCCATACATGACGCCATACCGCTGAAAGAGACATACCCCACGCCATACCTCTACAATGCCGCCAACAGAGAAGCACGGGAGTTCTATAATAATATAGGTATAACGGCAACAGCCTTTGAGAACGCAGACAATGAGACATCGCGCCACAATGGCTCACCCGTTATCATGCAATGCCGCTATTGCATCAAGGCAGAGCTCGGATATTGCACCCGCCATGGCAAGACTGCACCGTGGCGCGAACCACTGACAATACACTCCAGCGATGGCAAGACATTCACACTCACGTTTAACTGCAAGAAATGCGAAATGATGATAAAGGCATGAGACACATACTCCACATAGCACTACTTGTCATATTGCAAGCCCTTGCATGCTCCTGCTACCACGGGAAGAAGTCCAACGGGCACGATGCCCTTGCCGAACAAGACAGCATCGCCATCTCTGACTCCCTGTCGTTCTATTCCACGCACCATTACGGCATAGGGTATAACTTCATCGTCCACAACGACTCGCTGCTGCTTATCAGCCAGCAACCCGAGGAACACATATCACTCCTCGTGACAGACACGCTGTTTTTCCAGTACGACACCCACGTAGCCGTCTCCGACATACGCATCCTCCCACAAGACAGCGTTGACTCCGTATGGGTGCAACTTGTCTCGGAAACGGGACAGATGGGGTGGTTGCACGAGACGGAGCTGCTGCCCAACGTCGTCCCCACCGACCCCATATCGCAGTTCATCATGATGTTCAGCGACACCCACGTGATGCTGGCACTGATAATAGTAGCCCTCATCACGGCCGCATACATCATAAGGCTGGTGCAACGCAGGCAGGCGCCATTAGTGCATTTCCGCGACATACCCAGCTTCTATCCCACCCTCCTATGCGTCACCGTGGCGGCATCAGCAACGTTCTACGCCTCGCTGCAAATGTTCGGCGCCGATATATGGCGGCATTTCTACTACCACCCATCGCTCAACCCCTTCCTCATGCCACCTATACTGAGCATCTTCATTTCCAGCGTCTGGGCAATGCTCATCATCGGCATAGCGGCAGTAGAAGACACACGCCACCACCTCAACTCCAGCGATACCGTGCTCTACCTCTCTGGGCTCGTGGGAGTATGCGCGGTGATATACATCATCTTCTCCATCAGCACACTCTATTACGTGGGCTATCCGCTGCTCGTGGCATACTGCTGGTTCGCCGTCACACGATATATAAGGCATTTCAGCCTGCGCTACGTCTGCGGCAACTGCGGCCGACGCATAAGATACAAAGGCATCTGCCCACACTGCGGAGCACTCAACGAATAACCGATTCAAAAAGCAACAACATTTATTATCTATGAACAAGCTATTAACCTATATCCTGCTACCATTGGCAATACTACTCCTCACCGCCTGCCAAGGCGAAGACGAGGATGCCGTTACTGACCCCAACGCCCCCCTGCAAGAAAGCGAATACCGCACACATCCCGGCAGACGAACCATCATCGCCTATATCACGGGCGACAACAACATATCCTCCTCCCTTGCCAACGACATCAGCGAGATGGTGGCAGGGTCATCATCGCTGCCAAGCGACTGCCGCCTCCTCGTCCTCGCCGATGTCAATGGGCAGAAGCCATACATCGCCCATATACGCAACAACGCCCTTGTCAAGGTGAAGGAATACACCAACGATTTCTACACCACCTCGCCCGACAGTATGCGAAGCGTCTTCCAATGGATAATAGACAACTACCCCTCCGCGGAATACGCCGCTGTGCTGGGCGGGCACGGCAGCGGTCCGCTGATACGCACCGACACCGTCGCCTCCAACCCCATAAAGCTATACGCCTACGGCTACGATGCCGCCGGTGAAGTCTCCGCCACCTCCGTACCCACATGGATGAACATACCATCCATAGCCGCCGCGTTAGGCAGTCTGAAAGACAGCGATGGCAACAAGATAAAGATGGCATACCTATTCTTCGACTGCTGCTGCTGCCAGTCAGTGGAAGTGGCGTACGAGCTACGGAACGTAGCGGAATATATCATTGCCCCCGTATCAGAAACGCCCGTCAACGGTGCCGACTACGAAGAGATGTTGCCTGCCCTCTGCCTTGACAAGGGATCCGTTGCCGAAGCCGTTGTCAACACCTATACCAAAGACAACGCCCTGTGCATATCGGGAGTGAGGACAGAGGGACTGGAAGCATTGCTGGAGGTTACAAAGTCCGCACTGAAGAAACTCTATAAAGGCACTGACAGGCTCGAACTCAACACCGACCACTGTATATACTACTACAAAGGCAGCGAGACAGGCACCACAAGGACTCCTGCGCTACACGACATGAAACACCTGCTGAAGATAAACCTCCCCACTGACGACTATGCTCAATGGCTGCCATACTTTGAGAATGTCGTCGTCACAAAACGCCTCGCGACAAGATGGAAGAGCGACCTCGACATCAATTTCTACCTCTTCCAGGATTTCCTCACCGACGAGTACTACGGAGGTTTAAGCATGATAGCGCCATCATCGGCATATGACGAGCACCACAGCGCCATCAACACCACCATGTTCCAGCTGCAATGGTGCAACGCCGTCGGCTGGCACGAATGGGGATGGTGACAGCCATGCACCCTCTCCGCAAGAAAGACATTGCATATTATCAAACAAACCCTAAACAAAATACAAAGAAATGACAACAAGAGATGAACAGTGGAACAAAAGATACCGCGAGGTATGGCGATTTGCAAAGAAAAACCACCGCGGTCCCTCACGCCACCACATTGAGGAACACAGTCTGCTAAACTGGATGAAGTTCAACCGCAAAAGCTTTAACCAAGGGAAGATGAAAGATGAACGAAAAAAGAAATTCCTAAAGCTACGGGCTCTCATAACCCAGTTTCACAGAGTCAACCAGTATATGTAAATTGCAGGAAAGAGCACGGAGGAGCATAATGTCTTTATGTTCCTCCGTGCTCTTTTCTTTATATTCTTTATCGTTACTCCTTCATCAATTCGTCGAAGAAATCGTCAAGGTCTTTCTCCATGCCATCCATAAAGGGTGTGGATATTATCACGGTCTCAGAGTCATCAACAACATATAACTCTGCTACATGGTTGCCACCTTCGTCTTCAAGTATGAAAGAATAGGGCTTCGTAAGGCCAAGACACGGTTTCTTGGCTGCGAGGATAGTGCGCATCACAACCTCTGCTTCTTGCCAGAATGTTGATACATCCCCACCACGCTCTATCCACTCCTCCACTACACAGCGTGTTATCTCCTTGCCGTCATCATCATACGCCATGAGGTCTCCCGTATCTGGGGAGGCATGGACATGGATATCTGTGAAGAGTGTAGGAGCCTCTACTGCCGGAAACTTGTCAGCTACCTTATCGAAGAAGCGTGACACCTGATGTTTTGTTTTGTCTGTCATGGTTGTTAGTTGGTTGATTAGTTGTTTGGTGGTTTGGTTGTTTAGTGGTTTAGTGGGTGGTGGGGCTTTCACGGGCTGATGCCCGTGACACAAGGGCGAGGTGGTTGTTTAGTTGTTTAGTTGCTTGGTGGTTTAGTTGTTTAGTTGTTTAGTGGTTTGGTTATTTGGTTATTTGGTTATTTGGTTGGTTTAGTGGTTTGGTGGTTTCTTCACTGGGGCGAAGTGGTAGAGCCGAGCGGATGGCTAATGGAGCGTTTACATTTAACTAAACAACCAAACCACCAAACAACTAAACAACTAAACAACCAAACAACCAAACCACTAATCACCTCCTCCCGTGGCAGTTCTTAAACTTTAGTCCAGAGCCACAAGGACATGGGTCGTTGGGACGCGGGGTCTTGGCATGGACTATAGGTCTGCGCTGCTGTGGGGCAGTGGGGTCGTTATAGCGTGGACGACTTGCTGCATCGTCAGCGGCGGTGCCGTCAGCGTTGAGTTGCTGCTTGTGGGTCTCATACTGCGGCGCTGGCGCTGGTTTCGGCAGTTCCTGCGGCGCTGGCTGTGGAGCGGACTGCGCTGGAGCGTTGTCTTTGAAGATACGGATGCGTGAGAGGGTGCTGCATACGGAGTCGTTCATCTGGTTAATCATTGCGTCCCACAGCTTGACACTCTCCAGCTTGAAGATGAGCAAGGGGTCTTTTTGCTCGTAGCTGGAGTTCTGCACGGAGTGGCGCAACTCGTCCAGCTGGCGCAGGTTCTCTTTCCAGTTGTCGTCAATGGTGTGAAGCATTATCATCTTCTCAAACTGGTTCATTATATTGTGGCACTGGGTGTCATAACACTCCTTGAGGTCGAAAGACATACGATATATCATGTGCATATCTGTCAACGGTATGAGTATGCGCTCGAAGTTAGCGTCTGGATTCTCATATATGTCTTTCACCACGGGGTATGCCTCCGCTGCTATGTTCTCCAAGCGTTCCTTGAACTGTGTCATCACCTTCTGGAATGTCTCCTCCTCCAGTTTCTCGCGTGACGTGGCAGCGAACTCTTCTTCAGTGAAGGGGCACTCCATGAAGAACACTTTGAGGAAACGTTCTTTACATCCCTCGTAGTCGTTGTTGCCTATTATAGAGACTACGCGGTCCCATACTATATTGGTGATGTCCATCCCTATGCGCTCTCCCATGAGGGCGTGGCGGCGCTTGCCGTAGATGACGGTACGCTGCTTGTTCATCACGTCATCGTATTCCAGCAGTCTCTTACGTATGCCGAAGTTATTCTCTTCCACCTTCTTCTGCGCGCGCTCCACGCTCTTTGAAATCATGGGGCTTTCTATGCGCTCTCCTTCCTCAAAACCGAGGCGGTCCATCACTTTCGCTATACGCTCAGAGCCGAAAAGGCGCATCAGTTTGTCTTCGAGCGACACATAGAAGACAGAAGAACCCGGGTCACCCTGACGACCGGAGCGTCCTCGTAACTGACGGTCCACGCGCCTGCTCTCGTGGCGCTCGGTGCCTATGATGGCGAGTCCGCCCGCTTCCTTAACTTCCTGCGTGAGCTTGATATCGGTGCCACGTCCTGCCATGTTGGTGGCTATGGTGACGGCACCCTTGCCGTCGGTGCTCCTACCAGCCTCCGCCACGATGAGTGACTCACGGGCGTGCTCCTTGGCATTGAGCACATTATGCGGTATGTTACGCATTTTCAACATTCGTGATATCAGTTCAGATATTTCCACGGACGTGGTGCCTACGAGTACCGGGCGACCGGCATTGCGCATTTCTTCTATCTCCTCTATCACGGCTTTATACTTCTCCCTGGCCGTCTTGTACACCCGGTCGTCCATGTCCTTGCGGAGCACGGGGCGGTTGGTGGGTATCTCCACCACATCAAGTTTGTATATGTCCCAGAACTCGCCTGCCTCGGTGGAGGCTGTACCCGTCATACCTGCCAGTTTGTGGTACATACGGAAATAGTTCTGCAGGGTTATGGTGGCGTAAGTCTGCGTGGCAGCCTCTACCTTCACATGTTCCTTTGCCTCCACCGCCTGATGCAGACCATCGCTCCAGCGACGTCCTTCCATGATACGGCCCGTCTGCTCGTCAACAATCTTCACTTCGCCGTTCATCACAACGTATTCGTCATCGCGGTCATAGAGGCTGTATGCCTTGAGCAACTGCTGTATGGTGTGCACACGCTCCGACTGTATGGAGTAGTGGTTCATAAGCTGGTCCTTCTGCTCTATGCGCTGTTCGTCTGTAAGGTCTTTCCTTGCTTCCAGCGCGGACAGCTCGGTGGTAATGTCGGGCAAGACGAAGAGCTGCCTGTCTGACACCTGCGCGGAGAGCCATTCCACGCCTTTGTCAGTGAGGTCAGCGGAGTGTAACTTCTCGTCGATGACGAAATAGAGGGGCTCTATGGCCTGCGGCATCTTGCGGTTATTGTTCTCCATGTATATCTCTTCCGTAGCGAGCATACCCGACTTGATGCCATCCTCGGAGAGGAACTTCACGAGTGGCTTATTCTTCGGCAACGCCTTGTAGGAACGGTAGAGCGCAAGGAAACCGTCAGCAAGCATCTGCTTGTCGCCCGTCTCGTTGCCTTTGGCAATGAGTTGCTTGGCATCAGCAAGCAACTGTGTGGCGAGTTTGCGCTGCACGCCCACTATCTTCTCCACCAAAGGCTGGTATTCCTCAAACATCTGCACGTCGCCCTGCGGCACGGGACCGCTAATAATAAGAGGTGTGCGGGCATCGTCTATCAAGACGGAGTCCACCTCGTCCACGATAGCGTAGTTATGTTTGCGTTGCACGAGGTCTTCCGGCTGCATTGCCATATTGTCGCGCAGGTAGTCAAAACCGAACTCGTTATTTGTGCCGAAGGTGATGTCGGCCTGATATGCCTTACGGCGTTCCTCTGAGTTGGGGCGGTGCTTGTCGATGCAATCAACAGAGAGACCGTGGAACATATATAGCGGTCCCATCCACTCTGAGTCACGCTTGGCGAGGTAATCGTTCACTGTGACTACGTGCACGCCGTTGCCTGTGAGTGCGTTGAGGAACACCGGACAGGTGGCGACGAGGGTCTTACCCTCACCTGTTGCCATCTCGGCTATCTTACCTTGGTGCAACACGGTTCCGCCGAAGAGCTGCACGTCATAATGTACCATTTCCCACTTGAGGTCGTTGCCGCCAGCGGTCCAATGGTTGTGGTATATGGCTTTGTCGCCATCGATGGTTATGAAGTCGTGTGAGGGGTCGGAGGCAAGCTCACGGTCAAACTCCGTAGCGGTGACAATGGTCTCCTCGTTCTCGGTAAAGCGGCGCGCCGTATCTTTCACTATAGAGAACGCCACGGGATAGACCTCTTCCAACGCCTTCTCCAGCAGGTCGAGGACCTCTTTCTCCAACTTGTCTATCTGGTTGAATATGGGTTCACGCTCATCAATAGGGGTTTGCTCTATCTGTTTCCTCAGTTCCGCTATCTGCTGACGCTGTGGAATGACAGAGTTCTGCACGTATGCCTGTATTTCCTTACTCTTGGCACGCAGCTCATCGTTAGTGAGAGCCTTGATGGCAGGGTATGCCTCTTTTACTTTCTCAACCAATGGTTGAATCATTTTCCTGTCACGGCTTGCCTTATTGCCGAAGAGTGCGGAAAGGATAGAATTGAAATTCATATTTTGTTTATTTGTTTTTATTTCAGGTTTTGTGTTTTATTGTGCTCCTCGCAAAATAGTTTGCAAATGTAACACATTTTTTTTGTCTGACCAAACATAATGCGAAAAAAGTCACTTTTTACGCATTAAATAGCCATAGTTGTCGGCTGCAAATCCATTCAGCGCATATACAAGCAAAGCAAATGCCATAATATTCGCGCCTTCCGCGTATGACTGAATGGCATTGCCCATGAAGAACAAGGCTATGCTTAGAAGCATCAGGTGCCAGCGCCATTTGAAACGCAGTCTTGGGTACAGAAAGAAAAGGTACAACGGATTAAAGAGAAGTATCTGCAAATTAAGGTTTACCGTGGGATGCGCGGAGAATATCATCGCTCCTAAAACCACCCCTACCACGCCATACAGTATCACCACGCAGTAGTCCATCCACAACAGTCTTCTTTTAAGCAACAGCATCTCCACGAGACACAGTGACAAAATGGCACAGAAGAAGAGTATCGCCATGGTCTTCGGTGACAATGGGCAGCCGAAGGCATTGTCGGGGTGATAAGGCGTTCCAGGGAGCAGCACCCACCCAGCTTCATCGACTAGCACCTTTTTCGTACCATCGGGTAACAATACGCTGGCACTGTCAAAGTCATTCATCAGCACCTCGGGCAGGAACTGCCGCCCGCCGTGGTCTGCCACGGCATCAGCTCCCACGCCGAGCAGGAGGTCGTTCCCCACCCTCGCCCATCGGCTGTCCTCGTTCTTTAGGTGAATGAGCTGGCGGAAGGTGCGTTCTCCTTTCTGTAGGCTGGTAGTCTGGTACTCCACCTCGCCGGAAAGCGCGCCAGTGATGATGTCGCGAGCTTTCGTTGTGCAATTATTGTAGAGGAAATTGTAGCGATACACCACATTCTCCGGGCGTGAGGTCTCATACAGTGCCTTCAGGAAGTTGCGTTTCTCCTCACGGCTCATGTTTATATGCTGCTGGTAAACGCCACTGCCATAGAAACGATATTCGTCAAGAAAATCGCGGAAGTCATATATCGCCATCATATAGTCAGTCAGTCCGAAGGCGAAACGAAGCGCGAAATAATCGGCGGTAGAGTCGAACACGCCGAAGTTCACGGCATAGTCACCGCCAGTATTTTTGTCGAACACCCTTATAGATGTATGCCCATAGAGGCTGTAAACCTCATCGTGAGGCTGACAGGTAAGCAAGAAAACCTCCACACTGTCCAAGGAGGCATCATCGCGCACAGTGACACTTTCCTGCGCAGCGACATCCCCGACAGCCATAAAAAGCGCCAGAAAGCACACAAAAAAACTCTTAAAAAGACAAATATTTCGTTTCACGATGCAAAAATAACTTATTTTTCTGAGAGAACATTCGCTTGTTTCGTTTTTTTTCAATAATTTTGCACCAAATAGCAAAATAGCATAAGAAAGCGGCTCTGTCCGCACACACAGAATCGATTATAATAATAATGAAGAAACTCTTATCCACAACCGCCATGTTCGCCATAGCCTTGTCGGCAATGGCGCAAAGCGGAACCAACTCACCGTATTCGCAGTTCGGCTATGGAAAGCTGTCCGAGCAGTCACAAGGCTTCAACAGGGGCATGAACGGAGTGGGATTGGCATTCAGGGAACACAATCAAGTAAACTACCTCAACCCGGCATCTTATTCTGCCATCGACTCGCTTACCTTCATCTTCGACGTAGGTATGTCACTGCAAATGACGAACTTCAAGGAGAACGGGAAGAGCAAGAACGCCAACAACGCCGACTTTGAATACGCGGTGGGCTCGTTCCGTCTCGTCAAGAATGTAGGCATGAGCTTCGGTATTCTGCCCTTCACCAACGTGGGTTACAGTTTCTCCGCCAGTTCCACAGTGCCGGGTTACAGCATGGCGCCCTCCACCTCCACTGGGACAACGTACACGCAGAACTATTCTGGCAATGGCGGACTGCGCCAGTTCTTCATCGGAGCAGGATGGCAGACACCTTTGAAGGGGCTGTCAGTGGGTATGAACGCGAGCTACCTGTGGGGCACTGTATCAAACTACATCACCAACACTTACAGCGACAACAACGTGAAGTCGCTCGCCAAGCAATACTCCATTTCGGCGCGTAGCTACAAGCTCGACTTCGGCGTGCAATACAGCCATTGGCTGAACAGCAAGGACATAGCCACCGTGGGCGTGACACTCACCCCGGGCCACAGCCTCAACGCTGACCCAGAGTGCCTCGTCATTACCTCCAACTCTCAAAGCGCCGTCAACGACACCACCAAGTTGGCAGCCACCGACGGGTGTAGCCTGCCTACACAGTTGGGCATAGGCTTCTCCTACAAGCACGCCAACCAGTGGCTCGTCGGCTTAGACTACACCTTGCAAACATGGTCTTCCGTGAAGTTCCCCGTCTATGGCGAAACAAACGGAACGACCACATACACCTCACAGACGGACGTCTTCTCCAACAGACACAAGATAAACATGGGCGGCGAATACTGCCGCAACGAGAACGGACGCAATTTAGGCGACAAGATACATTATCGCTTTGGCATGGGCTACACCACGCCCTACCTCAGACCAAACGGCAACGAAGGGCCCAAAGAGTTCTCCGTCAGCGCAGGTGTAGGCATACCTATCATCAATTCATGGAACAACCGCTCCATGCTCAACATAGGATTTCAATGGCAGAACATGTCAGGCAACAACCTGCTGACAGAAAACACGTTCCTCATAAACATAGGCATGACATTCAACGAACGGTGGTTTGCCAAGTGGAGGTTTGAATAAACAACAGGAACAGGCTTTGAAACATTTCCCGCACATATCGTTAATAGTAACACTCGTACTGGCTTCCGCCGCTTGCAGTAAACCAAAGGAGCACACCGCCCCCGCCATAAACCCTCGCGACTCCGTGTCCATGATGAAGTCATACGGCGTAAACACGCTCATCAGCGACTCCGGGGTGATGAAATACCGCATCGTAGCAGAGAGGTGGGAGGTAAACGAGGTGCTCAACCCTCCACGGTGGATATTCAAGAGGGGCATCTTCATGGAGCAGTTTGACCAGAACTTTCACACCGAGGCATACGTGCAGGCTGACACCGCTTTCTACTATACGACAAAGAAACTGTGGCACCTCATAGGCAACGTCAGAGTGAAAACTATCGACGGCCTGCGCTTCAGCAGCGAGGAATTATATTGGGACCAGAACCGCCGCGAGCTGTACTCCTACTGTTTCTCACGCGTTGTGACCCCGGAACGCGAACTTCAGGGCACTTACTTCACCAGCGATGAGCGTATGCAGCACTACACTGTGTCGAACTCCGTTGGCTCGTTCAAACGCGAGGAGGAGGAGAAGAAGAAGGACGCTCCCGCAGCGGCAGACACGGCAAAAGCCGACACCACACCGAAACGTGCCCCCATCCTACCACGCAAGAGATGAAAAAACATACGGAAACGTATGCAGGCACAGACAACCAGTGAGCCGGCAAAACAGCGCAACATCCATAAACATCAAAAGTGGACATACACCTTATCATATCAATTATCATAACGATGCTCTTCTCCGCCTTCTTCTCTGGCATGGAGATAGCATACGTGTCAAGCAACAGAATGCTCGCGGAGATGACAGCAGACGGCAGCAGCATAAGCCACCGCATCGTGTCATTCTTCTACAAGCACCCCAATACTTTCGTCAGCACCATGCTCGTGGGCAACAACATCGCCCTCGTAATATACGGCATCCTCATAGCCCGGCTTCTCGACAACACCGTGTTTCAAGGTATGTCAGAAGCCTTCACCGTAACGGCTGACACCGTGATATCCACCGTGATAGTGCTCTTCACCGGAGAATTCATGCCGAAGACAATCTTCAAGAACAGCGCCAACACGCTGCTAAACTTCTTCGCCATGCCGGCATGGCTGTGCTACGTCACGCTATACCCCCTGTCACGCCTGTGCACCACCATCTCTCGCATGATGTTGCGAGCACTCGGAGTAAACGTCAGCAAGGAAGAACCCAAGGAAGAATTCTCTAAGGTTGACCTCGACTACCTCGTGCAGCAGAGCATAGACAAAGCGGGCAATGAGGAGGAGATACAAGAAGAGGTGCGCATATTCCAAAACGCGCTCGACCTCTCCGACACCAAGGTGAGGGACTGCATGATACCACGCACAGAGATAAACGCCGTGGAGAAAGGCACACCGCTGGAGGAACTGCGGCAGAAATTCGTAGAGAGCGGAAGGTCAAAGATAATCGTCTTTGAGGGAGACATAGACCACATCATAGGATACATACACTCCTCGGAACTGTTCCGCATAAAGGAGGAATGGCTGTCGCACGTCAGGCAGATGCCTTTCATACCCGAAACAATGGCGGCACGCAAGCTGATGCAGAATATGCTGATGCAGAAGACCAACCTCGCCGTGGTGGTGGATGAGTTCGGAGGCACAAGTGGCATTGTGGCACTTGAAGACATTGTGGAGGAGATTATTGGCGAGATAGAGGACGAACACGACATATCAAGCTACGAATGTCGCAAGACCAACGATGGCGGATACCTCGTATCAGCACGCCTTGAGATAGAACGCGTCAATGAGGCACTCGGACTCGGACTGCCAGAAGGCGACGACTACAAGACCGTGGGAGGACTCATTCTCGACCGCTACCAAAGTTTCCCCAAACTCAACGAGGTAATAACCATCGACGGTTGGAACTGCAAAATCCTCAAGAACACCGAAACGAAGATAGAACTCGTGAAGTTCACGAAAGCGAAGGAAGAAGAATAGCGGGGCATATCCGCAAGGATTTCCAAGACAAAGCACATAGTCGGTTTTCCGCAGATTACCAGACACTTACAACACACCTGCCAACAAGCCGCGCAAAAGCTATGCTTTTATACTGTAAAAGCTATGCGATTACATCGTAAAAGCATAGTGATTACAATGTAAAAGCATAGCTTTTGTTTTGTCACCACATTCTGTCACCTCACTCAACCATAAAACAAAGAAAAATCGCAACTTCGCATCTGTAACAATAAAAAACTGAATGAGCATGAACATTGAGCAAGTCAGAGAATACACTTTGTCACTCCCTGCCGTAACAGAAGACCAGGCATTTGGCGAGGACATCATCAACTTCCGTTTGGAAGGCAAGATATTCGTCTGCCTGTGGTTAGGCAGCGACAAGCATAGTGCCAAGGATGGAGCGTCAAGGTTTGCCATAAAGCTAACGCCAGACAGGAACACGGAACTCCGCGAACGGTTCTCCGCCGTGACACCTGCCTACCATTGGAACAAGACACACTGGAGCGACATATATTACGAACAGTTAGACGACGCATTGGTAGAGGACTTAATCAGAGAATCCTACGAACTCATAGTATCAAAGCTACCGAAGGCAGTAAAAGCAAGGTATTTGCAGTGAGGAGCAAAAACGGTAAACATAGGCAGTAAAAAAACCAACACCATGCATAGCAGCCCACAGCCACAAACACACAGCACAACAGGTACAACAAGTGCACAGCGCACTTGCGACACGGATAAATTTGTACAGGCAGGCATTTTTTGTTATTCAAAATTTGTGCAATTAAGAAAAATTCCGTAACTTTGTGCCGACTTTGTGTCTATACTACCCATAAATGGACGAAAATTAATAAAAACAAAATCATAAAACAATGGCAGTATTAGGAAAAATCAGAAGCAAGGGAGCCCTGCTCGTCGGCATCATCGGCCTGGGTCTCTTCGCCTTCATCGCCGAAGAAGCGGTGCGCTCATGCGACTCCGCAAAAAACAATGAGAGACAGCAGATTGCTAAAGTCCTCGGCGAAAAAATCAGCTTTCAAGAATTTCAGGCACTCGTTGACGAGTACACTGATGTCGTTAAGATGACGCAGAACCAAGACAACCTTAGCGAGGCAGAACTGAACCAAGTGCGCGACATGGTGTGGAACACATACGTGCAGACGGCACTCATAGCAAAGGAAGCAAAGGAACTCGGCCTCACCGTCACCGATGACGAGATGCGCGACATCCTCAACAAGGGCACAAACCCAATGCTCTTGCAGACACCATTCGTGAACCAGCAGACTGGACGCTTCGACGCTAATGCCCTCAAGCAGTTCATCAACGAATACAAGAAGGTGCAGACATCAAATCCACAGCAGGCAGAACAGTACCGCACCATATACAACTACTGGACATTCATAGAGAAGACACTGCGCCAGCAGACACTCGTACAGAAATACCAGACACTCCTCGCATCATGCTTCCTCTCTAACCCCGTAGAGGCAAAGCAGGCCTTTGAAGAGGAAAACAATGAGGCTGACATACAGCTGGCTGCTTTCACCTACGGCTCTGTGGCTGACAAGGACGTGAAGGTTACTGACGAAGACATAAAGGCGAAGTACAACGAAATAAAAGCTCGCTTCAAGCAGTACGAGGAGACACGCGACATAAAGTATGTCGCTGTGCAGGTAACAGCTTCCGCCGCTGACCGTGCGGCACTCAGCAAGCAAACCAAGGACTACGTGGCACAGCTCGCAACAGCAGAGGACCCAACGGAGGTGGTACGCAAGTCCAACAGCACCGTGGCATACCTCGGCATACCAGTGCTGAAGTCAGCTTTCCCATCTGACATAGCACAGCAGATAGACTCCATAGCAGTAGGCACCACGACAGCAGTAAAGGAGAATACACAGGACAACACGCTCAACGCCATAAAGCTTATCTCAAAGCAGGAACTGCCTGATTCCATAGAGTTTCAGGCAATACAGGTGGCAGGCGAGAACGTAAGCGAAGCCAACGAGCGCGCGGACTCCATAATAAAGGCTGTCAACGCCGACCCAGCACAGTGGGAGGCTATAGCGAAGAAATACGGACAGACTGGCGAGAAGCAGTGGATGACAACACAGCAGTACCAGTATGCTAACGGCATCAACGCTGAGAACAAAGCATTTATCGGCGCACTCAACACCATGGCTTCCGGGGAGACACGCAACATATCAACCCCATCAGGCAACATCATCGTAAAGGTTACAGACCGCAGAAACTTCCAGACCAAGTATGTAGCAGCTGTCATAAAGACAAAGATAACCTTCACCGATGACACGCAGAACAAGGCATACAACAAGTTCTCACAGTATGTATCAGAGAACCAAACGCTCGAAGGTCTTGAGAAAGCCGCAAAGAAATATGGCTACACCGTCATGGAGCAGCGCGATGTTAAAAGCTCACAGCATGTCATCGCTAATATCTCTGGCACTCACGAAGCACTCAAATGGGCGTATGAAGCAAAGGAGGGAGAAGTATCACCTCTGTATGAGTGTGGCAACAATGACAGCTTCCTCGTGCTCGTAGTGACAAAGATACACGAGAAAGGCTACCGCGGTCTCGACGATGCTATGGTAAAGGAACTTGTAAAGGCTGAGGCACTCAACGACAAGAAGGCAGAGTTGCTCATGGCAAAAGCGAAGGACGTGAAGAACATCAATGCTGCCAAGGCTAAGGGCGCACAGATAGTCCCCGTACAGCAGATAACATTTGCCTCACCCGCTTTCGTAAGCATAGCAGGCACCACAGAGCCAGCACTCAGCGGAGCAGTGGCAGCAACAAAAGTTGGCACATTCTCTGCTCACGCAGTAAAGGGCAACGGCGGTGTTTACCTCTTCCAAGTAACAGCAAAGAAGAACCGCGGACAGAAGTTTGACCAGAAGGCATACGAGCAGCGTATGACAAGACAAGCAATGATGGCTGCCGGCAACTTCATGCAGGAGCTGTATATCAACGCTGACATAACAGACAATAGATATATGTTCTTCTAAACATATATAATATTATATTGTAAACTAAATCAAGCGAGGCACACAAGATGACGTGTGCCTCGCTTGACGTTTATAGCAAAGTGAGGTTGAAAATGAATATGAAGAAATGGCTATCTACATTCTGGAATACTGCGATACGTGGCATTCAATGGACGAGATAGCACCGTTTGCTAACAGAGACAAGAACTATATTAGGAACAAGGTTCTACCCAAGCTTGCGGAGAAATTGGAAAAAGAAAGACAGAATCGGTTGTCAAAAACAGCAAAAGAAAAATCCTAACCACTCAATACTAAGCGGTTAGGATTTTCTTCAGTGCGCCTGACAGGACTCGAACCTGCACATCGCAAGACACCAGATCCTAAGTCTGGCGCGTCTACCAATTTCGCCACAGGCGCGGCATATATGCTGTTTGCGGCTGCAAAGGTACGAAAAAATTCTGACATAAAAAAGGAAATATCGTTTTTTAGAAAAAAAAGTCTTTGAAATTTGGATGTTTCAGAAAAAAGTAGTACCTTTGCATCGCATTTGAAAAAACAAGTGCACCAAATTCATCCCGATAAGGTAAGAAAAGACTACATAATATGGTGCGTTGGATGAACGGTTTAGTCTCTGGTCTGCAAAACCAGCCAAGGCGGTTCGACTCCGCCACGCACCTCCAAGAAACAGAACACAAGGTGAGTCAAGAGTAAAATCGTGATTCACCTTTTTCTTTAGATAGGTTTACAAATTAGTGCTGACGGGATTTCAATCCAAATCGGTCATTAGATTTCTCATTCGTCCAGTCTTAATAAATCTATCCCATAGTTGGCTAGGGTCTCCCCTGCCCTATCTTAACAAGAGTCAGAAACCTCATATTTATACACCCATGGAACGATTTACAGGACGCCCGACATACAACACAGAAATAAGCGAGGCGGAAAAGGATACATACGATTTCCTTGACAGACACAACATCGCATACGAGACCCTATGTCACGAAGCTGCATTCACAATGGAAGAATGTGCTGAGGTGGAAAAGGTGCTTGGAGCGCCAATCTGTAAGAACCTGTTTCTCTGCAATCGCCAGCAGACGCAGTTCTACCTGCTCATGCTGCCAGGCGAAAAAGTGTTTAAGACGAAATTCCTCTCTGCGGAGTTAGGGTGTGCCCGTCTGTCATTCGCTGGCGAGGAACTCATGACAGATTTGCTACACATACACCCTGGAGCTGTCTCGCCAATGGGGCTTATTCATGACAAACAAGCAAAGGTGCTGCTGGTTGTCGATGAAGAATTGCTTACCTCGGAGCACTTCGGTTGCCATCCCTGTGTAAACACAGCCTCACTGAAATTAAGTCTCAAAGATTTACTGAACAAGGTCGTGCCCGCTTCTGGGCACGAATACAGGGTGATACACCTAAGAACAGAATAAGGAACACCACCGGAGAAGATATAAACAACAGAAATCATGCGCACCTACATTGCTATTGACCTCAAATCGTTCTACGCCAGCGTAGAGTGCGTGGAACGGGGGCTTGACCCTCTCACCACCAACCTCGTGGTGGCAGACGAGAGCCGCACCGAGAAGACGATATGCCTGGCAGTGTCGCCATCACTGAAAGCATACGGCATAGGCGGTCGTGCACGATTGTTTGAGGTGGTGCAACGCATGAGGGAGGTAAACAATGGTAGGCGATGCCATATAGGCTGTCGTCCTTTTTGCGGAAAATCATTCTCTGACACAGAGATAAAAGAGCACCCCGACTGGGAGATAGACTTCATTAAGGCTGTGCCGCGGATGGCTTTCTACATAGACTACAGCACGCGCATATACCAGGTTTACCTAAAGTACATTGCCCCTGAGGACATACATGTATATAGCATAGACGAGGTGTTTATGGATGTCACGAACTACCTCGCAACATACAGGATGAGTGCCCACGGATTGGCAATGACGATAATACGCGATGTATTGAAGCAAACTGGCATAACTGCGACGGCTGGTATAGGTAGTAATCTCTATTTGGCAAAGATAGCGATGGACATTGAGGCGAAGCACATAGCTGCCGACATAGACGGTGTGCGCATAGCCGAACTTGACGAGATGAGTTACCGGAAGAAGCTATGGAACCACCATCCGCTGACGAGTTTCTGGAGAATAGGACACGGCATTGCAGCCAAGCTGGCTCCCTACGGCATAGACACCATGGGCAAGATAGCACGATGCTCCATAGAAAACGAAGAACTGCTATATCGCCTTTTCGGCGTCAACGCAGAGCTTATCATTGACCATGCATGGGGATGGGAACCTTGCACCATCGACATGATAAAAGCATATAAGCCAGCAATCAACTCGCTGGGGAGCGGACAGGTGCTTACCTGTCCATATACCGCGGAAAAGGCTCTCGTGGTGATGAAAGAGATGGCGGACAACCTGTCACTTAACTTGCTGGAGAAGCGGCTTGTCACCGACCAACTTGTGATGTCGGTAGGCTATGACAGAGAGAGTCTTGACAACCCTGCCATAAGAGCGAAGTATCATGGCGAGGTGCACATTGACCATTACGGCAGACAAGTGCCGAAACACGCCCACGGTAGCATCAGCCTTGGACGCGCCACATCTTCCACAAGAAGGATTACCGATGCTGCGGAGGAACTTTTCCACCGCATCGTCAATAACGACCTGCTAATAAGGCGGGTGAACCTCACCGCCAACAATGTTGTTCGCGAAGAGATAGAGACCGCCAAGAAACCAATACAGCTCGACCTGTTCACCGACTATGAGGAGCTGTGCAGGCAGCAGGAACAGGAAAGGACAGAGCTTGAAAAGGAGCGGAGGATGCAAGAAACAATACTCGAACTCAAAAAAAGATTTGGCAAGAACGCCATCTTACGAGGGCTTAACTTCAAGGACGGTGCTACAGGAAAGGAACGTAATTCACAGATAGGAGGACACAAGGCATGACGGAAGACTACGAAGACATAATAAATCTGCCGCACCACGTATCACAGAAGCATCCACCGATGCCGATGCTTAGCCGTGCGGCACAATTCGCCCCATTCGCGGCACTGACGGGGCACGAAGACGCAATAAAGGAGACTGCCGCCGCATATACCTTACATTTTGATAAGTAGGTGTGCAGAATTATTTTATATAATCCTTGCATCGCCTACTGCGCATTATCAGCACGTGACAACAGTCGAGTAGGAGTCGCTACACTCCTTTATGTCACATAATGATTATGCATCACTAACCAATACAATTATTG
>JALFOF010000008.1 GCA_022773825.1 Prevotella sp.
CCTCAAGCCTCAAACCTCAAGTCCATCAGTGCCTGTCCTCGCCATCCGGGCTTGCGTAGATGCTCTTTGGACAAAGCTCTAAGTAGTCGAAAGACCACTCCTTGTTAGCGTTGGGGTCGTCCTCAGACACACGGCGGAAGCGCAACCAGTACTCCTCGCCCTCCTTGAACTGGGCGGTGGTGAGTATGCGGCGCATGTGCTCTGGTGAGTCCACGCGGAAATTGGTGGCTCCAGGCTTGCCGTATGAGTCCATAGCCTTCATGTATCCGCGGTTACGCATTGCCTTATCGTTGGCTGCGTTGTGTGCTTCGTCGTCGGTGTCAGCCTCGTAACCCACCTCTGGGAACCATGCGCCGATGGTCAGGTCAACAGGTATGCCGCAAGGTTCGTTGTTGAGGTAAACCTGTACCACGCCACGCTCCTCGCCGCAGACATAGCCGAGACGTATCTCGTAGAGGCCCGGTGGCGGTGTAGGCAGCTTTATCTGAACGTCGTACTGACCCTTGATACAGATGGCGTTGCCCAGATATGAGCTCCACCACGGGTCGTCGTTGTGCACGCCGACGAAGGTTTCCTTTGACGTCTTCCACCCGGAGATGTATCCGTTCTTCATACCTGTGAACGTCTCTATGCCGTAGTGACCGCGTGCGTCCTGATTCATGAAGTCGGGGCTGAGGGTGGTCGCGTCTATTCTCATGCGGCAGTTGAGCACTTCGTCCCTCACCTTGGTGTCATACACGAGTATGTCGTCGAGGTAATGGTAGACACCGTTGAGGGCAGACTGTTTCTTATTACCAAACAATTTACGAGTCTCGTCGCCATCGAACACCTTCACACCATGGCAGCCGTTGACGACCTTCTTCTTGTGTCCCTTGCGGTTAGCGTAGAGGTAGCCGTTAGCGCGGCAGAACCTTATCATGGCACCGGGGCACATGGTCTGCCAGAAGTCCTCGGCATCAGCCACGTCCGTGCGGCAGCAGTTAGTCAATATCTCACCGGATGGTGCCCAGTCGCCGTGGTATCCGATGCGGTCCATGAGGTGATAGCTCACGAAGCGGTTAAGGGGGTTCTTGCGATTGGTGTAGTCGTCGTCGTAAAGACCGGCGTCATTGGGGAAGGAAGCGTCATAGACGCTCTTCGCGTATGCTATGAGGTCATCGAGGGTGTGGATGCCCTTCTTGTGGTACACCTCATCGGGCTCCACGAAAGCGGTATATTTGTAGAAACGCTTCTCAGGGAATTTGGCGGTGCGGTCCTGTCCACCATAACGCATGGGGATACCATCGGTGACAGAGTCGTCGCTGCAATAGTAAGTAAGGTCTATGTACTTCGTGAGCGAGTCGCACATGTTGGTCAGCTTCAGAGCCTGTGAGAAGAGCGTTAAGATTGTGTCTTCTTCAATAAGGTCAGGCAAGAACTGGTTGCTGGCGGTGAGCACTCGGTTGATGGTGTGTACCACACCGTTGGTCACTGAGTCGTCATTCTGCACTATTTGTGAGTTATTATTGACGAAGAAAGTCAGCTTATTGTTGTTATTAGCGTCACTGTCGCAGGTGAAAGTGATGTAACGGTCATCCATATTCATCTCGGGCACAACATCCTTTTTGATGTCAGTGGTGAAGAACGCTCCTTTATTAACAATGTGTGTGCGCGCGATGGTGTCGCACTGCTTCATCGGTATGTCCTCAATGCTGTTGTAGCCTCTCTCGGCGAGGAAGGTGTTGACAGCGTCGTTGGTGGGTGCGAAGACGGTGAAGGTGCCATAAGTGGACAGCAGGTTGTAGTAGCCCGCACGCTGGAGTAAGGCCTGGAACTGGCTGTAACGAGCGGGGTCATCGCTCATGAGCTGCGCCGCGGTGCGCTTGGTGGCGGTGTAGTAGTTGGTGTCTTCAAAGTCATTATCGACACACGCCACTAAACTTGAGATGCCAATGGTTAGCAGGAGGAAGAAGGCAGGCAGCTTCTTCATCGCAGACTTGCATATATTATTAGTCATAGTTTTATGGTTTTATTTCTTGTTTGGAGGTTGATGGCGGGGGGCTGGCGGTGGAATAGCGGTGCGCCGCCCCTCACGTGAGGGTTCTAAATGCCCTCAAACTCCTCGGTGTTACCGTAGGCGCTGTTCTGCTTGAGGTACGGATTGAGCCTCAGCTCGTCCCTGTTGTATGGGAAGAAGATGATGTTCGGATCGCTCAACTTAATCTTTATGCGATTAACGTTGTCCTTATATTTCACCGTTGCCTTTGAGACAAGGCGCTGGGTGCTGCCGTCGCGCAGTGAGACGCGCACGAGGTCGTACCACCTCTTGCCCTCGAACATAAGCTCCCTGTTGCGCTCTGCAAGGAGAAGGTCCTCCATTGTCTCACGGCTCTGCTTGTAGTCATCGTACTTCAACTCGTCCTTGTCGCCGGAAGTGGTGATGTTGAGCGCGCGCTTGTTGACGGTATTGATGAGGGCGAAGGCGGCGGGGAAGTTCTCCTCACCCTTCATTATCAATGCCTCGGCCTTCATGAGCAGCACTTCTGTGAAACGATATACTATCCAGTTGGCGTACTCGTCGCCGCGTCTTGAGCTGCTGAGCTTGAGGCTTCTATCGTCGGACACATTCCTATTGTCAAGAGATACAGACCTGCAGACATACTTTGTGATGACGTAGCGGCCGTTGGTGCTCTGCGCTGATTCGTAGGCGCGGCAGTCCTTCTTGTTGAAGAGCTGGCTGTTGCCCTTTGTAGCTTCCTCGAAATAGTCGGTATATGCAGCGAAATGTCCGAGAGGCTGGCTGCTTGTGCCGTAGTATGAGCCCACGTAAGAGTTCTTGGTTCTCTGGTTTGTCTGGAAATAGAGTTCAAACAGGCTTTCGAAACTGCTGCCATCGCCGAAGATTTGGCTGTAGGCTTCGCCGCAAAGGGTGCTTCCGTCTGGTGATTCGCGTATGAGAGGTATGCCGTCGTACTCATATATATCGCGCAAATCGCCGAGGTTCTCCTTCTTGAGTCTGTACTGCTCCTTCTTGAAGTCTATGACAAGGTCGCAGTACTCTATGCACTTGTCCCAGTTACCGCGCCAGAGGTTCAGGTCGGCGAGCAGGGCATAGATAGCAACACGTGTGACACGGCTGCTGTTCTCGTATGCGGTCTGCGCGGCGGAGGAGTTCGTCATACGGCTGTCATCGACGTAACGGCGCACCGCGTCGTCCTTGACCTTCTCCAAATCGGCTATGAGCATATCAAGGGCAGCGTTCATCTCGGTGGGTGCTATCTGATAGTCCGCGAGGTCATCGATGCTCGGTTCGAAGGAGATGGGCACGTCCCTAAAGGTGCGGATGAGGTAGAAATAGCAGAGGTCGCGTACGAATGTAGCCTCAGCTATGTTGGCTTTCATCTCGTTTAAGGTGTAGTTAGGGTCACGCTCCATAACCAGTGGCGCATAATGGCACACTACGTTGCAGCGGTTTATGGTCTGATACATCACGTCCCACTTGGTGAGTCCGTTGGTAGGGAGGATGTTTTCTTTCAGTATCTCCTGTATGTCGTATCCCACGCTGCGTCCCAGCACGATGTTGTCGGAGCGCATCTCGCCCCATACTCCCATGCGGAGTATGCTCTCGGAGGACTCCAACGACTCGTAACAGCTGTTGAGCACGCTCGTCACGTCAGCCTTCTGCGTCCAGTAGTTCTCAAGCACCACGTCGTTGAGAGGCAGCGTATCGAGGAAATCATTGCACCCTGTCAGCATGAAGGAGGATGCCGTAAGGGCGAGGGACATTGCTGTCGCCCCTGCCATACGCTTGTATTTTTTTATAATGGTGTTCATATTCGTGTGATGATTGTATTTCATTATTCCGTTATTATCAGAACTGTATGGTGATGCCGCCCGTCACTGACTTGGCCTTCGGTGTCTGAGCGTTGTCATATACCATGCCGTAACCGCCGTAAGATACCTCCGGGTCTGCGCCGGAATACTTGGTAAGGCAGAAGAGGTTGTTGGCTGACACGTAGAAACTGAGCTGGTTCAGCCCGTACTTCTTTATCATCTTAGTGGGGAAGGAGTAGCTTATCTGCGAGTAGTTGAGACGCAGGAATGAGCCGTCCTCTATGAAACGGTCACTGCCGAGGTAGTTGTAACCAGCCTTATGGAGCGCTCTTGGTATTGCCGCGATGTCGCCCTCCACGCGCCAACGGTGGTTGACGGCGCGGCTCTGGTTATTGTTGTTGTACATGCTCTCGGCGTTCATGCGGTTGGCATTGATAACTTTGTTGCCGTAACGGAAGTTGAACTGGTTGTTCCATGACCACCTTCCCAGCTTGAACTTGAGGCCGAAGCCGCCGGTTATCTTTGGAAGTGATGAGCCGAGGTACACAATGTCGAGCTCGTTGATGTTGCCATCGTGGTTCACATCCTCATACATAGCGTCGCCACCCTTGAACTCATACTCACTGGTAGTGCCGTAACAGTACATCATCGGTCTGGTATGACCCTTGTTGTCCTTTATGACTGTGCCATTCTCGTCGCGCACCACCGGCGCGTTAGGACCGCTGACGCCCTTCACTTCCTCGTCGCTGTACTCGGTATATTGGTACACTCCCTTGTAGCGGAAGCCGTAAATGCTGCCGAAAGGCTTGTCCAACTCAACGCGAGTCTGGTAAGAACCGTTGTTGCGGTCGAAGTCTTTGTTCATGGTTCGCAGGCAACTCTCCTCCATTTCGGTAATGACGTTCTTGTTGTTAGCGAACGTTACGTTCACGTCTATGCCGAATTTGCCGAACTTTAAGAGATTGTTGGTGTTGATATTGAACTCCCATCCCGTGTTCTCCATCTTGCCAACGTTGTCATATACCAGCTTGGTGTAACCGGAAGATGTGGGTATCGCCCTGTCTTTCATAAGGAGGTCAGAGGTGTACTGCTTATAGAGTTCGAGGTTACCGTTAATCTTGTCGTTGAAGAAACCGAAGTCAAAGCCGAGGTTCCACGTCTTCTTCTGCTCCCATTTCAGCTTCTTCAGCTGTATGTTCTGTGGGTAAGTGGAGCCTGAACCCAGGTATCCGCTGCCGTTAACGTACTTGCTGAAGTGGAGATACTCTGCGTCCGGCTGACGTCCTACGATACCCCAACCCGGGCGGACAGAAAGCATTGAGAGCCATTTCTCTGACCACTGCATCCATGGTTCCTTGCTGATGTTCCAGCGAAGTGACACCGCGGGGAACGTTCCCCACCTGTTCTCGGAGCCGAACTTGGTGCTTCCGTCCTGACGAACGGAGAAGTCGAACATGTACCTTCCTTTGTAAGCGTAGTGCAAAGAGTACGTGAAGTAGAGGCTGCGCCACTGTCCTGCCGTGCTGGAGAATGGGTCTCCTATCACGCCCTCTGCGCCAGTGCTGATTATTGTGCCCGTGGGCAGACCGTAAACGCAGGTGTTCTGCGTGTTGCTGCTGCCGTCGGTGAGCTGTCCGCGCACCATCATCATCATGCTGTGGTCCTCGTTCGTGAAGTGCGGGATGAAGGTAAGAGTGTGCGTTGTGGTGATGCCGAGGCTCTTATAGCTATACGCCGTGCTCCTGTTTGCCTTGTCATTGTTCCATCCTTTCACGTTGAGCGTGGTGGGAAGGAATGTGTCCACGTAGTTATTGAATATGTCGAAGACTATCTTTCCCTCGTACTTGAGCTGTGACTTGCCTTCCTCCACGCCGAGGAGGTTATACACCAGCTGGAACTCCGGTGATATTTTGTAGCTCGTTTCGTTGTTGCTGGCGAGGTTAGCCACTGCCACTGGGTTCATCTGGTCTATCTGGTCAGACAGCTCCGGGGATATTGTAGTAGGTATATTGTAGTAATATCCCGTGCTGTTGCCGTCGTTATCACGCTCGAAGATGGGCAGGTTAGGCATACGCTTGTACGCTATACCCAGCAGGTTGTCGTAGTTCTTCTGGTTCTTGGTGTATGTGAACGAGAGGTTTGTGACAATCTTTATGCGGTCGCTGACGAAGTAGTCGAGTGCCACACGCGACGTGAGACGGTCGAGTTGCTGCTTTATTATGGAGCCAGTCTCGTGGTCATAGCCCGCTCCGATACGGAAGTTTGCCTTCTCACCACCACCCGTCAGTGAGATGTAGTGGTTCTGCCTGTAACCCGTCTGCTTCACGGCGTCAATCCAATCGGTATTGTTGTCGAAGTTGTGCCAACCGTTAGGGTTGCTGCTGTTGTAGTTGAACTCGATGATATCGCTTGCCGCGTTGCTGAGTTTCGGGTTGAAATACGCCTCTTTCTGCAGCATGGTGTACTCGTCACCGGTAAGCATCTTGTATCCGTCGGGCTGCCATGTGCCTGTCAGACGATAGCTGTAGCTCACGCGTGTCTGTCCTCTGACACCACGTTTTGTCTTAATTTCGATTACACCGTTAGAGCCCTGTGAGCCCCATATCGCCGTTGCGGCGGCGTCTTTGAGGACGCTGATGCTCTCAATGTCCTCCGGGTTGACGTTCAACAGCTCTGCGAACTTCTCGTCATTAGCGCTTGAGAAGTCTATCTCACTGTTGCGGTCGCTCTCCCACACGTTGCCGTCCACCACGATTAGCGGCTCGCTGCTGCCGTTAATGGTACTCACACCGCGCAGTCTCATTGACGTTCCAGAGCCGAGGTTACCGCTGTTTGCCACGATATCAAGACCTGCTATACGTCCCTGCAGAGCCTCATCGATTGTTGTCAGCGCGAGTCCCTCGAACTCCTTTGTGCTGATTGTCTGGTTAGATGTTGACAATTCGTCGTGCGGTATGGCGAGACCGGAGCCGCCTCCGCGGCGTTTGCTGCTCACCACGACCTCTTTCAGCGAGGTTTTGTCCTCCAATACTATATTATAAGAGGTGGAATTGATGGGCACCGTCCTTGAGGTGTAGCCCACATAGCTGAACTTAAGCTTATTCTTCGGGTCCTTAATCTTGAACGAGAAGTTACCGTTCATGTCCGTCTGCGTGGAGCTGACGATACGGTTTGCCTTGTCTATCTCCACTACATTTGCCATCATGATGGGTCCGATAGCGTCAGACACGGTGCCGGAAACCACGTCTCCCGCCGCCTGTGCGAAGGCTGTGCCGCATGATAGCGAGAGCTGCAGTGCGAGGAGTGCGGCAAATCGCCGCGCGCCTCCGTTTATATCTGTCTTCATTATTTTCATAATAGTTATGTTTTATCTGTTTGTTGGTTGCGTTTCCTTTGTCCTACGCGGCTTCTATCAGCGCACCAATGCTCCGTCTATGAGGTGCACCACCGCCGTTGACGAGGTGTACACACCGTTGGCTGCCTTCGCGTCCTTGTTGTTAAGGATATACTCTCTTGCCATGATGTTATAGAGTCCGGGCTGCTTCACCACCTTGCGCTCCACCTTGCTTGTAGCGGATGTTTTTATCGACAGGTCGTTGTCTGTCAGTGTGGCGTACACTCTCTCGAACTTGCCGTTGCTTCCTATGAGCGCCGTCTCGTAGCCGTTCTCCTTCTGTGGCTCCGCGCCGATGAAGAGAGAGCCGTCCTGTATGTGGTATCTCAGGAACTTTTCTATTGCCAGTGAGTCGCGTGTCTTGTCCTCGAAACGCTCTTCCTGCTCAGCCAGGTCAACGTCTTCCCATGTCGGCAGCTGTCCCTTCCTTTGCAGTTCACGTATCGCCTCGTTTGTTGGCACATAGACCGTGTAGTTGAAGGTATTGAAGATGCTGAGGTTCTCGCTTGCGCAAGCGTACTTGTCATCGTGTATTGTCTCCAGCATCGCTGAGCCTTCGAGCAGTTTCAGCATCTCGCTCATTTCCTCGTGCTCCCTCATCACGTCGATGACGCTCTTGCGCGTTGTCTGTATCGGTTCGCCGTCGAGGATGTAACACTTACCATTGCCGTTGACGGTCTGGTCATATATATATGTCACAGGCAGCGTCTTGTACGTGTCGTTTATCTGCATACTGCCCTCAACGGTCATTCCGTTGACGCCGAGTGAGGTGTTTTTCACGCGTATCTCCTGTCCGCCCTTTGTTTTATAATAGGTGTATCCGCTCTCCACGTTGCCCACCACGATGTGGTTGTCCAGCACGTCCTTCAGCTTGTCCGCCAGCACTCCCGGGTCGCGCTCCTCGCGTATGCTGTCGCCCAAGGTTCCTGTTGCCATGTCATAAGCGAAGACACCGGCGAACACCGGGGTGTTTTTCTGCGTCGGGTCGTAGTGGAAGCGGTAAAGCTGTGTTTCCGTTTTGCCGAATGACGCCGGGTCCACGTACTCCAGCATTGACTTGTTTGTGGGGATGAAGAAGCTGTAGTAAGAGTTGAGCGAGTTGAGGTACACCCTGTATTTACATTTAGCCACCGCCCAGTCTATTATCTTCATCGTCTGGTTTACCACCGCCGGGTAGAGCACGCTGACGAAAGAAGTTGGCGAGTACACCTTATTAGTAAGGTAAATCGCGCCGTTGCAGCCGAGCCACACGCTGTCCACAGACTCCTTCGTCACGCCCATCGGGTCGTTGGCGTCGTTGAGTATGCCGTCGAACTTGCTCGGCACGCAGTCTATGAACGATGTGAACATATTGTTATTGAGCAGCTCCACCACCACGTCCGTAGGCACGTTGTCCCATGTGCCGTACTGGTCCTTGAGCACCTTGCCCGGTCCGTCGTTCCAATATGTCTCCATCGCCGCGTTGCTTGGCACCATCATCATCGCCATGTTCTTCTCCAGTGCCGCGTTGGCGTTAGGTATAGGCAGTCCCTCATAATAGGTATTCCACTCCGGGTCGAACTTCAGCAGGGTCTGCGTCACGTTGTTGTCGTCGTCCGTCTGCAACTTCTGTCCGCCCTGTGACTTGCTGGAGAAGAAGCGTTTCTGGAACACTGAGTCCACGTTCGTGCCGTAAAACAGGTTGTACTGCTCCACCACGTCCTTGCCGAGGGCGAATGGTGCGCAGAACCTCTCGAGCAGTCTGTTGTACTGTGACACCTGCGGCTTGCTGGCAATGATTTCCGCCATGTTGTTGAGAGGCATGATGACGTTCTCCATCTTGTGTATGAAGCCGTTGCTGCACTTTATGTTCTGCTTCTCCATCTTCACGCCATTGACGCTCGCGTCGCCGGGCTGGCGTTCCGTGGTGTAGTTGTACAGGAAGTTGTAGTCGTCGTTCGTAATCTTGTTGTTCACCATCTGCGCCTCAATGAAGTGCAGCATCGGCGGCGTGCTCCTGTCTTTCATCAGCACTATCTCGCCCCTGCCCTGGAACTTCTTCCACGTCTTGTTCCATCGCCAATCCGTCTCGGTCATGTTAGGCAGGTTTTCCGTCTTCACCACCGCTACGGTGTCATACTCCTCCTGCGAGCTGGTGCGCCTCATGCACTGTCCGTCCACGGGGCCCTCGATGCTTGAAAGGTCGTCCACCTGGTAGCTGCTGTTAATCATGGAGCCTTTGAGCAGCATCTTTTTCTGGCTTGGTGTCAACTGCTCGTAGCTGCGTACGCCCCAGCTGTTGCTGGCATAAAACCGTGCGTAGGCATCGTCATCCGCCACGAACATTGTCTTGGAGCCGGTCTTTCCCAGCACTTCCCTCAGGCCGAGGTCGTCTATCAGCCTCACCGTGTTCGTGTAATGACCATCCTCCACAAGGTAACTGTAGATACTTGCGCCCCAACCCTCGGGGTCGTTCTCATCCAAATCATACTTGTTGCACGCCGTGAAATTCACCAGACACGCAGACAGCGCGACGGCAGCAGCGGCACTGCGCCATCCCGACTTAAGTAATTCTTTGTTTGTCTTCATTTTGGTCAGTTTGTTATTGTATTTAGGTTTCTCTTTGTCATGCTTCCAGCGGCATACAGGACCTGCCGCTCTGCCCGGCAAAAACGCGGGCACCGTTTCCGTTTGCAAAATTAATATAATATTATTTTCTTTATGTATAAAAATGTTCCCCGTACTTTTCCGATTGTTACAACATAGCTTTACACTTGCTCCCTTGTTCCAAAAACTTTCGTGAATATAACATTATGGCATTTCCGTACCCCCTTAGCGGCATTTTCGTGCCACGCCGCCAAGAGGCATCCTGCCGCCACGCCAATCAGACACCATGCTCTCACCGTGCAATCGCTATGCTTTCACCGTGCAATCGCTATGCTTTTACTATGTAATCACTATGCTTTCACTATGTAAAAGCATAGTGATTACCGCGCCGGCACCTCACGCACACGTGCGATTTCTATAGTTTAACAAAAAAAATCCCTGTTTCATCGTGGTTTTTCAAAAAAAAACACTAAATTTGCAGCGGTTTATTTTCTGACTGACTAACTAATATGACTTATCTATACCTAAAACATCGCCTTCACATCGCTGTTTTACTACTACTGTGCGCCGTAGAAATACATGCGCAAAAGGGCACGCTGTTCAACGCCAACGAGCAGCTCAGCTCCAGCATCGTGCACCAAGTGTACCAGGACAGGCATGGACTTATATGGGTATCAACAGAGAACGGTCTCAACAGATATGACGGATACCACTTCCAGGTCTATACCACCAAGGACGGACTGTGCAACGACAACGTGAACTGCGTGGCGCAAGACGGCAACAACAACCTGTACATAGGCACCACGGGCGGACTGTCCGTCATGGCAAACAACCGCATCTACTCCGTCTGCTGCGACGACCCGGACGATAAAAATCCATTTGAAGCTTACATCACATGCTTCTGCATGGGGCCCGACGGCGCGCTGTACCTCGGCACCTCGGGGCGCGGCATCTGGAAAGTGACGGGGCAACGCACGGTGAAGAAAATGTATGATAACATCGAGGGCGTAGCCTTCGCCCACAAACTGGCTTTCGACCACAAGGGCGTGCTGTGGGTTGTAACCGCCAGCAACGGCGTATTCGCCATCAATGGCAACCGCGCAAAGAAATACAACATTAACGATTGCATCAACTACGCCGACATAACGATAGACCGCGACGACAATATCTACATCGGTTTCATCAACGGCGGCATCTACAAAACCGACACCTCACGCCGCGGCTTCACACTGATACCCTCCACAGCCAACGTGCCCGTCACCGCCCTCATGGCGCGCAGGGACGGCAACATCCTCGTGGGCACCAACGGTTTCGGCTTGAAATTTCTCGATACACGCACTGGTAGCCTCCAGCCCAACCGCCTGCACAGCAACGATGTAGACCTGAACAAGGTGAAAGTGTACTCCATAGCCGAAGACATGACAGGCAACCTGTGGCTCGCACTCCTGCAAAAAGGCGTCTATATGCAGCCGCCATACTCCAACACCATGTACAACCTCGGGCGCGACAAAGGCCCGCAGAACCCAATAGGCGAGTCGTGCGTCATGAGCGTCTTCAAGCAAAGCAACGGCACCCTCTGGGTGGCAGCAGACCAAGACGGTCTCTACGCCCTCACCGCCACGGGCGAACTGATACGCCACTACGCACCAGACCCCTCGTCGCCAAAAAGCATACCAAGCACAGTGCTGACAATGACGGAGGACGACAACGGCAGACTCTGGCTGGGCTCATTCACAAAAGGTTGCGGATGGCTGGACACCACGACGGGCGAATACCACCGCACCGCATTCAGCTACGGCAAAGACCAGAGCATCTTCGACCTGCGCATGGGACGCGGGGGAGACCTGTGGATAGGCACACTGGGCAGCGGACTGAAAAGGCTTAACCTCATAACGGGAAAGATAACAGAGTACAAGACGGACAACAACAACGGCTTCAACGCCAACTGCATAAACAACGACTTCGTGATGCAGATGGAACTGGACAGCGAAGGGCGATACCTCTTCGTGGGAACGACGACGGGTCTCTCCTGCCTCGACCTGAGAAGCGGCAGGTGGGACAGAGTGCTCGGCACCAACAAACTACTGAAAGGCAGCGCCATACGCGCCATACGCTACCGCAAGGACATGGGCCTATGGGTGGGAACGGCACTCGGTCTGTACAAAGTGACGTTCAAGCCAGGCGGCAAAGGACAGCACACCCTGAAGCAATACACCACAGCGGACGGACTGATAGACAACCACGTATCATCCATAGAGTTCGACAACGCCAACCGAGTGTGGGTAAGTACCAGCAAGGGGCTGTGCAGCCTCGACCCCGCGAAAGGACAGTTCGTGAGCTATTTTGAGTCCGATGGCCTGCAAGGCAACGAGTTCTCCGAGGGCGTTTCCTTCAAAGACACGGACGGAAAGCTATACTTCGGCGGCACCATGGGAATGTCATTCTTCGACCCGAAGAACGTGACGCACCGCCACAGGAAGCAAGAAGTAATCCTGTCGCAAGTGCTTGTGGGAGGTGAGATAATAAAGGCTGGCGACCGTTCCGGTAGCTTTGAGATATGCGACACTGCCGTAACGGCGTCACCGCGCTTCGACTTCAACCACCAAGACAATACCCTCACCCTGCGCTTCTCCACGCTGTCCTACTCCGGCCTGAAGCACATCAGCTATCGTTACAGCATCAACGGCGACGACTGGATAACGCTGCCGCCGGGGCAGAACGAGCTGACGCTGAGCCGAATGCCACCGGGCGACTACAACTTCCGCATAGAAGCCCTCGACAACGGTGTGCCCTCCAAGGCAAAGGAGTTCCTCATCGTGATACACAACCCATGGTATTTCACCCCCGTGGCAAGGTTCCTGTACCTGCTCATAGTGCTCGCAGTGGTCTATTGGTACCTGAGCAGCGTGAAAACACGCAACCGTGAGCGGCTGAGACTACAAGAACACATTCACGCCGAGGAGCTGAACGAGCAGAAACTGCGCTCCTTCATCAACCTGAGCCACGAGATACGCACGCCGATGACGCTGATACTAACGCCACTGCTGCAACTGATAAAGGAGGAGACAGACTCACATCGCAAGGCTACCTACGACATAATACGCCGTAACGCGGAGCGCATACTGCACATCGTGAACCAAATCATGGACATAAGGAAGATTGACAAGGGGCAGATGACAATGCAAATGCGCGAGACGGACTTCATAGACTTCGTGGAAGACGTGATGAATATGTTCCAGCTACAGGCCACAAGCAAGCAGATACGCATGGAATTCCTGCACGAGGGAATGGAGACACTGCCAGTATGGATAGACCGCCAGCAGTTCGACAAGGTGCTCATAAACCTCATGTCCAACGCGGTGAAATATACACCAGCAGGCGGTAACGTCAAGGTGACGCTGACAACAGACGACTCCACAAGCCCCTCCACACTCACACTGACCATCTTCGACAGCGGAGAGAAAATCCCCGAGGAGAGCCTCACACGCATATTCGAGCGTTTCTACCAGGCACCCACCGCGTCAGCGCAATACAAAACGGGTACGGGCGTAGGCCTCGACCTCACACGCTCGCTCGTGTTACTGCACCACGGAGACATCACCGCGCGCAACACCGACGAGGGAGTGGAGTTCATAGTGACACTGCCGCTGGGCAAAGACCACCTCTCACAAGAGGAGATAGCCACATGGGACGAGGAGGGAAACACACCCGAGACTCTGCAATCGGAGATGGAAGCGCAGGAGGATGATACGCAGCCATCGGCGCAAAGCCTGCAGGCGGCGGCCACAAGCGGCTCCAAGAAGGCGACAGTGGTAATAGTAGAGGACGACGACGAGATAAGAAACTACCTCATGTCCGAGCTTTCAACCACCTACCGCACACGCAGTTTCACCAACGGAGCGGACGCACTGCCCGCCATACTGCGCGAGATACCGCAGCTGGTGATAAGCGACGTGATGATGCCTAACATGGATGGCAACACGCTATGCGCCAAGATAAAGTCGAATGTCAACACGAACCACATACCGGTGATACTCATCACCGCCAAGACACGCGACGAAGACAAGCTGGAAGGACTGGAAACAGGCGCCGACCTCTACGTGACGAAACCCTTTAACCTCGACATCCTGCGGCGTAACATCGCCAACCTCATAGCATCACGCAAGCTGATGCAGAACAAATTCACGGGACGCGAGGACAAGAGCAACCTCATCGACGAGATACAGATAGAGGATGCCGACGAAAAGCTCCTCAACCGCATCATGGACGTGGTGAACGCCAACCTCTACAACTCCGACCTCAACATCGAGATGCTATGCAACGAGGTTGGCATAAGCCGCGTGCACCTGCACCGTAAGATGAAGGAAATGACGAACCAGACACCGCATGACTTCATAAAGAACCTGCGACTGAAGCAGGCGGCACGACTGCTGACGAAGAAGGGCCTGAGCGTCACGGAGGTGATGTACCACTGCGGCTTCAACAGTTCCACCTCCTTCTCCACCATGTTCAAGCGTATGTACGGCATGACACCGCGCGACTACAAGAAGGAACACGAAGAGAGTTGACGACAAAACGCCTTCCGCCCCGAGGTGAAAAGGCAGTATAAGTTCGACAACTGCACGGCAGGGATGCCGTGCCTACGAAACAGCGGCGAAAGAAAGCTGGCGAAAAAAAGTAGGCACGGCATCCCTGCCGTGCAGTTTGCAAACTCCCGCCCCTGCAAGGGGCACATAATATAGGATAGGGGCTTGCCCCTATTTCCAGCGATGTATCATATCTATCATCCGCCCCTGTCGCTCGACCTATGGTCGCTTGCATGGCAAGAAGGGGCTAATCGCCTGCGGATACGAGGAACATGAGCCGGCGGTGGTTGTATTATGAGCCCCTTGCAGGGGCGTGGAGGTGGAGCATTTGCCAGACAGGGGCAAGCCCCTGCCCTATATTATTTGCCCCTTACAGGGGCGAAAGCATAGCAATTACACGGCGAAAGCACAGCGATTACAAGGTGAAAGCATAGCGATTACAAGGTGAAAGCACAGCGATTACACGGTGAAAGCACAGCGATTACACGGCGAAAGCATAGCGATTACACGGCGAAAGCATAGCGATTACAAGGTGAAAGCACAGCGATTACAAGGTGAAAGCATAGCGATTACAAGGTGAAAGCATAGCGATTACAAGGTGAAAGCATAGTGATTGCACGGCAAAAGCATAGCGATTACACGGTGAAAGCATAGCGATTACAAGGTGAAAGCACAGCGATTACACGGCAAAAGCATAGCGATTACACGGCGAAAGCATAGCGATTACAAGGTGAAAGCATAGCGATTACACGGTGAAAGCATAGCGATTACACGGCAAAAGCATAGCGATTACACGGTGAAAGCACAGCGATTACACGGTGAAAGCACAGCGATTACACGGTGAAAGCACAGCGATTACACGGTGAAAGCATAGCGATTGCTTTATACTGCATACGCCGCGGCAAGCTGAGGGGAAAAAAACAAGGTACACTCGCGTGCACCTTGTCTCCTCGGGACGGCACTATGGATATGTGCCACCAACAATAAATTATGAGATTTTTATCTGATTTTCATGTCAACCGTTGCAGCCTATGGAGATATGGGCTGCTATCGCCACGACGGAAAGGACGCTATGCCTTGTCGATTTCTTTATTTCAGCGTAAAGTTGTCGAAGTCCGCCCATCCGCCGTACTGCTTCGTAGCATAGCAGTAGAGGGCGAATTTCGTGCCCATGAAGAAGCGGCGGTAGTCGAAGACCATCTTAAACTGCCGCCCTATGGGCTTGAACGTCTTGCCATCGGTGCTGTATGAGAACGTGGCGAGGTCTTTGCCGAGGTTGAAGTCGCCGTGAACACGCAGCCAGACCGTAGCGGTCTTCAGCGGAACACGTTCCACCACCTCTTTCTTCACGCCCACCACCTGCTTGCCGGGGTCCTTGAGTTCCACGGACTCGAAGCTCAGTTGCAGCGTGCGGCGCTTGCCCTCCTGCACTATTGACAGCAGACCGGAGTCGCCGTTGAACGCCGCCAGACCGCAAACGTCGCCGTCGCGCAGCATGGAAGCGTCGATACAGACGGTTGCCTCGCACTCCGGACCCGTCATGCGCTGCGTCAATGTGTTGGGAGCAAGGAAGATATTATCCGTTATGCGTGAGGTCTTGAGGCGCAGCCAGCCCTCCCTCTCGGTCAGAGACCACAGGGAGTTGATGGGGTTATGGTTCCACTGCCACTCTTTTCCGATAGTCTTAGCGTTGAAATCGTCGCTGCCCGTGATGGTGGTGGCGGTGGGACTGGGCGGCAGAGGCACGTCAAACTCAGCTGGAACACGCCCATTTTCATCGCCAAGCATGGGCCATCCGTCCTTCCAACGGCACGGTTCAAGGGTGAGTACGCGCCCCACTCCACCGCGATCTTGGAAGATAATGCCGTACCAGTTGCCGTTGACGTCATCGACAATAGTACCCTGTCCCACGTAAGGGAAGCCTTTGAAGTTGTCGGTCAGTATCACTTCCTTCTCGTAAGGCCCCGTGATGCTGTCGGCACGGTAGCATACTTGGCGGCGTTTCTGCCCGTTAGGCCATGATATCATAAGGAGATAGTACTTGCCGTCCTTCTTTATCACGCGGCTGCCCTCAAGCAGTCCCGTCTCGGAAGCGTCGCGCTTGAAGACGGTAGCACGCAGTCCGCCCTCCTTCAGCCCCGTGAAGTCCTTGTTAAGCTCTGCCACCTGCCCCGTGCCGTAGAAGACATAGACTCTGTCATCGTCGTCAATGAAGAGCGACGCGTCATGGAAATGGTTGGTGCGGCACTGCAACTGCCACGGTCCCGCAGGGTCTTTGGCGGTGTATATGTAGCTGCGGTAAGGCTGGTCGTTAGGCGAGAAGAGCAGGTAGAAGGTGCCTTTGTGGTAGCGAAGGCTCGTTGCCCACTGCCCGCGGCCATAGACTGTGCCGCCTTCGAGGTCGTATAGCGGCGTGTCAGCGAGCTTGTCGCACACGTAACTGATAGTCTCCCAGTGCACAAGGTCACGCGAGTGCATCACGGGAACGCCGGGCATGAGGTGCATAGTGGTGCTTACCATGTAGTAGTCACTGCCCACACGTATCACGTCTGGGTCGGGAACGTCAGCCCAGAGCACGGGGTTGACGCAGCGAGTGCTGCTTTGCGCGCCGGCAGAGAGGCACGGTAGCGCAAGAAGAATTATGAAAAGAAGTCGTAACATCATTTCTTGAATATATTAGGAAGGAACTCATTAAGGCACCGTCTCCATGTGAGCCACTCGTGAGCAGTACCTTGTGACATGTAGAAATGTGCGTTAATGCCCATCTCTTTCAGTCCGTCACACATCTTCTTAGTACCGAAATTCTCCTCAGAACCGCAGCCAAGGAAGAGGTATTTCACCTGATTGTTGAACTTCTTGGCATCGGTGAAGACGCCATTGTAACACGTTTTCAGGTCAACCCCGAAGAGTGCGCCGCTGAAAGTGCCTATATATGAGAACATATCAAGGTGCTGCAAGGTAGCATCGAAGGTCTGCTTGCCGCCCCATGACAGCCCTGCCATAGCGCGATGGCTACGGTCTGTGTAGCAACGGAAGGTGCTTTCCACGTATGGAATCAAGTCATTGAAGAGCACTTTCTGGAAACTTGCGCCGTAAAGGCTACGCTCTGCCTCCACATTATGCCCTTTTCGTGGGCTGAAGCCAGCGCGCACATCGCCGCTCTCCATCACGACAATCATGGGTACGCACTTCTTCTGCGCTATGAGGTTGTCGAGAATGTTCTGCATCTTGCCTTGTGTTGACCAGCCAGTCTCGTCCTCTCCCATTCCATGTTGCAGGTATAGCACTGGATATTTCTTCTTATTGCCCTGCTCGTACTCCGCCGGCGTATATACCATGGCACGCCTCCACTGGCTTGTTGACTTGGCATAGTACTGGCATGAGCGCACCTGTCCCTTGGCAACGCCCTGCTGCGGACGGTAGTAGTCACCCTCCTTGCCCTCTGGTATCTCTATGCCTCCAGCGAGACGGCTGCATCCGAAGTAGGTGGTGGTGTTGGGGTCAACCACCGAAAGCCCGTCAACGAGGAGGAAATAGTAATGAAATCCCACTGGCAGCGGGTCGGTCTTCACCGTCCATACGCCGTCTCTGTCGCGGTCCATGTCGTACTTTTTGCCGCAGATATCTACCTGCAAGCGCCATACATGGGGTGCTTTCACACGGAAATAGGCGTGTCCTTCATTATCCACCACGGGGTATTCCGCGCCGTCTATGGTAGTCTCCGCCGTCCTGACGCCACGCAGCAGCGCGAGCATCTTGTTGGCATAACGGCGTCCGAGGATGCGGTACCCCTCGGCAGTGAAATGCAGTTTATCCTTCGCACCGGGGCAACCGAGCGACGGTATGACGTGTGCGGTGGGTATGGTGCTCTGTATTCCAGCTATGACAGCGTTGTGCGCATAGCAGCATCCGCCGTCCTCCTTGGTCATAAGCTCACCCACGAGCAGCGGCACGTCCGCGGCATTGAGGCCCAGTTCCTTCAGCATACGGTCGTAAACGAGCTTCACTCGCCGCGGCCAGTCTTGCTGTCCGTTGTCCGTACAGCCCTGGTGCAGGAGGATACCTTTTATCACTCCCACCTTCTGCGCTTGCTTGGCAAGCTCCATAAGGCGTCGGAACGGCTGGTTATCGTAGTCCTTGCAGAAGCCTTTGAACCAGTCCGCGGACTTTGCTATCACGCCTTCCGTCTTGTCTTCGTCAAACAAATCTATGCTGCAACCGCCCACAGAGACGTTTATCACGCCCACCTTAATGCTGTCGGGGAGGTTTTCCACCATCGTTCTACCGAAGTAGTCGGCAGGTGTAAGTCCCGTCCATGCGCGGCAAAGGGGCGGCACTGCCGCGTACCACTGTCCCTTCTTACGCCCTGTGTTGGGCATATCCACCGCCGCCATCATGCGGAAACGCGTGCTGATGCCTTTGCGGTCCTGCGGCTCTATCTTTGCGTTACCCTCCATATTCGACTGCCCGAAGCAGAGATAGATATGGAAATTGGGGTCGAACTGCGTGGGTTGGGGTATCTCTCCCGCGGCTTTGTCGCCGTCACTGTAGTTGAGTACCGTGTTCTGCGTGTAGAAGTCAGACACATTCTGTGCCTTCGTGCCTATGGCAAAGAGTGCCATAAGCATCATAAGGAATGCTTTCTTCATATTGTTTAGGATGTTGTGGAGGATGTAGGTTTGTTTTTTAAGGTTGGGAAGTGGGAGAAGGAGGCGGGAGGTTTTCACGGGCTGATGCCCGTGACACATGGCTCTGGGATTGAAGGGCAATCCTTGTGCGGCGTGGTTATCTCACCACCTTCTTGCCGCCGATGATGTATGTGCCGCCTTTGCGCATACTGCTGACGCGCTGTCCCTGCAGGTTGTAAACAGGCTGTGGCTGCTCCTCGGTGTGCAGCACCTGTATGTCGTCCTCTATGCCCGTGGCGGTGGCAACGTTAGAGAGGAAGACGCTCTTGATGCGTATGGGCTTTCCGCCAGTTGACCAGAAGCCTGCTATGTAGATATTCTTCAGGTTGAGGGCGGTGGTGGTGCCGTTCTTCTTCAGCGTTGACAGTGTTATCACCTTGCGCTTTACCGTGCCTATGTCCACCATGGCAGGGGATGTCCAGTAGCTTTTCTCGTCGAACAGGCGGAAGGACGCACCTGCCGACTGCGTTTCATACAGCTCTATGATGATGTATTTCCACTTGCTGATGTCCAGTCCGCTGCCGTACTGCCATCCGCCGAAGCCATATTGCCCCGTAACCAGTGTGCCCGTCTGCTCGTCGAACGTTCCGTTCTCCCAGATGCAGGGGTTGAAGTCGGCGTTGGTGAGCGGGAAAGAGGTGGCGTTCAGTGCTATGGTGGACTGCTTTGTCGTGCCAAAGTCGTCGGAGACGGTTATCGTCACGTCCGTGTTGCCGTCTTGCTTTACGCTTATCACGCCCTTGTTGAAGGATACCACGTCGGGGTTGCTGAAGGAATATTGCGCCGTGTGCGTGACGCAGGAGCGGTGACCGTCCTCATATATCACATCTACTGGCACTGTGAGGATGCCTCCTGAGAGCGCGGTGAGGCTGCTTTCGCAGTCTACCTCAAGCGAGGCGATGCGCTTTGACGCCTCCGTGGCACTGGCAGGCCACTCCGCCGCGTAGTCGTTGTACCAGCGGTAGATGGGGCGCGCGCAGGCATCGGGAGAGGTGAGGAACGTCTCGCCGTCCTCGGCGCTGTCGTCATACTGCGCCAGCAGCTCCGGTCCGGTGAACAACATCCAGCTGACGTTGCCCGTAAGGTCGCACATATACTTAAAGTTCGCTCCGAAGCCGCTTCCGCCGCGCGTGCCAGTGGTTGACTTACCCCATGAGCATCCGTATTTCTTCGGCGCCCAGTCCATCTCCGTTACGAGTATCGGCGCGAAGTCAGCCACGCAGCCTACCCTCTCTGTCCAGCCGTTGAGGAAGCCTTTGTAGCCTCCTCCAGCCACGTCGCCCGTGTCCTCGGCGCTTTCCACCTCGGCGTCACTGCCGTACCATCCCGGATAGGCGTGAACGGCATAGCCTATGTTCTCACCCTTGATAGGGTTGGCGGCATAGGCGCGATAGTCGCTCTGGTAGCCCGTACCAGGCACCCATAGTATGTTCTTGCAGCCCGTGGCGCGGATGGAGTCCACTATGTCCTGGAAGAATGCCGTCACTCCTCCCTCCACGTTTATAGGCTCATTGGCGAGCTCGAACATATAGGTGGTGTTGCCAAGCTCCACCATTCGCTTCGCTACGTGCGTCCATACCTGTATCAGGTACTTCTGGTACGCGTCGCCGCGGGCTATCGTCTGGGGGCACACACCAGGGGGACGCATCACCACGTACAGCCCCTTGCCCTCGGCGTATGCCGCCATTCTGAGGAAGACGGACTCGAAATAGGTCTTGAAACGCTCCATGCTGAAGGCGGAGATGTCGTTCTCTCCCGTCACGGAAACGCCGGGGGTGTTGCTCCAGTAGGGGTCCATGTGCATACGTATCCAGTTCACCTTCCAGCCTTTGGTAAGCAGTCCCGCTATCATCCTCTTGTTATAGTACAGGCATCCGCTGACGTTGTAGTTGGTCCAGTACTTACCTTGCTCGTTGAACCAAGGGCTGTATGTCTGTCCGAAGCCGTGGAGCAACACCTTGTTGCCGTTCTCGTCCACGAGGTTACGACCCTCAATATGTAGCTTTGGCATCGGCATGCCAACCCATGCCGATACCGTTACCTTCTGCATCAGAAGGCAGAGGAAGAATAATAATCCTAATCTTTTCATTATTTTACTATCTTCTTACCGTTTGTTATGTATATCTCTCCAGCCTTCATGCTTGTCACACGCTGTCCCTTCAGGTTGTATATAGCTGACTGTGGCGCAGAGGTTGCTGACTGTAGTGTAGGTGTAACATGGGTAGGATCGTATGTCACGCCCTCAAAGGTTATGTCATCAAGGTAGAATGAGTGCTGCATAGCCGCCAATCCCCATGCCACCTGCGTGCGACCGCTGCTGAATGCGTTGTTGGAATCCATGGTCTGTGATGCCAGCACCCATGTCTCGCCGTCGGTGGAGTACTCGAAGGTGAGGGTAACGATAGGATATCCCTTCACCGTAGCCCTGTACCACATCGGCGTTCCCTTTTCTGGCAGCACGCCGGCACCTTGGTTCACCATCATGGAGAGATTGGTGCTGGCAGTGGATTTGTATATGCGGAACTCGCTGTTGGATGATGATGGGTGGTTGTAAACGATGAAGAGGTAGCCCTCACGGAAGCCTTGAGAGTAGCCTTGCGAAGAGGTACCGACAACCTTTCCTGCTCTCAGCATCATGCCCACCTTGTAATCGTTGTCCGTACCGTTGTATTGCTTCCACGTTACGCTATAGTCGGTGGACTGAGCGGTGAACCTTGTGAGGTCGAGCGCACCGGAACCGTTGCGTCCATTAGCAGAGTACACCTTGAGAGCATTACTGCCATTATATGACACCACGCCGGCAGTGGCACTGCTGCCCTTAGCTACCGTGATGCCCGTGGCAGGCGGTGTGCTGGCGAAGATGCTTGCCTTGTCGTCTGTAAAGTCATAGACGAGGGTGACAGGGTGCGGACTTACCACGCCGGAGAGCTCGCTAACGTGCTCCAGACAGCCCTCGGCGTTGAAGCTGACGCTACCGTTATATGTGCCAGTGGCGGCGACGGCGTTCAGCCTTACATAGACAACGGAGTCTATTATGTTGCCGTTCTCATCGGGATAGATGTCTATCTGCTGCGCAAACTCACCGTCGCGGCTCGCCGATACGGAGTATTCGCCCGTGGTGGCGACGCTAACCGGTCCGGTGATGGTGCGGGCATTGAGTATCACGCTGTCAGTGCTCGTCTCGTTAACGTATGTAGCATAGCTCAGGGTGTAGCGGTCAACGTTGAGCGATGTGGGCACTTTGTACTCGGGGTCGCTTACCGTCACCTGGTCGAGGAACACGTTGTAGGCGTTGTTGTAGCCCCTTATGATAAGCTGGTTCTTGCCCTCTGTGAACGCCATATTAGGTATCTTGTACTCCTTCCACTCTCCTGACGCGGTGTTAGGGAGTGACATCTGGCGGTATTTTCCTGCCACATAGAGGCGCAATGTCGGCCTGCCGTAGGGGGCGGAGTAACGTATCGTCACGTCGTAGTTGCCCGCCTTGCGTATGTTGAACGTATCGCGGATGAAGGCATTGCTTGCCGTTCCCAACTCGTGGTAGCCCAAAGCGTGGAAGTTTTTCTGGAAGTTGAGGGCGTAAGGTGCCATCTTATAGCCGTTGGTATTCTTGAAATCGAAGTCCTCGCACTCATGTGTCAGCGGGCCATCGTACAGCGCCGGCTTCTCTGGAGCTACCAGCACGCGGTCCGCAACGGGCTCTTTCTTTCCCGTCTCGCTGCCGGAACACTGTATGTCAAGGTCCAGAGGACCGTTGTGTGCTATGATGACCGTGTAGATACCGCCCTCCCATGACTCCTTGAGCAGCTGGCTCGCGCTGTGGTTGGAGCGGTCTTTCCAAGTGAGGGAGGGTTGCGCTGTCGCGCCAGAGAGCACGATAGTGTCGCACTTCAGCGATGGGTCATCGGTGCGATAGTTCGTGAGATAGAGGTGGATGGCGTTGGTTTCCTCCTTCATCAGGCAGGTAGTGTACTGCGACATCGTCAGCTTCACGCCCTTGCAGGTGTTGTATTGCAGCGGAATGTCTGCCGTTGCGGTGGCTCCTGTCTTCAAGGGGTTGTAGATAAGCCAGCGGTTTTCCACCCTGCTGGCGAAGGCATTGCCAGTGTATTCCTCAGGGAACAGGCTGTTAAACTCTGCTTGTTTCTTCGCTATCGTGCTCCATCTCTTGTCGTATTCGGAGCGCAGCACCTGCGTCTTTATAGAGTTAGCGAGTCCATCCACGAGCGCCGGCACCACGGGAATGGTGGGATAGCGTCCCGTTTTCTTAAACCAGTTCTTCTGGTCATGGTGGTGCTCCGCGTCGTTCATGTTGTAAAGCCCGTCGTAAAGGGTAAGGGGCGCGCCATAGACGAGCTCGTTGTCGCCCGTGTTCACATCGTTGATGAGCACGAGTTTGTGACGGTCTATCACCTCTTCGCGTGTCGGTATGCGCACCGTACCGTCCAAAATCTTGCGGTAGAGGTCAATGCTCACGTTGTCAAACTGTGGGAAACGTGAGAAGCTCCTCATTCTGTAACCGTCCGCCAGCGTCTTGCTGCCCTCGGTCTTGAAGTCCTGTTGCCATATCAGCTCTGGGCCATCGTTCACGGTACCGCCGTTAAGGAGCCAGTTGTTCAGCACGGGAGCGGCGCCAGCGGCAGCAGGCATATTGTCTTTCTCGCTCTCCAGCTCGCCGTTCCAGCCGCACTGGTCGAAGCGTATGCCGAAGTTAGTGGTGTAACCGGCTACGAATGAACCGAAGTTCATGCTCTCATACTCGTAGAACATGGACGACATGGTGTATTTATCGCATATTATAAGGTTCTGCGGTGCTGCCGCCGCCTGCTCCGCGAACGCCGCGTTACGCTTCATCATGGCGAGGGGGCTTAGCGGAAGGCTCCATATATTGCCGCAGAAACTGATGCAGGTGTAGCCACCATATTTGCGTGCCAGCTTCATAAGGTCAGCGAAGTGGTTCAGTCTCTGGTCGAAAGAGCATGAGAATTTGTCGTCAAATCCCCAGAATTGCTCTGCATAGTTCCATCCCACGAAGTTGGGATACTCGCGGTAGAGCTCCTCGTAGAAGCGCAGGTCAGTCTCTGAGAAGTGGCTGAAACCGCCGCTGGCGCACTGCACCATCGCCCATACGTTGTTTTCAGCACACGTTCTAAGCCATGAGCGTGCTGTGCTGTAAGCGTTTGGCACGCGGTCAAAGGCGCCTGTTTCCTCATTGTGCGAGATAGACATGGATATGTTGAACACCACGTAGGGCTTGATGTCCTCCGGTATCATGTCAATGATTTTCTGTGGATCGGCATCGTTCCAGTTGTCGATGTGTACGAACCACGCTGGCTGTGTGGGACTGATAGGTCTGCGAAGTGGTGCATCAGCAAATGCCATCACGTTGCAGACAAGTGTCAAAAGCAATAAGGTAAAGTATCTCATAATTTTAATTTTTAGCCCACTCACCATCCCTCCACGGGGGGAGGGAGAAGGTGTGGGGTGGTTGGTAGGATGTCTTTTTATTCTGATTTCTATTATTTTGTTTTGCGAAAGCCGGTGTCTCCCGTGCGCAAACCGCCCTGTCGGTGGTCGCGCCCGTAGCTTATTCCCTCGGGCTCTCTTCGCCGTGGAGATACTGTCTGGTGTATCCTCCGAAGTCTATCACTATCTTCTCCAGCACTATGCCTGGGTCGTTAGGCTTGAATGTCAGCTTGTGTGTGCCAGCAACGGCGTTGCCGAGCGGCAGTTCCACGGTCTTCTCCACCACGCGGCGCGCTATGGTTGGGTAGTACACGGTGTATATGTTGTCGGGGTTCTCGTTCAGGTCGCCGTTGAAGTTCACCGCCACGGGCTCGCCGCCGTCCATCGCCACGGAGTATGTCAGTCCGCCTTTGTTGAGGAAGTCCAGCGTGGACTTTGTGACGATGAGCACCTTTGCCGTCTGCTTCGCGCCCTGCGGAGCTTTGAAGCTGTATGTCAACTCCGCCCCGTCCACGCTTCCTGTCTGTGGCATCAGCGTCATAGCACTCAGCGTTCTGCCCATGTGCGGTATCAGCGTCCACTGCGCTCCCGCACCGTTTGCCTTGCTGCTGTAGTGCTCTGCCTCAATGGCGATGTAGCCCTTGCCACCGTCAGAGAACACGTTGTCCACCTTATCGGCGCGGAAGAGCTTGGGCAGTATGTCCTTTTTGAAGTTGTCGTTCCAAGAAGTGTAGCCTATGTGCTTCTGCGTCATCATGCCTTTCCACTTGCCTCCGGCGATGCCCGTGTTGTATTGTTCCATCAACCGCGCGTCGCGTGCGAAGTATTCCTCGCATTTGTCCGCCCAGATGTTCATGGCATAGTCACCTTTTTGGTGCAGGTCATGGTTCTTAGCCTGCGCGTAGTACATCTGGTGCAGGTTTGCCATCAGTTGCACTGGGAAGAGTATGAGTTGGAAATAAGCGTCCTTCATCTCCCCGGGCAGTGTGGCATACTGCCTCAGTGCCGCTATCTCAAGGTCTTTATACTCGTCCACCACGCGTGCCCAGTCGCCAGAAGCGAGGTCGTATGTCTTGGCGTCCAGCATCTCTGCCGTGCATCGTCCGTTGAGTTTGCAGCACTGGTTGAGCAGCCTTGCCGCCTCGTCCGCCTGGCTCTCGCCGAACTGCTGTGCGCAGAACGCTCTTGTATGCTGTATCAGTGCCGATGCCACATTGTCCTCTGCCACGAGGAACGCTGGTGCTTTCGGGTTCCATGCCATGTCGAGGAACAGCTGTATCTGGTATTCCATGGGCTTTAAGTCACCCACATTGAGAATCCACAGGCGGTCAATGCCGTAGTCGTAAGCCAGTGTCAGCTGCTCCCACATATTCTGTGTCGGTGTGGCGTTGATAAGCTTTGAGTTGCGCGGCGCGCCCACATAGTCCACGTGGTAGTACAGTCCCCATCCGCCTTTGTGCTTGCGCTCCTTGGCGTTGGGCACCCTGCGCACGTTGCCCCAGTTGTCATCGCAGAGCAGCATCGTCACGTCCTCGGGCACTTTCATGCCGTCGTCGTAGTAATCCTGCACCTCTTTATATAGTGCCCACAGCTGCGGCACCTCACTGGCGGGCTTGCCGTGCGCCTTGCTGATGAGCTTACGCTGGTTCTTTATGATGTCTTCCAGCAGCTTAACGTCACGGTCCTCGCTCATCGCCATGTCGCCATCGCCGCGCATACCTATCGTTATCACGTCCTCCGTGTGTTTGTTGCGCTCCACGCCTCCCAGCCAGAAGGCGTCAAGGTTTGCCTTGTTGGTGGCGTAGTTCCATTTTCCGCCCACCTCATACTTGCCCTGTGCGTCCTTGGGCTTCACGTGCCACTCCCTCTGCGAGCGGCTCATGGGTTCGTGATGGCTTGTTCCTACCATCACGCCCATGTCGTCCGCCGTCTTTGAGTTCAGCGGGTCGTCGGCGTAGAACGCCCAGCCCCACATCGCTGGCCAGATGTAGTTACCCTTTAATCTTAATATTAGCTCAAACACTTTCTCATAAAACTCATGTCCTCCGTATGGCGTTCCGAACGTGTTCTTCACCCACGAGGTGAGGCATGGCGCCTCGTCGTTGAGGAAGATGCCACGGTATCTCACCGCTGGCTCGCCGTCGGTATATTGTCCTGGCTTCACATACACCTGCCGCTGCTTCACCACTGGCACATCCATCCAGTAGTACCACGGCGACACACCCATCTGGCGGCTCAGCTCATAGATGCCGTAGATGGTGCCGCGGCGGTCGCTGCCCACTATGTAGAGCACGCTGCCGCCCTCGTCCATGGTGCCGATGACGTATTTCTCGCGCTTACCCCTCAGCTGCTTCTCGTCTATCCTGCCAGCCTTCGCCAGCTCTTTGGCAGCCGCCGTGCCCATCGTGCCTATCACGACGCGGCAGCCCTTGGAATTAGAGGATATAGTGGCAAACGTGCCGCACACCTTGCCGAAATCGGCGGCGAGGTTCTTGGCGGCAATCTTCACGCCCACATTCTCGTCGGCGCCCACGCAGATGGTGAACGCCTCGCCGGCGCCGCACAGTTTGATGCCGTCGCTGTTGAAGGACACGAATTTCTCCGCGGCGGCACAACGCAGCGCGCACGTCACGGCAAAAAGAAGAAGAAGTAATATTTGCTTAGGTCTGTTCATGAAATGATTTTAATTGTTAGGTATTTCAGTTGCAAAGTTAGTGAAAAGTCGTACAATGCTTTTCCCGAATTGTTACATACTGTTTTGCTACTGTTACAAAACGCCCCGTGACAACCGTTTTACAGCCAAGAAAACGCTGTTTCCATCGGTTTATCTCCGTGCCTCGTTCTTGTGGCGTTGCAATAGCTATGCTTTTACATGGTAATCGCTATGCTTTAGCAATGTAATAGCCTTGCTTTTACCGTACAATCACTATGCTTTCGCAATCATCACGCCAGCGAAGAAAGGTTATACGCCCTTTGTTGACGTTCTATATTATGTGCCCCCTGCGGGGGCGGTGGGTGGATGGGGGCATCGGCGATGATAGGGGCTCGCCCCTATCCTATATTATGTGCCCCCTGCGGGGGCGCACCATCGCTATCAACCAACAGACAATAATTGATTACACACCCGTTATTGAGGTTTATATAATTGCCAATCGCCCCTAAAAGGGGCACATAATATAGGGCAGGGGCTCGCCCCTGTCTAAAGAACAATACACAACCATGCCCCTGTAGGGGGCTCATAACACAACTCCCCTCATATTCACGGACGATGACAATTATAAGCCCCCTGCGGGGGCGGTGGGTGGATGGGGGCATCGGCGATGATAGGGGCTCGCCCCTATCCTATATTATGTGCCCCCTACGGGGGCGCACCATCGCTATCAACCAACAGACAAAAAAAACCGGGCGCATCGTAATGACGCGCCCGGAGATGTTTAACTTAGGCTATATGAGATTACTTTACTATTGCCTTTGATACCTTCATGTAGCCGTTCTTGTATGTCTCCACCTTGATGGTGATGCCGCTTGGCTGAGAAGTCTTCTTACCGCTGAGGTCGTAGTAGCTTACGCTTACAGGCTCACCTTCCGGTGCTGCCTCCACGCTCTGTGCGCTTGTGATTTCTTCCGCGAGCTTTGCTGCTGCCGCTGCGTAGTCGTAGCCTTCAACCATACCGGTGATAACGAGTGAAGCGTTGTCAACATTACCGAAGCCACCAGTTATTGTCATGTTAGCACCGAGTGTGATGCTACCGAGTGTTGCACCTTCCTCACATACTGGAACTACGTCCACGAATGTCTTGAGGTTAGCTGCGGTGTTGTTGTCACGTGTGAACTTGCCGTCAACACCTTCGTAAAGCTGCTGGCTCTCACCGCAGTAAGCGTAGCATCCGTGTGGCTCGCCGCCGTCTTCACCAATCTTGATAGAAGCCTCATACTTGAATACAGGGAGGTTGGTTATAACCTGCTTCACGTCATAATTGTGATCACCCCAGCCAGTCTTCACTGCACAGTTCTCGATTGGCTTAATCTCTGTTGGGTATGGACCATCCCATGCGGTGGTGAATACTGATGTAATCTGACCCTTTGTCTGCTCGATAGTCCAGCCTGGGAAGTCTGTTACGCTTGCGTTTACAACATTGTCGACAACTGGTGCCGTGCAGTAGAACTGTGCGTTCTGTATGAGGTATGGAGCTTCAATAGGATTCTCTATTTCCTCCAAGGAATCACCAAGTACGATGAATGGGTTTCCACCGGAAGCGATGGTGCTGTAGAGCTTAGAAGCAAACATCATCTTCAGCAGTGAAACGAGTTCCTGGTCGTCGCTTACAGCATTACCAGCAGCGATAACCTGCTCGTTGGTTTCCATGTTAGGATCAAGAGCTACGATAGCAGCCGCAAGCTCTGTAACCTGCTTGGTAAGCAGTGGCACGCAGGTATTAACCATGTTGTTAAGCAGTGTGCCGTTGCTGCCCATCAGGCTGACAGCCTTGTTGAGTTCCTCGTCGTCCATTGCGATGTAGTCAACATCCTTGTACTGGTTGTAAACTTCCTCCAATGTTATGAAGAGGTCGAGCTTCTCATACTTAGTGCCCTTTGCGTTCTCTATACCGTCGGCGATAGCCTGGAGGCTTGACGGGTAAGCGTCGATATTAGCACGGCGAGTCTGAGACTTCTTAACGAGCATGTCAATTTCTGCGAATGCCGCATCGTACTCAGCAACAGTGTGGAATGGTGGGTTCGTGTAGGTAGCGATAGCCTTTGCGAGCTGGTCGCGTGTATCACCCCTGTACTCATCTTTCTCATTTGCTAATTCAAGCTCTTCCTTAGCAGGCTCCAATGCCTTAACAAGCATCTGAGCATACTGTACTGCGAGTGAAGCTGTTGATTCTACGGTTACGTTACCGAATACCGTCTCTCCTTCGCCGTCACCACCTGATGTGAACTTGAGAATATATTTGCCTTCCGCTGGTGCGTTCCACAAGAACTGTATCTTCTGCGCCTCGTCTTTAGGATCGTTACCAGAATTACTGTTGCCGGTAGCTACATCAGTACGTGTGTAAACCGGAGTACCCTTGATGCCGTCTTCCTGCTTGTAGATGTCCAGAGTTATAGCGTTATTTAGTGCCTTCCAGTTGATGATGCTGTAAGTAATCTGATATCTTGCAGCCTTGAGGTCGAGAGTCTTCTCAGGAGTTGTTGTACCGTCATCTCCAAGAACGTCACCGCCATGGTCTGTCTGTACAAGGTATTCACCATAAGTAGCATAGCATCCACCAGCAAGATATATACCAGCACCACCCATATTCTTGTTACCAATTGTCTTTACACGTGGACCACCGCCACCTGTCCAGTCGTTACCGCCCCATGAGCAGTTTGCGCCTGGGTCACGCATGCGACCATCGGCACGATAAACCTTCCAACCAGTACCGTGCTGAGGAGCGCAGTCATTACCTACGGAAGCGAAGTTGCCCTCTGCTACTACTTCAGTTTCAGTCTTGTCGCCCTCTGTCATTTTGTAGCTTCTTGCCTTGAAACCAAGCACGCGTGCGGCGGTGAAGCCACCTTCCGGCTCACGTATCTTGAGGATTACGTTCTGCTCCTTAGGATTGTCGAATGTTACAGTGATAGCGCCAGCAGCCTTGACTGTGGTGAAGTTTTCTGCCTTAACAGAAGTAGTGCCGTTCTTATATGCCAGCTCATTGCCATCCATGTCCTCAATACGGAACTCAAGTGAACGGACATCAGCCTCGTGACCAACACCCATGATGCTGAACTCTATGCCGCCGGCAGGGAGAGTGAGGCGTGCGTCTTCCTGGTCGCCGTACATGAGATATGTGTATCCTGCACGGTCGCAGAGGTAGAAGCAGACATAAGGAATGGTATCTGCACCTGTAATAATGAAGTTACGGCAAGCAGAGCCACCGCCCCATGCTTCACCACCTGTCCAGTTAGCAGCAGGGTTAGCGTCTGTATTAACCATACAAGTCCAACCTGTAGGTATTCCGTTAGCCTCACCCTGGAGGAGATGTGTGAAGAGGTCAGTGTAGATAGTCTCAGCAAGCTGTATCTGACCAGTCTCGAAGTTGGTAGAGAATGTCTTGTAAGACCTAATCCACTTGTCTGACGTAACACCCTCAAGAGTTACAGAGTATGCGCCCTTCGGGAATGGCTTACGGTCCTGGCGGACGAAGGTCAGAGTGTTTGTACCCTCGTCTCCGTTAAGCTGCGTTGCGAGGATGAGGTTTTCTGTGCCGTTGAGTTTAACCACAAGCGGCTCAGTGTTGTCGTTATGGCCCATTACAGGCTTGTCGAACGTGAAGGAAACCTCTGTCATAGACTCGTCAAGGCAGAAAGAACCATCCGCTGGAAGCGTAGAGACTAACTCAGGCTCGGTATATGCCCAAGAAGAAATCTCCTCCAAGCCAGCGAGGTATTCGCCAGCCTCGCCGCCGAAGCTTGGCACTGCTCCCTCTGGCGCGAGGTCGCCCTTGTACTGCACTTGGTATGCCTCGTCCTCAGGGTTCTTGAATGCTATCTCTATCTTGTTGTCTCCGTCCTCAGCGTAAACTTCATCAAGGAAGATATACATATATCCGTCTTTCTGAAGCTCTACCGCTGCCACTGCCGCAGGCTCGCCATTGAAGGTCACAGAAGCGCAATCCGTTGGCATTATCACACGGCCGAGAGGGTTCTTGCTTACGAGCTCGGTGATGTTGGTAGCGTAACCGAAATCAACGCGGATAACGTCGCCACTGAAGGAAACACCTGCTATAGGGCTCTCTGAAAGGTCAACCTCGTCAAGATAGTAGTCGCCGGGGTTGTAGATATTAAATGTAGCGAACCACTTGTCCTCCAAAGGAGCTGCTTCAGGGTTCTTTTCCGCGTACTTATCCTTTTGCAGCTGTGCGCTTGCGAAGTAGAACATCTTAGTGTACTTCTCATACTTCTGCGGGTTGAAATATGAAACCTCATACCTGAACTCGTTGCCGTTAGCGTCGAGCAGAGGTATGTCAGCATCCTCGCCACCCTGCATCAGTGCCACGCTCATCTTACTCTTGTTTTCGTTAACACCGTCAATGTTCCATGTGTTCTGACCCCTGAAGTAGTAAGTGAGGCGGTAGCTCTTGCCTTCCTGCAACGGGAGGTTGCGGAACTTCACGGCACGCCGCCACCAGCTGGTATCAATAGCAGAGTTGTAGAAGTTCATGCATCCCTCGCCAGCGTAAGGCTCGAAGGGACTAATGATGCGTTCGTCACCCTCCTGCGTGTTGATGAACTCATACCACGCCACGTCCGTAGGCTGTTTTGACTGCGGCGCGTCAAAGCCTTCGTGGAAGATGGGAGTCTGAGCTTGCAGACCGAGTCCGCAGGCCAGCATCATTCCAAGGTTTAGTAATCTTTTTCGTTTCATAACTTAAAAATTGTTTTGGTAAATAGAATGTTAAATTAATTTTCGGTTTTCTTTCGCTTGCAAAATTAAAATTAATATGTGACACGCATTTTCGGGTTTGTGCGAAATACTTTCGCTGATGTAACACGTTGGCATAAAAATGCACTCTTGAAACAAGGATATAGGAAAATGGTACGAAAAAGAAACCCTTTTCGCAGATAATGAAGTAATTTTGCATCAGGTTTTAGATAAAGTTAGTAGTTAGTATTAGTTAGTTAGTATGGTTGCTGAAATTGCAACTGGTGATTAGTAAGCCCCGACAGTAAGGAAAGCCAACAGCGGTTGGTTTCTTGTCGGGGAGCTTGCTAAACTCGCCGAGAAGACTACCACTCCATGAAGGTTCACGGATACACCAACTATGAAGACTCACGAATACGCTAAACAATATGAAGAAAATACTATCCCTCCTGCTCGCCTCGGCGACAGCAATGGCATCATACGCACAGAATGATGCTGCTTTTTCGTATTTCTCCTACAAAGGGGACGACGCGCGCTTCAACAAGACTTATGACCCCGCGCGGCAATACCTCAACCCTATTATAGCCGGTTTCGCCCCCGACCCGTCCATCTGCCGCAAGGGTGACACGTACTATATGGTGAACTCTTCATTCTCCTTCTTCCCCGGAGTACCTATATATAAGAGTAAGGACCTCGTGAACTGGAAGAGCTTAGGCCACGTGCTGGACCGCGAGAGCCAGCTGCCCCTCGGGCAGCAGCGCGTCAGCGGCGGCATATACGCGCCGGCAATAACATACAACGAGAAGAACAAGACGTTCTACATGATAACGACAAACGTGGGGGCGGGCAACTTCTACGTCAAGAGCAAGGACCCCGAAAAGGGCTGGAGCGACCCTATATATATAAAAAAGGTGGGCGGCATAGACCCGTCTTTCTTCTTTGACAAGGACGGCAAGGGCTACATAGTGAACAACGATGAGCCTATTGGCGGTCACGACTACGAGGGACAGCGCAGCATAATGTGCCACAGGTTCAGCGTGGAGGGCGACAGCGTCATCGGCGAGCAGGTGGAGATACTGCGCGGCGGCACCCACGTTGAAGAGAAACCGATATGGATTGAAGGCCCGCACCTGTTCCGGGTGGGCAAGTACTACTACCTCATGTGCGCCGAAGGGGGCACGGGCGAGTGGCACAGCGAGGTGATACTGCGCTCGAAGAGCCCCATGGGACCTTTCGAGGAATATTCGGGTAACCCCATCCTCACGCAGCGCACGGGACTTGACCCGCAGCGCGACGACTACGTGTCGAGCGCAGGTCACGCCGACCTCGTGCAGACGCCGAAGGGTGACTGGTGGGCGGTGTTCCTCGCCTGCCGTCCGTATGACAAGAACATATACTACAACACGGGGCGCGACACCTATATGCTGCCCGTGACATGGAAAGACGGCTGGCCCGTGATACTGGAGAAAGGCAAGGCGATACCCACCGTGGTGGACTATAAAGGCGGCACCATAGCGGCGCAAACACCTGAGACTGCCTGCCGCACGGGCAACTTCTCGTACACCGACAACTTCGACTCCGGCTTGCTGCACACACGCTGGCTCACCCTGCGCAACCCACAGCCGGGCTTCTACAGCCTCCCGGGCAAGGGGGTAAAGATAAAGCCGCTGCCCGTGAACATAGCGCAGCGCGAGCGTCTGTCGGCTCTCTTCACACCGCAGCAGCACACCACCTTCACGGCGGAGACGCAGCTCGACTTCACACCCGCGTCGCCAAAGCATCTCGCTGGCTTCGCCCTCTTGCAGAACGAGGAATACAACTTCACCTTCGGCAAGACCAAACTGAAGGACGGTTCCGTGGCACTGGTGCTCACAAGGATGGAGAAAACGCCCGTGGCGGTGTCAACAGTGATACTGAAAGGCGAGGAGGCACGGCAGCCCCTGCGACTGAAAATCAGCGGCGACGGCGGACTTTACGACTTCTACTACGCCCTGCCAGGCGGCACATGGCAAGTGGCGGCGAGGGGAGTGGATGCTACAAACCTCACGACAAACAAGAGCGGAGGCTTCATAGGAGCCTGCATAGGGCTTTACGCAACGAGCAATAAATAACAAAAACGAGTAACTATGAAACGTTACATCTTACTTTCCCTCTTATCATTAGCCATTCTTCAGGTCAGCGCGAAGCGTCTTTCGTTTGACCAGGGATGGCGTTTCCGCTTGTGCAAGGACTCCGCCGACATGGTGAAGACCCTGCAAGTGGTTAACTCTCAGGGCGCAGGCGGCACGCTGTCGTCAGACTTCAAGGCAGTGTTTGTGCCCCACGACTGGAGCAGCGAGCTGCCATTCGATACCAAAGTGGGCGGAGCGGCAGGCTATCTGCCAGGCGGACAGGGGGTATATGTAAAGGATTTCACACTGCCGAAGGGCGCGATGCACAAGGACGGCAAGTGCATAGTGCAGTTCGACGGCGTGTATCACCGCGCCACGGTGTGGATAAACGGCAACAGACTGGGGCATCACGTGTATGGATACACGGGCTTTGAGTTCGACATCACGCCCTATCTCAACGCCGGCAAGCCCAACCGCCTTGTGGTACACGTAAACCGCGAGGAGCAATCGCGCTGGTACACTGGCTCGGGAATATACCGCCACGTGTGGCTGAAGACAGTGAACGCCACGCATATCAAAAGCAACGGCATAGCCATAAAGACCTCTCTGTCGCCCGATATGAGCACCGCCACGGTGAGCGTGACAGCTGAAATAGACACCGCCGCTGCCGACCGCGGTGGTAAATTCACCGTTACGCACACCATATTGCAAACAACTAAGCAACTAAACAACCAAACAACAAAGATAAAAACTGGTGCCTGGACTTATGAACTCAATAATGCCAAGCAACCAAACAACCAAACAACTAAACCGCTCGACCTATGGTCGCTTGCGCAGCAAGAACTAAACCACCAAACCACCATCACCGCCCCACGCCTTTGGTCAACAGACACACCTTATTTATATACGCTGCGCACGCAGTTGCGCAACGCCAAGGGCAAGGTGATAGACCAAGTGGACACGCCTTTCGGCATCCGTGATGTACGTTTCGACGCTGACAAGGGCTTCTTCCTCAACGGCAAGGGTATGAAACTGCGTGGAATGTGCCTGCACCAAGACGTGGGAAGCCTCGGAGTGGCAGTGCCCGACGGCGTGTGGGAACGCCGACTGCGCGCCCTGAAGGAGATAGGATGCAACGCCGTGCGCTGCTCACACAATCCTCCATCGCCCGAATTTCTCACCATTTGCGACACGCTCGGACTGCTTGTCATCGACGAAGCCTTCGACAAATGGAAGTCGGGCTACTATGAACCGTTCTTCGACCAGTGCGCCGTGCAGGACATCACCGACATGGTGCTGCGCGATCGCAACCACCCCTCGGTGATAGTGTGGAGCATTGGCAACGAGGTGACGGAGGCTTGGCTCGACAGCGACGAGGGTGTGGAGCGCAGCCGTATGCTCAACGCGGTGGTAAAGCGCATCGACCCCACCCGACCCACTATGGTAGCCTGCCAGCAAGGATTTCAGGACAAGTTCGGTGAGGTCACGGACATCGTGGGGTATAATTACCTTGAGCCACGGATGATAGAGGACCACCAGCGCCATCCGGGGCGCATCATGCTGGTATCGGAGGCGTTTGTGTATTATTCCGGCTTGCGTGGCGACATCGTCCGTGACTTTGTGGAGCACAATCCGTGGCACTTCGTGGAGGAAAACGACTTCATCGCCGGCTCGTTTGTGTGGGCTGGCGTGGACTATCTCGGCGAGTCCTCGCCGTGGCCCGCCAAGGGCTGGTGCTCATGCCCCTTTGACATGACCTTGAAGGAACGCCCGCAGGCCGCCTTCTACCATCCGGCGTGGCAGCCAGAGAAGGATTATCTGAAACTCCTTGTGCGCGACAACTGCTTCGACCAGCCCGCGGGTACCGACCACTGGCAGTACCCTGCCATGGCTGACACGTGGGATTTGCCCTACAAAGACGACCGCTGCGTGGAGATAAAATGCTACACCACCTGCGACTCCGTGCAGTTCTCCTTCCCTATATGGAGCAATCCGCAGTTGCCTCTCAAGACACGCGTGACGGCGGATTACCCTGACAACTGCATCACGGTGCATCTGCCGGCACGCAAAGGCAAGGTGCTTGCCGTGGGTTACAAGGGCGGGCAACCCGTGATGCGCGACTCCTTGGAGAACCACGGCGACGTGGCCGACGTGCGTCTTGATGCCGACTACACCACCCTCGCCGCCACCCCTGCCGACATGAGCGAGGCGAAGCCCACGCTGCCGCAGCTCTCGCACGTGCGCCTCACACTGGTTGACAAGGAGGGACGCATACAGCAGATGCAGCCACGGCGCTTCTCTGTGGAGACGGAAGGCCCCATACGCCTGCTCGGAGTAGAGACGGGAGATATGCGCCGCGAAGGCTCTTGGCGCACTACCAGCCTCAACACCTACTTCGGCGAGGGACTGGTGAGACTGCAATCCACACCCACGCCCGGCACGGCACGCCTCATAGTGCGCGTGGAAGGCTTCGACACTCCATTCGTAAAAGAGATTACCATAAGGTAAATGCACAGTCCCTTCACCGCACACCCCGACGGGCAAGCGACAAAACAGCGGCGAGCCAATGTGCATGGCGGTTTTCCGCCAGATTGCAATCGCTATGCTTTCGCAATGTAATCGCTATGCTTTTACAACGCAATAGCTAAGAGATTACCACGCAAACGCTACGCCATTGCAAGCAAACCACTTAAACCACCAAACCGCTCGGCACGCAGTGCCGCTTGCAAAGCAAGAACTAAACAACCAAACCGCTCGGCACGCAGTGACGCTTGCAAAGCAAGAACTAAACCACTAAACAACTAAATGCGAAAAAAGCTTTTCATAATTGTATATTTATGCCTTGCCACCCTATGGTGCAAGGCGCAGGATGCGCACGCCTTGTGGCTGCGCTCGCCACAGGCTGCCGCTCCTGCCGCACAGCCATCGCCTGACGCCTACCCCCTGCGCCTGCTCAACCACTGGGACAATCCCGATGGCACGGTGGAGCGCGGATATGCCGGGCGCAGCATCTTCTGGAAGCCTAATGGCGTGGCAGACCTCGCCATAGTAGAGGAATACGGGCGCGCCAACGCCTCCATAGGCATCAACGGCACCGTGCTCAACAACGTCAACGCCAAGCCACTGATGCTCTCCAAGGCAAAGCTGAAGGAGACAAAGCGCATTGCAGACGTGCTACGCAAGCACGGCATACGCGTATATCTGGCGGTAAACTTCGCCTCGCCCAAAGCCCTCGGCGGACTGCCCACTGCCGACCCCGCCGACAAAGCGGTGCAGGCGTGGTGGAAACGTAAGGTAAAGGAAATCTATGGCATGATACCCGACTTCGGAGGCTTCCTCGTAAAGGCTAACTCCGAGGGCGAACCAGGGCCTATGGACTACGGCAGGACGCACGCCGACGGCGCTAATATGCTTGCCGACGCACTGCAACCATACGGCGGTATCGTGATGTGGCGCGCCTTTGTGTATAGCCCTTCGAGCAAGGACAGGGCATCGCAGGCCTACGAAGAGTTCATGCCACTGGACGGACAGTTCCGCGATAACGTCATAATACAGATAAAGAACGGTCCCGTGGACTTCCAGCCACGCGAGCCACTGTCACCACTTTTCTTCGCCATGAAGAAGACAAAGATGATGCTGGAGGTGCAGATAACGCAGGAATACACGGGCGAGAGCATACACACCTGCTTCGCACCGTTCTACGAAAGCGGTTCAGCGTTGAGGGTATCAGGCTGTAATTCTTCCGCCATCTGTGGCGCAGGATGCCTC
>JALFOF010000078.1 GCA_022773825.1 Prevotella sp.
GACAGCACCGTTAAGGGGCTGAACATCGGCGCGGACGACTATATTGCCAAGCCTATCAGCGTGAAAGAGCTGAAGGCAAGGGTGGCGGCGGTGCTGCGAAGGACGTGTGGCGAAAAGAATAGGGGAGAGGAAGAGCGTGAGGACAAGGCGGAGGTGGTGGCATACCAGACGTTGCAGGTGAATACATCTTCTAAGACAGTGATGCTGGATGGCGAGAAGGTGGCGCTGACAAAGCTGGAGCTGGAGTTGCTGCTGCTTTTCTTGCGGAAGCCTAATAAGGTGTTCGCCCGTGAGGAGCTGCTGAAGCGTTGCTGGCCGAGTGACACCTATGTGCTCGACAGAACGGTGGACGTGAACATCACACGGCTTAGGAAGAAGATAGGGAGGTATGGCAAACAGATAAAGACACGTTTCGGATATGGCTACACGTTTGAAGAGTAAGTCCTTCCAGAGCAACCTGCTCTTCAGCATCGGCGGCATCTTCGTAATCTTCGCCGTATGCTTTGGGGCGTACCAGTTCAAACGGGAGAAGGAATACAAGATAGACATAATGCACTCAAGGTTGCAGATGTACAACTACGAGATGCTGCAGGCACTGGGCGACTCCATAACGAGTCCCACCGCTTTCATGCGCTACATGAAGCAGAGAAACATGAGGGGACTGCGCATGACCATAATCGACACTAACGGAAAGGTGATACTCGACAGCCAGCAGAGGGACGTGGCGAAGATGGGAAACCACCTGAAGCGTGAGGAGATACAGGAGGCGCTGAGGCACGGCAACGGCTATGACATAAAGCGAGCATCAGTATATACGCACGTCACGTATTTCTATTCCGCTACTTATATGCCCGACAAGGTGAGTCATGTGGGCGACATCATAATACGCTCTGCGGTGCCTTACTCAGCAGATATAACGCGCTCCTTGCAGGCAGACAACACGTATATTTATTTCACCGTGGCGTTAACCATACTGCTTGGATTGGTTTTGTACTACAACACCTCACGCATAGGTCGCCACATACGCTACCTGCGCGAGTTTGCAGTAAAGGCGGAGCAGGGCGACACCCTTGACCACGAGTTGGAGAGGCAGCTGCCCGATGATGAATTGGGCGACATATCGCACACCATTATAACGCTGTACTGGAGGCTACGCCACTCGGAAGAGGAACGCATACGCATAAAACGGCAACTGACGCAGAACGCGGCGCACGAGCTGAAGACACCTACCGCCAGCATACACGGATACCTTGAGAGCATACTCGCCAACCCCGATATGCCGCAGGAGAAACGGCAGCACTTCCTTGAACGATGCTACGCGCAGAGCGAAAGGATGTCGAAACTGCTGATGGACATGGCAACCCTGACGAAACTGGATGAGAAAGAAGGGATGCCGCAGAGGCAACAGAGGGATACTATCGTTGATGTGAAAGGGGTGATAGACAGCGTGCTGGAGGACACCGCGCTGCAATTGGCTGAGAGAGGCATTGCCGCCCATGTTGATGTGCCTGAGCCACTGCTCGTGCCGGGCGACCATAGTTTGATATACAGCCTCTTCCGCAACCTCGTGGATAATGCCATTGCATACGCACAGGGGGCAGACAGACTGGATATAACGAGCAAGACGCTTGACAGTGACAAAGAGCAGTTTTATGAATTCACCGTGAGTGACAACGGTCAGGGGGTGGAGCCGCAACACCTCGGACGCATCTTTGAACGCTTTTACAGGGTGGACAAAGGGCGGTCGCGTAAGCTCGGCGGCACGGGACTGGGGCTGGCGATAGTGAAGAACGCTGCAGTGACGCACCATGGCACGGCGAGGGCTGAGATGACACCGGGCGGTGGACTGACAATAGTGTTCACATTGAGGTGTTGAAACATTTTCTTAGCAGCGTCGTAACGTTTACGTAACAAAGTCATCGTATCTTTGCAACAGAAGAAAACAGTAAAAGACATGATGACTATGGACGAGAAAAAGGCTTTGAAAATTCAGAGAACGTACCACAGGGTGAGGATAATCCTCTTGGTGACATTGCTCCTCGCGATGTTTATTGCTATCGGAGTGCAGGAGCTTTGCTAATCTGGAGTTAGCTGGAGTTAACTCCCACTAACTCCCCCTCTAACTCCACAAAACCTCGTAAATGTTTGTGTATTCAAAATAAAGGTTGTATTTTTGCAATGCGAAATACAACCTTTATCGTTTATATGACACTTACAGCAGACAGCGGAAGTACTAAGACAACATGGATGGTGGAACAGGGCGGCGGCAAGCGGCTGTTTCACACTCAAGGACTGAACCCTTTTCATCAGACGGCGGAGGAGATGCGTCGCATCGTTACCGTGGAGCTGTTGGGACAGGAGGGCTTTCCTGATGCCGCCACGATGAGCAACATACACTTCTACGGTGCGGGATGCACGGCGGAGAAGTCGCCTTTGCTGCGAGCCATACTGCGTGATGCCTTCCCCTCGGCGGCGGAAGTGGAGGTGGGCAGCGACATCCTCGGTGCCGCGAGGGCGTTGCTTGGCAGCAGTGAGGGCATAGCCTGCATACTCGGTACGGGGGCTAACTCCTGCCTTTACGATGGTGAGCGCATCGTTCACAACGTCTCGCCCATGGGGTATATCCTCGGTGACGAAGGCAGTGGGGCGGTAATTGGCAGGACTTTCGTCAACCTATTATATAAAGGAGGACACGAGGACATGGTGAAGACCTTTGAGGAGGAGACGGGACTGACGCTGGCGGACGTCATACAGCGCGTTTACCGCGAGCCTATGCCCAACCGTTTCCTTGCTTCTCTTGCCCCGTTCATCAAGCGACAGCTCGGTGAGGTGTGGGTGGAAGAGATGGTGACAGACTGCTTCCGCCTTTTTTTCAGGCGTAATGTCGCCCACTATCACCGCCCGGAACTGCCGTGCTCCTTTGTTGGCAGCATAGCGTTCTACTTTATGGGGCAGCTATGTGATGCCGCAAAAAAAGAGGGCTTCCTCATCGGTAAAGTGATGAAGGAACCCCTCTCGTGATGTTGGTTGTTGGTTTATGGTTTTGGTGTTTTATGGTTTTTGTCGCCGTATGGACGGTATATGGTAGGGAAGTCGGCTTTATTCCGCCTCTATGCCATCGTATTTCTCAAGGCTTGTGGCTCCGAAGTTGCTTAGTTTCATTACTACATAGTAGAACTCCTCGTTGCTGTCGTCGGGCGAACCCACGCTGACGATGAAGCGCAGGTTGTTGCCTTCTGCCTTGTTGAGGCTCATGCCAAGCAGCACTCCGTGTTCTTTTGACTGCGGGGGGAGGGCTGGCGCGAAGTTGGCCTTGGTGAAAGTCTTCTTGAAGAACGTCGTGCCGTCGGTGCGAAACACTGACAGCTGTATGGTGTTGTCGTAGTATTTCCTATCGTGGTTCTCCACGATAGCGAGGGAATCGCTGGCTTCGCGCACTATGTTGTATGAATATTGCGCCCCTCCAATCCACGTTACAGAGCCGTCGCGCTCATCTTTCTCCATGCGTTCCGGCTTGTTTTGCGGCTTGGGCACCACCTTCTCCACTATGATGTCCTCCGTATTCTTCTTCTCTCCCTTGCAGGCAGCAAGTGAAAGAGCCGTCAGCACCATCAGTATCGCTATGTAGCAGATGTTCTTCTTCACCTCTTGCGCTGTTTTTACTTCGTTGTGCGTTCTATGTATTTGTCTATGTCCTGCGCAGCAGCGCTGTTGACATACTTCTCCTTTATGTCCTTGTATATGCTGAGCGCCTCCTCTGTCTTGCCCTGACTTTCAAGTAGTCGTGCTGCTTGTATGAGGAAAGTGGGTGTGATGCTGTTGTTGACACCCTCTTCTGCCTCAGCGTCCGCCATCTTAGCCGCTTTCTTCAGCATGCTTATAGCCTTGTCAATGTCACCAGTGTGAGCCAGTGCGTTGCCCAGGGCAGCTGTTGCCGCGGGGCTTATCATGGCGTCATCCTGCGCAGAGAAGTTGTCGAGGTACTTCACCGCCTCCTGCCATTTGCCGAGGTTGGCGTAGCACAGTCCAGCGTACAGCTCCGCGAGGTTGGCTGCATCGGTGCCGCTGTAGTTGTCGGCCACGGTGAGGAAGCCCTCCTGCGTCTTGTCACCGTTGAGAGCTTTCTGGTAGTCTCCCATGCCGAAAGCCTCCTGCGCCTTTGCGAGAGCCGTGGAAGCCTTCTCCTCGCGTGGTCCGGCAAAGAAGGAAGTGTAAGCCACGAAGCCTGCTATGGCAATTACCACTACAGCCACTGCGGCGAGAATTTGTTTGCGATAGTTAAGGAAAA
>JALFOF010000085.1 GCA_022773825.1 Prevotella sp.
AAAAGCCGCACTGGAGTATTGCTACCTCGGTGCGGCTTGTTGTTGGTTGGATAACGTAAGAGTTTTTCTCTTAGAGGTTCGGATTAAGAGTCTTCCACTCTGCTACCTCTGGGATGATGCCGAGAGAGATAATCTCGTCGCGCATCTTCTGAAGATGCTCGTATGAAGAATTCAGAGCAGCCATCTCCTCTGCTGTACCCTCTGGCTTTGTGAAGCTTACGCCATTGGCGTCAATTGTAGAAGGCATAGCCATCATAACGTTCTTATAACCGCACTTGTCGCAGTTTACATAGCAACCTGCAGGGAGAGTGAACTTGTCGCCACCCATAGCAGCCTCTATCATCTTCACAGCCTGGTATGCAGGGCTCTGGAATGAAGAGCGGCCGCGGAGCTTGATGATGTTCGAACCACCCTGAATGGTGTTGTGCTTGATTTCTTCCCAACGGTCGGCAGAGAGAGGGAGCTCTGAGAGAGGCTTGCCATCTACCTTCACCTGAGAGGCGAATACAGCCATCTGCTCACCGTGACCACCGTAAGTATGTGCGCCAGTCACCTTGTCCTGCTGTACGCCGAATTCCATTGCCAACTGCTGCTGCAGACGGGTAGAGTCGAGGGCAGCGAGTGATGTCATCTGGTTTGGCTTCAGACCTGAGTGGATAAGAGCCGTAAGAGCTGTCACGTCAGCAGGGTTGAAGATTACTACTACATGCTTTACATCAGGGCAATATTCCTTGATAAAGTCGCCAAACTGAGCGGCTATCTGACAGTTGCCCTTGAGGAGGTCCTCACGAGTCATACCTTCCTTACGTGGAGCGCCGCCTGAAGAGATGATGTACTTGGCACCAGTGAAAGCTTCCTTTGGATCAACGGTCCATGTGATGCTTGCACCAGGGAATGCGCAGTGAGCCATCTCATCTGCTACACCGTGTACGCCTGGCTCGAAGATATCATAAAGACAGATGTTTGGAGTAAGGCCAAGCATCAATGCTGACTGAACCATGTTTGAGCCAATCATACCACCAGCTCCAACGATAACGAGTTTTTCGTTTGTCAAAAATGCCATAATTCTAATAATTGATTAAGTGTATTATTATCCTTATATGTGATATTGTTACTGCAAAATTAGTAAAAAAAATGCTATTGGCGAAATTATTTCGCTTTTCTTTTGTCTCTACACCGAAATTAGACTAACTTTGCAAAGTCTATTTTACAAAATCACCTCATTATGAACATTATTGTAACACGTTTGGAACATCTACGCCACGAGATGCGAGCTGAGAGCATAGACGTTATCATCATCCCCAGCACCGACCCGCACAACAGCGAATATCCCGCGCGCCACTGGCAGTCGAGGCAGTGGATTAGCGGCTTCACTGGCTCTGCCGGTACCGCTGTCATTACGCTTACGGAGGCTGCTTTATGGACTGATTCACGTTATTTCATACAGGCGGCGCGGCAATTGGAGGGCTCTGGCTTCAAACTTATGAGGCAGGGGCTTGCTGACACGCCCACAGTCATGCAGTGGGTGAGCCAGAAGCTCGCGGCATACGGCGGCACTTACGTCGCTGTGGATGGCATGACGATGAGTTATGACATGGTCACGACGATGCAAAGGGAGCTGCGTAGGCTCGGAGGCATCACGGTGCGCACTAACTATGACGCCATGCGCATGCTGTGGAAAGACCGTCCTGCCATTCCTAACGGTCCGATACGCACACAGCCTCTGGCGTTTGCCGGAGAGAGCGTGGGCAGCAAAATTGCAAGAATAAGGAAAGAAATACGGGCTATGGGCTGTCTGGCGCACGTTACAACAGACCTTATGAGCATTGCATGGACTATGAACTTACGCGGTTGTGACGTGGCATATACGCCTATATTCGTGTCTTTCCTTTATATCAGCGACAGCGAGGTGTGCCTCTTTGCCAACGAGGCTGGTATGACGGCGGATGCCATTAGCCAGATGCGAGAAGCGGGGGTGAGCATACATCCCTACGACAGTTTCGCCGATTTCCTGCACAATCGCCAAGAGGAAAAGATACTATGCGACAGCAAGAACACCTGTTTCTCGCTCTACGACATCATCGCTAAGCGGGCTGTCGATACGCCATCGCCTATCATTAGCATGAAGGCGGTGAAAAACAGCGCAGAAATTGATGGCATGAAGCAGGCCATGCTGCGCGACGGAGTGGCGATGGTGAAGTTCCTTCGCTGGCTGAAACCGGCAGTGGAGGCAGGAGGTCAGACGGAGATAAGCATCAGCAAGAAGCTGGAGGAGATACGCGCCGTGCACCCAATGTACGAAGAACCGTCATTCAGCACTATCGCGGGATATAATGAACATGGTGCGATAGTGCACTATTCCGCCACCGCCGAGAGCGACGCAGCGTTGAAATCCGAGGGTTTGATACTAATAGACAGCGGCGCACAGTATGCCGATGGCACTACAGATATTACGAGAACAATAGCTCTCGGACCGCTGACGGACTATATGCGCAAGGCTTACACGCTGGTACTTAAAGCTCATATAGCCCTTGCCACGCTGCAATTCCCTGATGGTACCACGGGAACACAGATAGATGCCGTAGCACGCAGCGTGGTATGGCGTGAGGGTATGAACTATCTCCACGGCACAGGACACGGCGTTGGCGCACATCTCGCGGTGCATGAGGGTCCCCATTCCATCCGCATGGATTGGAATTCTGCCCCACTGCACGCAGGCATGACGGTGACAGACGAGCCTGGTCTCTACGTAGAAGGACAGTTCGGCATCCGCACGGAGAACACTATGCTCGTCGTTCCCAGCTGCGAAACGCCTTTCGGGAGGTTCCTTCGCATGGAGTATCTCACGCTATGCCCAATTGATACCACGCCGATAGTATGGGAGATGATGACCGAAGAGGAGACAATATGGCTGCGCAGCTACCACAAGAAGGTGGCGGAGGCGCTGCTACCTCTATTGGATGACGAGGAGGACAGGGAGTGGCTTATGAATAGTTGTTTGGTTGTTTAGGTGTTAGTTGTTTGGTTGTTTTGTGGTTTAGTTATTTGGTTGTTTGGTTGTTTGCATAGGAATGGACAAACATCACCATACCGTTCGGCTCTGCCGCTTGCTAAGCAACAGCCAAATAACCAAACAACTAAATAACTAAACCACAAAACCACTAACTTACTTCAGCATCTGCGCACGTGCGGTCTCTATCTGTGGCTTCATCTTTGCCACCTGCTCCTTGAGCTGCTCCACGTTGATAGCGTTGAGTTCGTTCAGCGGTGCGAGTATGTCAGCGAGCTCCTTGATGTTAGCATCGTATGCGGCGAGGTCGTCAAGAGAGAGCTTCAGCAGTGCGATGTGGTATGTAAAGTCAGACGCAGACTTGTCATCGAAAGCAGGAAGGAACTTCTCCACGTTCTGAGAGAGCACGTATAGGTTCTCAATGATAGCTGCCGCGGAGCACTCCCAGAAGAAGTTCAGGCGGCCATTGCTCTTCTCTGCCTCGTAGAACGCTTTCATATCCTCCGCGCTATAGTCCTTATCGTACTTGACAGCAGGGTCGTTAATGTCAGTAGCAATCTTCGTCATCGCAGCGGAATATGCGTCAACGTCCATCTTGTACAGCTCTGCCACCTTGGCATCCACAGCAAGAATACCCAGTGCGCGGTACTTCTGTGAGAGCAATGACAGCTCGTTGATGTTCTTAACGTCATAGAGGTAGTCGGGCTTTGCCTTCTGTTCCTCCTCTGAAAGCTGGATTTTTCCGTTAGCAAACACACCTTCCACTGGTGCGAGAGTGTTCCAGATATTGGCTACAGAGTCGAGTTCGAGCATTATTTTCTGCTCAATCTGTGACTGTTCGAAAGACACTGTGTCCTGAGTGTCTTGGTTAGCCTCTGTCTTCTTGCCTCCGCAGGAAGCCAAAACCAGCGCTGCAACGGCAGCTGCGAGGAATGAAAGTTTTTTCATAATTCAATCTTTGTTTTGTTTGTTATTAATAATTATACGTATATTTCTATCGTTATTTGCGCATATATCTGCCCGGTACGTCCGTTATCAGCATCATTACCGCCACTATGCACATTATTATCATCACCCCGATGTTAAACCATAGCGTCGGCACGGAGATGCTTCCAATGCGTTTCTCGCTGCTATAGAAGGGTGCGCCGGCATTGGTGCTTCTGGGGGTAAGGTAAACAAATCCTGCCCTCGGCACTATATTGCCGTTCACCACCTCGCACAACTGCTTGGCATCATGCCCGGCTAACTGTGCTTCCAGTTGCAGGTTGAAGCTGGATTTCTTCAGTTTCAGCAGCCCTTCTTTTCCCATCTCCTCCACCTTTTCCTGCATCAGGCGGTCGGCAGCCAGTGTGGCGGCGTTGCCTTTGCTTATCATTTTCTGCTCTGCCTCATTTAGGTAGTCTCGCAATGACTGGCTGTCGTACTTGCCGTTATATTGCTCCATGCCGCACACCTGTGCCAGATGCGGCAGCTCTGTCTTCAACAACAGCAGGTGTTTGGGGTTGACCGTCTCGCCCCTCGAGCGCTCCGCGTCCATTGTCTCGTTGGCAGACTGTAGCGTGTAGATAAATCCGTGGCGGTAATACCCTGCCTCATACTTCACTTTATCGAGGTCAAAGAAGTCCCTTTCGTAATCGTTGCCCACATAGTTCTCCACCGCCAATGCCTCGTAAGCCCACCTTGACGGTATCACATTGCCCACTGCGGGCACGTTACCCGTGGTGCTCCGTGGCGTAAGGTCGCTGAAACTCACCACCAATCCGCACAGCAGTATCTGCGGTATGAGCAATATCGGTATCGTGATGTATATCGCCACCACGGAGCTGAGGCACTGCGAGAGCAGCAATCCCGTGAGGTTTGCCAGCACGGCAGTGGCAAACAGTATCGCCCACCATACCGCCAACTGGCCTGATATGCCCATTATGCTGTTGCCTACCAGTATGAACAGCAGCGTCTGCATGAGTGAAACGAGTGCCATCAGTGCCACCTTGGACCATATATAACTATGGTATGACAGTCTTAGGAACTTCTCTCGCTTCAGCAATGCCCTGTCTTTTATTATCTCCTCCGCCGAGCCGCTCATGCCAACGAAGGTTGCCACTATCACCGCCATGAAGAGATAAGACACGAGGTTCTTGTTGTCCATCACCGAATATTCCCCCTCGGGAGGCGTGTAACGCGTCAACAGTGCGCACACCAGTGCCAACAAGGGTGCTTCAAGCAGTGTTATAGCGAGGTACTGCGCATTAGTCACCTTCGTCATCACGTTGCGCTTCACGAATATCCACCACTGCTTCAATGCGCCCGGCTTCCTCTGTTCCGTCCGTGGTATGTCCGTCTTCGCCGTCTCTGGCATCTCTCCCCTGCCGTCGAGGTACATCTGGTGCCATCTCTCTGGCGACACCTTACGTTCCGGCGACACCTGTCCCTTGCTGTCAAGCGCTTTCTCCTCTATGATGTTCAGCACCACCTCCGGGTTCACATTGCCGCATACGGGGCACGTGCTGGCATCGGCATCGGCATAGTTCGCCGCCGTCTTGAAGTATGTTATCGCCTCTATCGGGTTGCCGTCATACACGGGATAGCCGCCCTTGTCGAGCAACCACAGGCGGTCAAACAGCTTATACACGTCGGAAGAGGGCTGGTGTATGTTCGTCACTATCAGCTTTCCACGCGACGTTTGCTCTTTCAGCAGCGATATAACGTTCTCCGTATCTGCCGATGACAGGCCTGACGTAGGCTCGTCAAGGAACAGCACCGCAGGCTCCCGCAGCAGTTCCAGCGCTATGTTCAGCCTCTTGCGCTGTCCTCCGGATATTATCTTCTTAATGGGCGACCCCACTTTTAAGTCTCTCACTTGATAGAGTCCGAGGTCTTTCAGCGTCGCCGTCACCCTCCTGTCAACCTCTTCTTCCGCCATGCCGTCGAAGCACAGCTTCGCCGTGTAGTAGAGGTTCTGATAGACTGTCAGTTCCTCTATCAGCAGGTCGTCCTGCGGCACGAAACCTATCAGGGCCTTTGCCTCCGGCGTTTCTATCCCGTGGCCGTTGATGGTGATGCTCCCCTGCTGCGGCACTATGCTGCCGTTGAGTATGGATATCAGCGTTGTCTTTCCCGAACCGCTGCCGCCCATTATCGCTATCAGCTCCCCGTCGTGCATATCGAAGGAGAAATTGTGGATGCCATTGTTGCTTCCAGGGTAACAAAAGTTTATGTCCCTGCCCGAGAAAAATATCCCTCCTTTTTTGCTCATGGCGTGGTAGTGCGCCATCACCATGGAGTAATACACTGGCTTCCCGAGCCTGTGCTTCAGCACCCCGCTGGTGTCCCACACTTGGTACATCCCTTTTACAATGGGCACATCGTTAAACAGCACATTCCTGATGTCGCTGCCATCGTACGAGAACACCATGAGGTTTGCCTTCCTTATCCACAGCGTCTTTACAGGAGCCTTGAAGCCCTCAAAGCGGCATAGCTTCACATCGCGTGTCTCATAGCCAAGCACAAAGTCCGCAAAGGCGGCGCACGTCTGCTTCGATACGCCCAGCTTGTGCGCGGTTCGCGTAAAGATAGGGTCCTCCACATTGAAGCTCTCAGGGGTCTTCGCGCAGAACTCCATCAACCTCAGCAGCACCATGGCGCCCTCTTCCATCCTGATTTCAGACTTCAAACCGGTGCATATCCCGTCCACTATGGCTTCGGTGTCCAGCTCGGGCATCTCCTCGTAAAACTCCCTAAGGTCCTGATATAGCTTTACATACTGTTCTCTGTTACGTATTCCAAAATGTGTCCCGAGATAGTTCTCAAGCATCTTTGCCGAGACCTTCTTGTCCACTCCGCCACGCGAGCAAAACAAAGCAAAAAGATTGGTTAGTGCTGATATGATAGTATCTGTGACCATTTGGCTATCTGTTTTTTACGCTTTTCCACACGTATTGTCAAGCAAAGGTAATAAAAATACGCCTATTTCGCCCAATACGCCTTGTATTATTAATATTTTTTAACCAGCAATCATATTGCAATCGCATAGCGGTGGCAGCGTAAAAGCATAGCGATTGCAACGTGAAAGCATAGCGATTGCACAAAGATAGCATAGCAATATGCAATACGATGGGGCAGCCCAATGCCCCCGAAGGCGGGCACATATTACAGGGCAGGGGCTTGCCCCTGTATAACAGACGCACCATCCTCCACGCCCCTGTAAGGGGCTCATAATCAAATCACGTCCACAACGTGGGCACACACAACGGCGATGGTTGTTATAAGCCCCTTACAGGGGCGGAGGGTTGTGTGGGGCACGA
>JALFOF010000095.1 GCA_022773825.1 Prevotella sp.
CCGTCACGCCAGCAGCTTCAGGTATGTGGATATGGCGTTTTCTATCTCCGAAAGACACACGAACTCATCGGCGCTGTGAGAGCGTGAGCTTTCGCCTGGCCCCAGCTTGAAGGAGGGGAAGCGCATGAGTGCCTGGTCTGACAGGGTCGGTGAACCGAATGGGGTCATTCCCATTGCTACGCAACGCTGCACGAGGGGGTGCTCAAGGGGGATGGAGGAGGAGTGAAGATGGAAGGAGCGCGCCATCAGCTGGCTTCTCATACGGCTCTGCAGGAAGGCGAACACCTCTTCGTTGGTGTAGTATTCGTTGGTACGCACGTCAATGATGAAACGACATTCATCTGGCACCACATTATGTTGCGTACCGCTATTAACTACAGTGCACTGCATTTTTGTCGGGCCGAGCAGGGGGGACACCTTCTCAAAACGGTGGTCGCGCACGAAGAGCAGGTCGTCAAGGGCTTCGTAAATGGCATTGACGCCTTCATTGCGGGCGGCGTGTCCGGACTTGCCGTATGCCACACCGTCGATTACCATAAGTCCTCTCTCTGCTATGGCAGGTTGCATACCCGTTGGCTCCCCTACTATCGCCACGTCTATCTTGGGTAGCAGTGGCAATACGGCACGTATTCCTCCCGCTCCGCTTACCTCTTCCTCGCAGGAGGCGAGGTATATCAGGTTGACGTTCCTCCAACTCTCTTGGGCAGGGGGGACGTTGTCTTTTGCTGCGGAGACGAGTGCTCTGAACACTTGAAGCAACGCCACCAATCCGCCTCCGCAGTCGTTTGAGCCAAGACCATACAGGCGGTCGCCTTCTATCGTTGGCGTGAAGGGGTCGCGCGACCATGTGGCTACGGGCTTCACGGTGTCTATATGGGCGTTGAGCAGCAGCGTGGGACGGTTGTTATCCCACCGCTCTGACATGACCCATAGGTTGTTTCCTTCCCTGCTGGGGGTGAAGCCGTAGGACTCCATGGCGCGTTGCATCACGTCAGCGGCGTCCTTCTCACTACGGCTTACCGATGGCACGGCTATGAGTTGTTTCAGCAGGGCTATGGCATCGGCGGTGTATTGTGTTATAGTCATAATGGTTGTTTAGTTGTTTAGTTGTTTAGTGGTTTGGTGGTTTAGTTGTTTGGTGGTTTAGTGCCCCCTCCCAGCCTCCCCGAGGGGAGGAGGGGGGCTTGCCAAGGCAAGCGGCAGAGCCGAGCGAGTGGTATGATATTGTTGTCAGCCTGTTATGGCTCAGAATTTCAGTGTTGCCTTGGCAAGGAACTGCCTGCCCTGGCGCGGCACGCCGAACATGAGGGCGGAGCCTATGCGGTACTGGTTGTTGGTGATGTTCTTGAGACTGATGTCAATATCGAGGTGTTTCCACTCGTATGCCACGCCAAGATTTACGGTGCACTGGGGCTTCACCTCGCAGAGCTGGCTGCACTCCCTCACCAATGCGTATGAGGACAGCATGTCGATGTCGCGGTACCAAGTCTTGGTCTGTACGCTGACGATACCTCTTAGCCACAGTGCTCCGCCGCGAAGGAAGCCTCTTCCCGTACCGGCGTATGGGCAGCAGGCGAGCATGATGTTAGAGATAAACGCTGGGGTGCCCATGGTATTGCCGTTGTGGAGCATATAGTTCTGCTGTGGCTCGCCGTCGGCGGTACTGTTGCCCGTCATGTATTCGTCTTTCACCACACGCTGCCACGTGGCGTTGGCACTGAACATAAACCGTGGCGCGGCATAGTAGGCGGTGCCTTCGATGCCAAGTTGGTGTATGGTGGCGGCGTTGACAAAGATGTAGTCCTCGGGCATTGTAATGTCGAGCATTACGATGTCTTTCAATATATTATAGAAACCGCTCATGTCCGCCGTGAAGCGCGACCCCGGTCTGTGGTATGTAGCGCCGAACTGGTAGCCGTTCATCTTCTCTGGACGCAGGTCAGCGCCGCCCGTGAAGGTGGGCAGCAGGCTGGAGCGGTACAGGTATGGCGCATCGACGAAGCTGTAATTGTAGGACAGACGCGTGGAGATGCGTGGCGAGAGTTTGTATATCAACGACAGGCGCGGCGAGAGGTGGTCAAGCGAGTTACCAGAGAAACGAGCCTTGTGGTCATACCTTAGTCCGGCATTAAGGATGATGCGCGGCGTAAAATAGTGCTTTAACTGCACATAGGCGGAATAAGAATTCTCGCTGCCGCTACTAAAAATAGAGTCAGAGGAATACACCTCCGACGCACTGTAGTTGCCTCCAACGCGCAGCGTGCCACTGGTGAGCGAGAAGTGCTCGTACTGTATGCCGCAGAGGAGCGAGCCGTTGCCAAGGAAATTATAGTTTGTCATGGCGTGAACCTGTCCGCCAATAGTGTTGTTCTCCCAGTTTATCTTCATAAAAGAACCACTCGTCCACGGTTTGAAGACTCCACCCTTGCCTATCATTTCGAGTAATATGCCGGCGAGATTGGTATCCACAGAGTCACCAAAGGCATTGTATATGTTTGTCGTCTCTACCGAAAGGAACGCCGATGCCTGCACGTCAACATTGCCAAAGGAGTGTGAATAGTCTATGGTGACGTTGTGGTTGCCGCGCGACACGCCAGGCTTGTCGCCATCCACCTCGGGGTAACGGTCGTAGCTGAAGTTCTGCCAAGCGTCAAACACATCGTGGCTCGGATACAACACCGCATCCAAAGTTCCGCTTCCGCGGTCTTCGTGGCGTATATACTGCGAGGCTGACGTCTGCAATATGTTGACGTATGGCACTTCTTTTGAACGCTGCGATGTCAACGTTATGGTGAAGTCACGCCAGTGCCCCTTCAGTCCCACATCGTAAGAGGGGCGGTCACGGAAGCCATGGGCATAGAGCGTGGTTGTCCCTCCCAATGAGTTCCGCACCTCATGCTTAAAACCATCGGAGGAAAAGAGGCTTCCCCACGCCATGATGTCAACCACATTGTTGCCTCCTCCCAGCAGCAGGGAGCCGCCCAATGTGTTCTGCGTGCCGACGGTGCCGCTGACCCTGCCGCCGTTGACCGACGCCCCTTTGCGGGTGATGATGTTCACCACCGCCGTGAGGGCTATGTTGCCGTACAGCGAGGAGGCTGGTCCGCGCAGCACCTCTATGTGCTGCACCTTGTCGAGGGAGGTGCGGTAGTCGGGGGCTTCGGCATTGGTGGAATAGCTGTTTAGGCGGTGTCCGTCGAGCAGGAAGAGTATTTTCTCCTGCGAAAGGGAGTAAACGCCGTGCATGGCGACGTTCGGTTCCATGCCGTCAACCACCGTCATACCCGGCACGTAGAGGCAGAGCAGCTCCTGTATGGTGCTCGCTCCGCTGCGGCGTATCATCTCCTCGGTTATCAATGTCACGGGCACGGGGGCCTCGTCAATGGTCTCTTTCTGCTTTGAGGCGGTGGTAATGCCCATCTCTTCCTGCTTCTTCTCCTCTATAAGGTCCACGAAACGCCGTGGGTCTCCAAGGGAAGGAGTAAAGTACGGATCATATTTCAGCAGCTCGTCCACGAACTTCCGCGCTCCTTCGAGGTCTCCCTTCTCCAAGCGGCAGAGCGCGAGGAGTCTGAAGGCACTCTTCTTCAGCATCCCGTCTGTTTCGGGAAGAAGCTGCATGGTGTGCCGCTCACTGATGTCGAACAGCCCGTTTCTGTATTCCGCGTATGCCCTGTCGTAACGCTGCTGCACTCCGTCCTCCGCCTCCTGGGCGGCAACGTAGAGCGTAGTAAGCAGCATGATGAGACAGAGAAGTAGGTTCTTCATGTTCATTTCCAAATGGTTTTCCGATTCTGTCACACAGGTATGGAGAAGGTTACGGTAGTCCCCTGCCCCACCTCCGACTCTATATTTATCTCTCCCTTGTGGTTCTTTGTTATTATCTCGTGCGTTATCTGCATCCCCAGCCCCGTGCCTTCGCCAACGGGCTTTGTCGTTATGGTCTGCCGGAAGAGCTTCTCGCGCACCTCGGAGGGCATTCCCGTACCGTTGTCGGCGATGGCGATGACGAGCCTGCCGTCCTTTACCTTCACCTCCACCTCTATGGTCGGCACATAGTCCTCCTGCCCCTTTGCCTGCATATCCGTGGCCTTCTGCTTCACGGCATAGCAGGCATTGTTCATCACATTGATGACGGCGCGCGACAAGTCCTGCGGTATCACCATGCATTGTGGCATATCCGGCTGGTAGTCCTCCTTGATAGACACGTTGAACGTCTTGTCGTTAGCGCGCTTGGCATGGTATGACAGCCATACATATTCGTGCACAAGGTGCGGTATGTCCGTAGGAAGATGCTCGTTTTCCTTACCCCTTGAGATAAGTAGTATGCCCTGTATGATGCTGATGGCACGCTCCCCGTGCTCCTGTATCTTCCGCACGTTGATGGCGAGGTCGTCCGTTATGTCCTGTATGTCGTCGGCAGCGTCCTCGTCGAGCTGGTCCTTCACCTCACCGACGATGTCCCTCAGGTCCGCCAGCAGCTTGCCCGAGAGCTTCGAGAAGTTGATGACGAAGTTCAACGGGTTCTGTATTTCGTGCGCTATGCCCGCGCTTATCATGCCGAGCGATGCCATTTTCTGCATCTGGAGCAACTGCTTCTGCAATGTCTGTTTGTCGTCCATAGTTTATAAGGTTTGGAGGTTTGAGGTGGGAGGTGGGAGGTCTCTTTGGGGAGGTTGGAAGGTTTTATGGTTGGAGGTGAGAGGTCTTTGGGAGGAGGTTTGGAGGTTTGAGGTGGGAGGTGAGAGGTCTTTGGGAGGAGGTTTGGAGGTTTGAGGTGGGAGGTGATAAGGTCTTTGGGAGAAGGTTTGGAGGTTTTGAGGTGGGAGGTGATAAGGTCTTTGGGAGAAGGTTTGGAGGTTTGAGGTGGGAGGTGATAAGGTCTTTGGGAGAAGGTTTGGAGGTTTTGAGGTGGGAGGTGAGGAGGTCTCTTTGGGGAGGTTGGAAGGTTTGAGGTGGGAGGTAGTGAGGTCTTTGGGCTCGGAGTGTGGGCGATGTGACCTACAACCTACAACCTAAAACCTACAACCTAAAACCTACAACCTAAAACCCAACAACCTACAACCTCACAACCTAACAACCTCACAACGATATTATGAAATCGGTATAGGCATCCTTTTCTGTTCTGAGAGTTATGGTGCCGTTGTGGTCCTGCACTATCTCCTTCGCGAGATACAGCCCCACCCCGGATGCCTCGGCTGTGGTCTTGGTGGTGAAGAACGGGTCGAACACCTTCTCCACTATGGCGTCCTCTATGCCGATGCCATTGTCGTGCACTACTATCTCAATATGGCTGTCGCCTATCCTTGATAGCTTCAGCACCACCTCCGCCGCATATTCCTGCCGCTGGTATTTCTTCACCACGGCATAGACTGCGTTTGTCAACACCGCTATGAGTGCCCTGTTGAGCGAGTCTGCGTCCACATCGTGGAGCAGCTGCCCCTCGGGCAGTTCGCCGCGGAGCGTCACTCCGCACGCAGCGATATCCTTTTTGTGATACTCCGCCGTCACCTCCAGCGCCTGCCTGCATAGCTTCACCATGTCCGTAGGGCGCACACTGCCTATCTGGTTCTTCAGCATTGCCTCCATGGCGCGCAGCGTCCGTGTGGTGTTCACGCCGTGTTCCTCTATCTTCGCGAGGTTGGTCTTCATCATATCAATGATGTCCTCGCAGTCCTCGTAGTTGTCTGCCGACATATTCTCCTTCTCGTCCTGTATGTCTTGATGCAGGTCCTTGGCAAGCCCCGACGTCAGTTTCGAGAAGTTGTTTATGTAGTTTATGGGGTTTAGTATTCTGTCTATCAGGCCCTGCGTCAGCTTTCCCGCCGTCGCGGTGCGCTCCATGCGCACGAGGTCGGCCTGTGTGCGCTGCAAGTCATCGAGTGCTGCCGACAGCTCCGCGGTGCGTTCGCCCACCGTCTGCTCCAGCCTAATCTTGTCGCGTTGCAGCTTCTTCGTCCTATACAATGCCACGGAGCGCAGCAACAGCGCCACTATCATAACATAAAGCATCACCGCCCACCACTTCAGGTAGAACGGGAACTCCAGATACCACTCCACCGTTGCCGTTTCACTGACATTGCCGAAGAGGTCCAATGCCTGCGCCTCCATCTTCGCGGCACCGTACTGCATATTGTTGAAGCGTGCATAAGTGTCTTCCGACCAAGCGCTCCATCTGCCGCCGTTGAGTCGGTAGCGGTACTTCGTGGGGTGGAAAACGGACATCGCGGCGGCAGAGAAGTACACCGTTATGCTGTGGCACGACGGCGGCAGCTCTATGCCTTCCACCTCCGTCAGGGGTGCTACGCCTTTTTTTGAGAAGCCTCCCCAGAGCACGGAGTCGCTGAATGCCACCACCTGTCGTATGTATAGCGGCTCTTTCTTCATCTTTACCCGTCCCCCGTTTATCATGGCAAGGTCGTAGTTCACCGCCCCGAAGTCGCCGCCAATCCACAGTGTTGTTCCCGCGTCGGCATAGACCGTATTCGCCGTTCTGCCAGCCATCGGCCCTATCCATGCCGCCAACTGCTTGTCGATATGCCCGTTGCGGGTCACCCGCAGGTTCTTACCCTCGGAATCGGAGTACCATCTCCTTCCCGCGGCATCGGTGAAGTCTATCTTCGGAACGTTGGAGATAGCGTTGGCACGCATACGCTCCACCCTTATCTTATGCCCGAGTTCTATATCCCACAGCTCGCCGTAGAGCGTCTCGGCGCGCAGCCTTCCGCCCACCTTCTTCACGCTGACGCATTTCTCTATCTGCGCTATCATGCGGTACAGTCCCTTCTCCGTCACCTCGTACACGCCGTCCATCTCACCTGTGTAATAGTGTCCTGCGGTGCCGACACATACGGAGAGCGTGTTACCATCCGTGAGTTTCGTCATGCCGCGGAGCGTTATGCAGTATAGTCCGCTCGCCGTTGCCGCCAGCAGCGCGCCGTCGGGCAGTCGCTCCATCTGCCAGCAGGCGAGGTTCATTCCCTGCAACTGCGTCAGCCTCCCACCTTCAAGGCGGAACACGCCCTGCAACGTGCCGAAGAAAACCACGTCGCCTATCATGCCTATGGAATACACCTCGCCTTTCAGTCCCTGCGCCTCGGTAAGGCAGGAGAAAGGTGATGGCAGTTCCATGGCAAACACTCCGCGGTCTGTCGCGCCCCAGAGAGTGTGCCTCTTGTTGTAGGTTATGAAGTTGATGGCGGTGCTGCACAGCCCGTCCCCATCGGTAATCAGGCGTCGCAGTCCATACTGTCGCAGCTCCACGCCTGCCCCCGGGCGAGCCGACACGGTGATGCCGGCAAGGTTTATGTTCATTATTGAGTCGGAAGCCTGCGTCAGGCGGTCAGCCAACCGTTGCGGTATGGCGCGCAGTCCCTTGCCGTTATGCAGGCGATAGCCCTTGCCCGAAGAGGTGTGGACGAAGACGTCGTTGCCCTCTATCTTTATCATATCCACCTCGCCGAAGAGCCTTCCGCCGGTGTCTGACACGATGGTGCGCAGTTGCAGGCACCCCCTCTCATCGGGTTCGAGGTAGCCGAAGACGTTGAAGCCGCCCACCCATATCCGTCCGTCCTTGTCGCGGGCGAGGCGTGTCACACGACTTATGCCAGGGGTGTGTATCTTTCGCCATGTGGCACCATCGTAGTACACCAGTCCCTCAAAGTTGGCTACGAAGACAGTGCCGTAAGCATCGCAGGCGATGTCGTAGTTACGGTTGTGCGCGTTGTACTCCGCCGCCCCGTAGCTGCGCAGGAAGGGCACGCCATGACTTGCCGCCCCCGCCGCCGGAGCGGCGCAACAGAGCAGCGTGAGGGCGAGGAGCCCAGCCTTATATAATATATAACGTATCGTCATGGCATGTAATCCATAAAAGTACGGTATGGCACTTCCTTGCCTATATAGTACCTCCACTCATCCTTGGTGAACTCCCTCGTTATAGCGCGGCGCGTGCTTTCGGCGTTTTTCTCCACCGACACACTGACGCTGCGTATGTCGCCGCCCTCCATTCCCACGCGCAACGTCTTCTGGTCTCCGTCCACGGCGAAGCACAGCGGCCAGCGGTCGTAGGAGATGTTGACGGGTGTCATGAGCGAGGCAATGTCCCTCACGTCCCACAGACGTAGTGTATGGTCGTATGAGGAGCTTACGAGCATCCACGACATTCGTTCCAAATGGGTTATCCTGCCCGTGTGACCGTGGAGCGCATTGAGAAGCCTGCCGTTGCGGTCGAACACATATACGGGGCCTGTCTCCGTGCCCAGCACGAGCCACCCCCTGTCGGCGAGATACTCAAAGGCGGTCACCGTCTCGCCACGCGGCATGGTTACGGGCACCGAGCGCGCTTCTTTGTAGCCGTTGAAGACGGCTATCCTGCCCGTGTTGCAGCAGAGAACCAGCTCATCGTCCATCAAACCTGCCTCTGCAACGCCTTCCTTCACCTCCTCGGTGTGGAGCACCCTGCGGCATTGTGGGTCTATCCACGCCACACGGTCGTTAGCCACCGCCACGAGCGTGCCGTCAGCCTTGCGCAGCAGGTGCTCCCATGTTGCGGCTGGCAGCAGCAGCGGTTGCACTGCCACACGCGGCGCATGGACATCCTGACACACTATCCTGCCCGTCACATCGAGTGCGTAACACGTGGCGACGCTGTCGGTCTTGACGTCGCGGAAGACATACCTGCTGTCGGCGAAGAGTGTCTGTGCCTGATAGCGAGCCGTACCGCCGGCATCGCCTCGCGCCGCCTTGAGCAGGGTTATCTCGCCGTAGTCGCTGACAGCCACGAAGGAAGCGGCATCAGTGCCGCCGCCGTTGCCCAGCCACGCCATGCTCCTCACGCTGCCTTGAAGCGTGCCTGTGAGCTGCATGGAGTTGCCAGCGGTGTGGAGCAGCGAGGTGAACACGTCCTGCTGGTACACGTCACCGCCATAGGTGCGTGTGTAATGCCACGATGCAAAGCTAAGGAGCGAGGCGAGGTCGGTAGTGCCCGCGCTGTATTGCGCCACGGAGTTCTGCGCGAGGAGCTTACCAAGCGAGTTGTAGAACAGCGTGTCGGCCTTGGCGCGCGCGGCGAGGGCGTCCTGCCGCTCCTGCGTAGCCACGAGGGTCTGGAACTCCGCCAGCAGTCTCATGCTGTCTGCCTGACGGGCTGACCTGACGGCTTGCCGCTCCGCCTCGCGCGCCAAGCTGCGCTCCATCTCCGCCTTGCCACGCTCCATGTCGGCTATGAGCGACTGCTTCTCGGCACGCTCGCGCTGCTGGTCGGAGATGGCTTTCTGCTGGAAGGCGATGTCCTCCATCTGCTCGCTGATGCGCCGTGTCACCATAGAGGAACGCTCCCTGTCCCGCAACTCCGCCACACGGTCGCGCAGTTCTGCCTCGGCACGCTCGTAGCGGTCGGTGCACAACCAGTAGGTTATGCCGCTACTGACCGCCGCAGTGACTGCCAACGCAAGTCCTTTGTCTATAATTTTCATTACACCCATCGTGGTGGCTATTAAGGAGTTGGGGGATGTGTACTATTGGTTCTTTTATTCTCTTTCTCGTGTTTTCCAGTCTGCCGTGCCGCAATAGCTATGCTTTTACCGTGTAATAGCACTGCTTTTACATTGCGATAGCTATGCTTTTACTGTGTAATTGCTATGCTTTTACATTGCGATGGTTACGGCGGTGGGACAGAAGGGCTAACAGGCTGTGCTCCGCATGAGTGGTCGCTGCGCTGTGACTGATGCCTAATGCCGCGGCCGCTTAGGCTCGCTTGAGCACCAATACCGTGATGTCGTCGCTCTGTTCCGTACCCTCGGCATGGCTGCGCACGGCGTCGTTAATGGCTGTGACGGTCTGCCGCGCGGTGCAAGGGGCGCAGTCTTTGAGCAGTGTCTCAAGGCGTTGCTCGCCGTATAGCTCGTTGGCGGCGGAGCAAGCCTCGGTCACTCCGTCGGTGAATGTTACGATGGCGTCGCCTGACTTCAGCTCCACGGTGTCGGCGCGGAAGTCATAGTGCTCCAGCACCCCGAGGCAGATGTTGCGTGAGGCGGGTAACATCTCGATGCTGCCATCGCGCCTCAGCACGTATGGCGGGTTGTGACCGGCGTTGACGTAACGCACTTCTCCCGTGCGGACATTGTATATTCCGTAGAAGAGGGTGACGAACATGGAGTTGAAGCTCTCACGCGCCAGCACGTCGTTGCTCTCGCTGATGACCGACACCACATCGAGGCTCTTGCGCCCCGCGAAGCGCAGCAGGGTGTGACTGACCGCCATGAAGATGGCTGCTGGCACGCCCTTGCCCGACACGTCGGCAATGGTGAAGCCCACATGGTCGTCGTCAATGCGGTAGAAATCGTAGAAGTCACCGCCCACGTCCTTAGCTGGCTTCATGGAGGCGTATATGTCCATGCGCTCGGCAAGGTCGTCAAAAGGCGGGAACTTGGTGGGGAGTATGGCGAGTTGTATCTCCGCCGCCAGGGCGAGGTCGCCCTTTATGTCAACCAGCTGTCCGTGCTCCTTCTGTGTTTGCTTTATGAAGTCAATCTCGGCGACGGCTTTCTCTATCGTCACCTCAAGGTCCTCAAGGTCGATTGGCTTGGTGGCGAAGTCGAAAGCGCCGTTGTTCATGGCGGTGCGGATATTGCTCATCTCGCCGTATGCGCTGACCATGATGACTTTCAACGCGGGGTTATGCCTGCTGTTGAGTTTCTTGAGCAGCGTCAGACCGTCCATCTCGGGCATATTTATGTCGCTCAGCACGATGTCAATGTCAGGGTTCTCCAGCAGCATCTGTAGAGCTTCGATGCCGTTGTGGGCAAAGAAAAATACATATTCACCCTTGCGTATCTTGCGCCGGAAGTACTGCGTGAGCAGCAGTTCGAGGTCCAGCTCGTCATCAACACTTAGTATCTTTGTCGCCATGATTTATGGATTTTTTCTGTAAAAAAACGTGTATTTGGCAACAAAGGTAACAATAAATCCCGTAACGGACAACACAAAGTGCGCGAAAAATTTGGCGGTTCGGGAATTTTTACATATTTTTGCATCAAAATTGGAAGGCACATAGCATTGCCGCCACACAAGAACACCAACAAAAAACGTATTATGCAGACTGTTTGTCATTTAGCCATGCTGCCATACGAGCAGGCAAAGAAGTACAGCACAAGGACTGTTTTTGAGTATCAGGACTTCGGAAGCAAAGTCTGGAAGTCGGCGTCATGGACAGACTTCGCGGAGAACGTGAGGCGTATTTCACGCGCGCTGCTGAGCCTCGGGGTGGGAGTACAGGAGAACATCGGCGTGTTTTCGCAGAACGCGCTGCAATACATCTACACCGACTTCGGCGCGTTCGGAGTGCGGGCGGTTACCGTCCCCTTCTACGCCACGAGCTCCGAGAACCAGCTGGAGTACGTGATAAACGACGCGAACATACGCTTTGTATTCGTAGGCGAGCAGGAACAGTACGACAAAGCAAGGCGCGTGCAGGCACTGTGCGGCACGCTGGAGCGCATAATAGTGTTCGACCCGTCGGTGACAATGGCGGCACACGACAACAGTTCCATGTACTTCAACGACTTCGTGAAACTCGACGACGGCACGGAGAAGGAGCAAGAGCTGCAACAGAGGTGGCAGGAACTGAACGATGACGACCTCGTCAACATACTATACACATCGGGTACCACGGGTGACTCAAAGGGTGTGATGCTCCACGCGGGGCAGTTCGCCGCGGCACTGAAGGCCAACGACGAGTGCGTGGACCTCGGCGAAAACGACAGAGTGATAACATTCCTGCCGATAACGCATATCTTTGAGCGGGGGTGGGACATCCTCGCACTCACCGAAGGGGCGACGCTGATAATAAATACCAACCCCCACGACATACAGCAATCTATGCGCGAGCGGCACCCTACCTGCATGTCGGCGGTGCCAAGGTTCTGGGAAAAGGTGTACGCTGGTGTGCAGGCGAAGATAGACAACGCATCGCCAATGCAGAAGAAGCTGTTCCGCGAAGCTCTGGAGACGGGCAGAAAGGTGAACGTGGAGTGCGTGTCAAAGGGTAAGAAGCCCTCGATGGCACTGGCATTGAAATACGCTATCATCAACAAGACTATCCTCGCGCTGGTGAGAAAGCAGTTGGGACTGGAGAAACCGAATATATTCCCTACCGCCGGGGCTGTGGTATCGCCGGAGGTTGAGACCTTCGTAAAGAGCCTTGGCATAAAGATGATAGTGGGATACGGACTGACGGAGAGCCTCGCCACCGTGTCATGCAACCACAAGGACAAGCCTTTCACGGTAGGCTCGGTGGGTATTCCCATTAAAGGCCTTAGCATAAAGATAGGCGAGAACAACGAGATTTTACTGAAAGGACCTACTATAACGCGCGGATACTACAAGCGGGACAGCCTCAACAAGGAAGCATTCACCGAGGAAGGGTACTTCCGCACCGGCGACGCTGGATACCTGAAAGACGGTGAACTCTTCCTCACCGAGCGCATAAAGGACCTCTACAAGACGTCAAACGGCAAGTATGTGGCACCGCAGGCGGTAGAGTCAAAGCTGTTAGTGGACAAATATATCGAGCAGATAGCGGTGATAGCCGACGAGCGGAAGTTTGTTTCCGCGCTGATAGTACCGGCATACGGACTGCTGGAAGAGTTCGCAAGGGAGTACAACATACCCTTTGCAAGCCGACAGGAGCTGTGCGACAACCCCAAGATAGCCAAGATGCTGACGGAAAGAATCAACACCTTGCAGCAGGGACTGGCAGGGTATGAGCAGGTAAAACGCTTCACCCTGCTGCCGGAACCGTTCACAATGGAGAACGGGGAGCTGACGAACACGCTGAAAACACGCCGCCCCGTAATAATAAAGAACTACGCGGAGGTGATAGAAAAGATGTATGAGGAGTAACAAACAAACTGACAACGAATGATTACACAGGAACAACTGAAGGACATAATGGATCGCGCCGACGCGCTGGCGCGATATCTTGACATCGACAAAAAACGCATAGCATACGAGGAAGAGGACCTGCGGACGCAGGCACCAGACTTCTGGGACGACCCGGACAGGGCGCGACAGCAGATGAAGGTGGTGGGAGACCTCCGGAAATGGATAGAGGGCTACGAAGAAGTGCGCACCTCCGCCGACGAGTTGCAGCTGAGCATGGAGTTCTATCGCGACGAGATGGTGACGGAAGAGGAGGTGGACGCCGCCTACGAAAGGGCGATAAAGGCCGTCGAGACGCTGGAGATGAAGAATATGCTGCGCCAGGAAGAGGACCCGATGGACGCGGTATTGAAGATTAATTCTGGCGCTGGCGGCACGGAAGCGCAAGACTGGGCGCAGATGCTTATGCGTATGTATATGCGCTGGGGAGAGAAAGGAGGCTACAAGGTGACCGTGGTGGACCTGCTGGAGGGCGACGAAGCTGGCATAAAGTCGGTGACAATGCAGATAGAAGGCGGCGAATACGCATACGGATACCTTAAATCCGAGAATGGCGTACACCGCCTTGTGCGCGTCAGTCCCTACAACGCTCAGGGCAAGAGGATGACCAGTTTCGCCTCGGTGTTTGTCTCTCCGCTCATTGATGACTCCATAGAAGTGGAGGTGGACCCTGCCCGCATCTCGTGGGACACGTTCCGCTCAGGCGGCGCAGGCGGTCAGAACGTGAACAAAGTGGAGACGGGTGTGCGCCTGAGATATATGTATCTCGACCCTGACACGGGGGAGGAAGAGGAGATACTTATTGCCAACACCGAGAGCCGCAAGCAGCAACAGAACCGTGAGAACGCCATGAGGCTGCTGAAATCGCAGCTCTATGACCGCGCCATGAAGAAGCGGTTGGAGGCACAGGCGGCGATAGAAGCGGGGAAAATGAAGATAGAATGGGGCAGCCAGATAAGGTCATACGTCTTTGATGACCGCCGCGTGAAGGACCACAGGACGGGCTATCAGACCTCGGACGTGGACGCTGTGATGGACGGAAAGCTTGATGGTTTCATCAAAGCGTACCTCATGGAGATTAACAACAAGGAGGAACAACAATAACACTATAACTAAATAACCAATGACTATGAACAAGAACAAAAAAAGAACTAACGCTAAGCGCGCGGCTTTCGCTGAGAAACAAGAGAAGCATGGCCGCAGTGTAATCAACTGGATATTCGCCGCTCTTGTGGCACTCGGTGTGATATATGCGGTTTACACCATGATTATACTCGGGTAAATGGAGATAGAACGCAAATTCCTCGTCAAGCGCGACGGCTCGTTCCGTGCTCTCGTCACGTCGTCATCGGAAATTCTTCAGGGTTATATGGACGTGAAGGGTGCCACGGTGCGCATACGTATGCGCGATGAGAAGGCGTACCTTACCATCAAGGGACCATCGCAAGAGGGCGGCATTTCGCGCTATGAGTTTGAGCGTGAGATACCGCCTGCCGACGCGAGGGAGATGCTGAAGCTGTGCCGGGGGGGATATATCACGAAGGTGAGGCACCTCGTGCCCTACAAGGGACATGTGTTTGAGGTGGACGAGTTCCACGGCATCAACGAGGGACTGCTATTCTGCGAGGTGGAACTGCAAAGCGAGGACGAGCCGTTTGAGGCTCCGCCGTTCCTCGGACCGGAGGTGTCTGGCAACCGGCATTTCTACAATAAGGGACTGCTCTCCGCTCCCTACCCCGAATGGAAGGCTGAGCTGCCGGAGGAATATCAATGACTTCGGACTGCGAAAGGACTACGCCCCGGTCACAAGGCAATAGTGACCGGGGCGTAGTCTGTTATAGACTGTAATATGGATGTTACAAAAAATGAAAAGGGAAGATTACCTTCACAGGCTATCTTCCCTTTTGTACAAGAGCTAAAATATGCTACCCTTGTACTGTTTCCCTATTGTGATGTTATGTATCATCTCGCTATTTTAATGGTTTTTCCGTCTGCTTGCCTGACGATGTTCAAGCCGTTCTGGAGGCACTGCACCTTCATTCCGCCTACGTTGTATATGTCGCCGTCGCCATTGATGGCGTCAGAGCTGATTTCTGTCACGCCATCAGCTTTTGTTACGGTGATGGTGCCCTCGAAAACGCCTTTGTTCATCAGTATTCCATCTATGTTGGAGAACTCCTGATTGGTCATTTTGAAGACGTAGTCGCCTGGCAACATATCTTTCGGAACGCTCACGTCAATGGTAAATACCTCTCCGTCGTTGCCTGTAAACGCCTTTCCTGTCAGTTGAAGGATGCCCACACGGTATTCCTTCAGGTTTGGGAGGTAGTTGCTACTGAGTGAATGTCTGTTCAGTCTCGTTCTCGCTGTACTCAGGTTTATCAGCAGGTCTCCTTCATCATCTGGCACTGCCATACCGTCGGGCAGATAGAAATACAGACCTATTGACTGCACGTCGGCACTGTTCTTCATGTTGATTGACAATGTCCCCGTGGTGCCTGCCGTTATCGTGGTGGGCTTCATATAAAGGATGTTGTCTATTGCTGATATGTCTGTGTCTGCCTTTGCGGCTGACGCAGAGCACAGTATCGCAATAAGGGCGAAGAGTAATTTTCTTGTCATAGCGTCCTGTTTTGAGGGGTTAACTATTCACACTGTTTTCTTGATGTATTCGTACACTGTGCGAAACATCTCATCCACTGTGTGCAAAGTTAACGATTTGTTTTCTTATCTCCAAATTTTTTTTGCAAAAAAATGTCGTTCAAGGCAAAAAAAATCTTTTGGACTGCAATATGGATGCTTTTTCCCTTTTTTCAACTGTCACGCCCTTGTTTTGTAATCGCTATGTGATTACCTTGTAATAGCATAGTGATTACGAAGTAAAAGCATAGCGATTGCGGTGTAATCGCTATGCTTTTACTTCGTGGCGGGAGCAGCCCCCCGGAGCAGTGGGTGTGTCTTTATACCGTGGGGGTATCGAATGTCTTGCGCTGGAGCACGAAATTGGTGCCGAGATATTTCTCCCTGACGGTCTGGTTGGCAGCCAGTTCGTCGGGCGTTCCGTGGAAGAGTATGCGCCCTTCAAACAGCAAGTACGCGCGGTCGGTGATGTTCAGCGTCTCGTGCACGTTGTGGTCGGTAATCAAGATGCCGATGTTCTTGTGCTTGAGGTGCCACACCACGTTCTGTATCTCTTCCACCGCGATGGGGTCCACGCCGGCGAAAGGCTCGTCGAGCATTATGAATTTCGGCTCTATGGCGAGGCAGCGGGCTATCTCCGTGCGCCTTCTCTCGCCGCCGGAGAGCCTGTCGCCGTTGTTCTTGCGCACCTTTTGCAAACTGAACTCGTTTATAAGGCTTTCCAGTTTCTCCATCTGGTAGCTGCGGGGCTTGCCCGTCATCTCCAGCACGGATAGTATATTGTCCTCCACGCTCATCTTCCTGAAGACGGAAGCCTCCTGCGGCAGGTAGCCAACGCCGTTGCGCGCGTGCTCATATACCGCCATGGAGGTTATCTCCTTGTCGTCTATAAACACACGGCCGGCATTGGGAACGACCAGTCCCGTGGTCATATAGAACGACGTTGTCTTGCCTGCGCCGTTGGGACCGAGCAGACCTACTATCTCGCCTTGCTTGACTTCAAAGGAGACATTGTTAACCACGGTGCGCTTGCCGTATATCTTTACGAGTCCCTCACTGCGGAGGGTGGAGCGGTTTGTTTCTTCCATAACAGGGCAATGGTTTTACTTCAGCTTGGCAAGGGCTTCGTTGTACTCGTCCACAAGGCGCTGCATTATGACGCTGACGGGTTCTATCTTCTTTATGGCAGAGGCTATCTGGCCTATCTCCATCTCTCCGTTCTCGATGTCACCGTCGAATATTCCGCGCCGTGTAGCTTTCTCTCCGAGTATCTTCAGCAGCTCGGGCACGTCCGCGCCACGCTCTTCCGCCTCGGCGATGCGTGCGTAAAGGGCATTCTTCACCAGCCTTGAGGGGGCGAGTTTCTTGAGGCATAGCATCGTGTCGCCTTCCTGAAGCTCCGTGCAACGCTGCTTGAACGCCTCGGCAGCGGAGCTTTCCTCTGACATGGCGAAGAGCGTACCTATCTGCACTCCCTCCGCGCCCAGCACCTGAGCGGCAAGGCATGCCGCGCCAGAGGCTATGCCGCCAGCGGCTATTACGGGCAATGTGGTGGCCTGGCGCACCTGCGGTATGAGGCACATCGTGGTGGTCTCCTCACGGCCGTTGTGGCCTCCAGCCTCAAATCCCTCGGCTACCACGACGTCAACGCCTGCCTCCTCGCACTTTTTTGCGAACTTGGAGGAGCTTACAACGTGGGCTACCGTCATGCCGGCATCATGAAAACGCTTGGTATATTTCTTGGGACTGCCGGCTGATGTGAACACTATCTTGCAGCCTTCCTCTATCACCATGTCGATGAGCGTGTCTATCTGCGGGTACATCAACGGCAGGTTTATGCCCCAAGGCTTGTCCGTTGCCGCCTTTACCTTGCGTATATGCTCGCGCAGGAGGTCCACCGTCATGGTGCCCGCGCCTATCAGTCCCAGTCCGCCGGCGTTGCTCACGGCTGCCGCAAGCCGCCAACCACTGCACCATGCCATGCCACCTGCAATGACAGGGTATTCTATCCCGAAGATTTCCTTAATCCTGTTTGTCATACGTTTATTCCTTATTTATATATAGTATATTACATCTTGAAAATATGTTTGTTATTGAGGGCATTGTAACCTGCGCCATTTCATGGCTTCTGCGCACCATAACCCACAAACAACTAACCCACTAAACAACCAAACCACTAAACAACCACCTCACTCCTTGTTCTTCGTGTCCATGCAAATGGTAACAGGTCCGTCGTTGAGCAGTTCCACCTTCATGTCCGCACCGAACTCACCCGTCTGCACAGGCTTACCCATCTGCGCCGACATGGCTTGCACAAAAGCCTCGTAAAGCGGTATCGTAACCTCGTGACTGCCCGCACGGAGGTAGCTGGGGCGATTGCCCTTCTTGTACGATGCCCATAGGGTGAACTGCGAAACCACCAGCACCTCGCCGCCAACGTCGAGCACGCTGCGGTTCATCACGCCGTTCTCGTCGTCAAAAACCCGAAGGGCGGCAATCTTCTTCGACAGCCATTCTATGTCCTCCCGCGTGTCCTCGTCGCAACATCCCAACAACACGAGGTAGCCATGACCTATCCTTGACTTCTCCACACCGCCGATGGTGACGGAGGCGTGAGCCACTCTTTGTATTACAGCACGCATAGTTATTTACAGTATTGCTTTGTTTTTGTCGTCCGCTTACTGTTGCAAAGTTACAATAAAAAAGTCAAACAACAAAACTTTCAAGCCGTGTTTAGCCCGTTTTTGTTAATGTATCTTAATACCAAACAGAAAAAATGAACAATTAACCACAATTATCTGTAAAATCAATACCTTTGCAACAGCAAAATAATACAAAAAGTGCGACAAACCAATTAAAGAAGATTAAAAAGATGATTAAGAAACTATTTATGGCTGCTGTCATCGCCATGGCAGCCACGTTCACGGCGTCTGCTGGCGGACTTCTAACCAACACCAACCAGAACATAGCCTTCTTGCGCAATCCGGCGCGTGATGCCGCGATAGGAATAGACGGCGTTTACAGCAACCCGGCAGGCGTTGCGTTCATGCCAGAGGGCTGGCACGTGTCGCTAAACCTACAGAATGCGCACCAAACACGTACGATAGAATCCACCTTTGCGGGCTTCGCAGGCAACTCAAACCACCTCGGTCAGCCTACAAAGACATTCGAAGGCAAGGCTGACGTGCCCGTATTACCGTCAGTACAGGTAGCGAAGAACTGGAAGAAATGGTCTTTCCAGTTCAACTTTGCAATAACAGGCGGAGGCGGAAAGTGCGAGTTCAACAACGGACTGGGCTCCATCGAGAGCCTTGTGTCACTCGTTCCGGGAGTGTTTAACGCACTCGGCGCCACGCTTAACGGTGCCGCTGGCGCTAACGTCTTCCCCACAAACAACACTTACAGCATGGAGACCTACCTGCGTGGTCGCCAGTATTTCTACGGCTACACGCTGGGTGCGGCATACAAAATCAACGACCAATGGTCGGTATATGGTGGTCTTCGCCTCCTTTACGGTACCACAAACTACTACGGTTACGTAAAGAATATCCAGCTGAACACGCAGGGAAGCGGTATGTTCCCCTCCGCCTCAACGGAGGCATTGGGCAAATGGGTGAGGGAGAACGACATGGTTGTGAAGGGTGCTTTGGGCAACATCATAACCAATCCGGATATGCTCAATGCCGCGACACCGCTCATGGCGGATGCCATTGACAATATGCTTCAGGAGGGATTGCAGCTCAACTGCGACCAGGAAGGTTACGGAATAGCGCCCATTATCGGCGTGGACTACAAGCTGAACGATAAGTTTAACTTCGCCGCAAAGTACGAGTTCAAGACCCGTATGCGCCTTGAGAACCGTGCTACGAACAGCGAACTCGTGAAGTACATACCGCAGTTGCAGCGCTTTGCCGACGGTATCACCGATGCGGAGGATAGCCCTGCCCTCCTCACCCTTGGCGCACAGTACAGCATTCTCCCCACCCTGCGCGTCAACGCGGGCTGGCATCACTACTTCGACAAGGACGGACACCAGCACGACAACGTGCAGTCAAAGCTCGGAGGCGATACTAACGAGTACCTCCTCGGTGCGGAGTGGGACGTTTGCGACAGGCTGACCGTCAGCGCAGGTGGGCAGCGTACCCAGTACGACCTTACGGATGACTACATGGATGACATATCTTTCAACGTCAGCTCAACATCCCTCGGCTTCGGCGTAAAGGTGAAAGTGGCGAAGAACCTCAACGTGAACGTGGCGTATTTCCAGACCTTCTACGGCGAATACGAGCGTCATCAGGCTGACTACAACAACGCCGGCGCAACCATCAAGGGGCTTGCCAACGACCTCACCACCAAGCTGGCGCAGGGTCTTCAGTCACCTACCGGACAGGCACTTGCCAACCTTGCCGGCCTGAACAAGCAGCAACTCGGCGCTGCCATGAACGGCATCATGGGTGAAATAGGCAAGACCGACTTCTCCGGCTCTGACAAATTCACCCGCACCAACCGCGTCATCGGCATAGGCGTGGACTGGTCTTTCTAAGAAAAGTCAAATATTTATTGCACATATAACATTACATTATTGGTTTTATAAACATTGAAGGCAACCGCCCGCGAGGGTAGTTGCCTTCGTTTTTGCTATATGTTTATCCTACTAAAACCTTGTTCTTACCGAACATCAGCCTTGCCGTTCCCGTCAGTTCCAGCAGCCTTGCCGTGGCAACACTTCCGAGGACGCAGAGCGGCAGCGCCACTGTCATGAAGAGCACCGCCCGCGCCTCCTCCCCTATCACCGTGGGAAACAGCGGCAGGAGCTGCCTGCACACTATCGTGAAGATGGGCGAGAAGAGGTATATCACCATCGTGTTGCGCCCTACCCACAACAAAGGCGGGCGGAAAGACCGCGGTATCTTGGCATAAAACCACATCCCCGCGCTCATTACGAAGTACACTATCAGCACTCCACCCGGCGTTGCCTTGTCGAGGTTTGCGCCATCCACCATCAGCACCGCGAACAGAACGACGCTCAGCCACATAGGCCTGAAGACCTCCTTCATGCTCATTCCCAGCATACGCGCCACGGCTCCGGCGAAGAAATACATAGCGCAGGGGAAGGACAACGCCCCCGTCAGCGACAGCAACTTGCACGCCCCGATGCACGCTAACAGGCGTATCATAACATGCCCCTTCAGCAATCGCCCCGCTACATAGTACACCGCGCCGCACAATATCATAGCTTGCAGATACCAATAAGGACCTAACGGTCGCACAAGCAGCCGCTCAAGAAACACCATCGGCGTGAGATTGTCTATGTGTTCGTTGATAGGCAACAGCGAAGCCATGACGATATATCCGCTTTCCATCACCACATACGGCACAAAGAGCCACCACATCATCCGCAGAAACGCTCCTGCCTCCTTGCGTATATTCATCAGATAGCCCGATATCACGAGGAAACCCGGCATGTGGAACGTATATACCACCTGCTTGGCGCACGGGAATACCGCCGAGATGTATGTCAGATGAAACGCCACCATCAGCAAGATGAAGAGGCATTTCAGAAAGTCCAGTTCGTTGATACGATTCATTTCAGGCGGCGTTTTACAGCATTTCCGGCAGTTCAAACAGCCTTGCGCCGTTCGAACCCTTTATCAGTATGCAGCAGCCCTCCACGGGGTTGACAGCCAGCTCCGCCTTCACCGCCGCCACATCGGGGAACTTACGGAACGCGCACTGCGTCTTCCCGAACTCCGTTCCCACCAGCCACACGTTGCTGAAGCCATGCCCTCGCAGGTAGTCCACCACCTTGCGGTGTTCCTCCTCGCTCGCCTCGCCCAGCTCTTTCATATCGCCAAGTATCAGCATCTTACGCTCTGCCTGCATGATGGAGAAGTTCTCCAGCGCGGCAGCCATGGAAGTAGGGTTGGCGTTGTATGCGTCCACTATCAGTTTGTTACGCTCCGTCACCGTGAACTGCGAGCGGTTGTTGCTTGGCACATAGCTCTCCAGCGCCTCGTCCACCTGCTCCGGACTGACACCGAAGTACAGTCCTATCGTGGCGGCAGCCAACATATTATATATATTGTACGCGCCCACGAGGTGAGTGCGCACGTCATGCTCCTCGCCCCTTGCGCTCCAGCGGAAGTGCAGGCACGGTGCGCAATCCACCACGCTACCCCTCACCGTCACGTCCTCCGCGTCATTGTGCACAGCATACTTCACAAGCGTCAGCCCGTCGGCTATCCCTGCGAGGTGCGCGTTGTCCGCATCTATGAACACCCGGCTGCCGGCGTGCCGGCGAAGGTAGTCATACAGCTCGCCTTTCGTACGCACCACGCCCTCGAACGAGCCGAAGCCCTGAAGGTGTGCCATGCCCACGTTGGTGATGATGCCATAATCAGGCTCCACTATGTCCACGAGAGTCTTGATGTCCCCGGGGTGGCTCGCACCCATCTCCACCACCGCTATCTCGTCTTCCGCCGTCAGTCGGAGCAACGTCTTGGGCACTCCTATGTCGTTGTTGAAATTGCCCTGCGTGTAGAGCACCCTGTATCTCTTCTCCAGCACCGTGGCAACAAGCTCCTTGGTGGTAGTCTTACCATTGGTTCCTGTAATGCCGATGATGCGTGTTCCCAACGCGCGGCGGTGCTCATTCGCCAGCTGCTGGAAGGCGGAAAGCACGTCTGCCACCACAATGTAACGGTCGTCCACCGCATACTGCGCCTCGTCCACCACGGCGTAGGCGCAGCCTTTCTCCAGCGCGGCGGCGGCATAGGCGTTGCCATTGAACCTTTCGCCCTTCAAGGCGAAGAAGATGCTGCCCTCGGGGCAGTCGCGGCTGTCCGTCGTCACCACGGGATGCTGCAAGAAAATAGAATATAGTTTGGTCATCGTTTTATGGTTTTGTATTCCTTTGTTTTTCAGATTGTTGCACCGCGGCCAGCCCTTGCCTCCGCAAAAGCTATGCTTTTACCTTGCGAAAGCATAGTGATTACAACGCAAAAGCATAGCTATTACATGGTAACAGCTATGCTTTTGCGGCACGACCTACGGTCTTGTCTGTCCGCAGCCCTCTATGAGCCACTTGTAGGTGGTTATCTCTTCCAGCGCCATTGGTCCGCGCGGACCGAGTTTCTGCGTGGAGATACCTATCTCCGCGCCCAGCCCGAACTGCGCTCCGTCGGTGAAGCTGGTGGGGGCGTTGACATATACGCAGGCGGCGTCCACCTGTTTCTGGAACGCTTCGGCTGCCGCCTTGTCCTGTGTTATGATGCACTCGCTGTGACCGGAGCCATAGGTTGCTATGTGTTCTATCGCGTCATCCAAGGACGGCACCGTCTTCACCGCCATGGAGTAAGCCATGAACTCCGTGCCGAAAGACTCTTCCGTGGCGTGCAGCAACAGCTCCGCGGGGTAACTGCCGCTGAGTGCCCCGAACGCCTTTTCATCGGCATATATCTTCACCGCCGACGCTTCCAACGGCTGGCACAGCGCGGCGAGGTCAGCAAGGCGTTGCTCGTGCACTATGAGGCAGTCGAGGGCGTTGCACACTGACACCCTGCGCGTCTTGGCATTGTTCACTATGCGCTGGCCCATCTCAAGGTCTCCGTCCTTGTCAAAGTATGCGTGCACCACGCCCGCACCCGTCTCTATCACCGGCACCTTGGCGTTGTCGCGCACGAAGTCGATAAGCCTCCTGCCGCCACGTGGTATGCACACGTCAATATACCCTACCGCTGCGAGCATCTCGCCCGTGGCCTCATGGGTGGCAGGGAGCAGCTGCACCACGCCCGTGTCCACGCCCTCGGCTTCGAGCACGCTGTGTATCATGCTTACTATCGCCTTGTTGGAGTCGTCAGCGTCGCGTCCTCCCTTCAGCACACAGGCGTTGCCGCTCTTGAAGCAGAGCGAGAACACATCGAAAGCCACGTTGGGTCGTGCCTCAAACACCATGCCTATCACGCCGAACGGCACCGCCACGCGGCGCAGATGGAGACCGTTTTCGAGTGTCTTCTCTTTCAGCACACGCCCCAGCGGCGATGGCAACTGTGCCACGTGGCGCATATCCTCCGCTATGTCCGCGAGCCTTTTCGGGGTCAGCTGCAGGCGGTCGTAGAGCGGATTAGTAGGTTCCATGCGCGAGAGGTCGCTGGCATTAGCCGCGAGTATCACCTCTTGGTTGGCGGAAATAGCGTCAGCGACGGCGTAAAGTATCTCGTCGCGCCGCGCGTCGGGTATAAGGGCGAGAGAGCGTGAAGCCTTCTTCGCTATGGAAAATTGGTTTAGCATTGTCTTGGTCTAAGGTTGATGGTTATGGGTTGTTGGTCTTTTGGTGATATATATGAATGGTGAAGTGTAGGCTGCAGGGTATTGGTTACGGAACGGTTTGTGGGCGATGCGACCTAAAACCCACAACCTTAAACCTCCATCCGCCTTGCGCTTACACCATCGCCAGATAGTCATAGTGCACCAGCGGTTTCTGGTCGTGCTGTCCTATCAGCGCCCTTGCCGCGTCGGCGGCATACGCGCTCTTGCCCACGGCGATGCTCTTGCCCTCCGGGGTCACGATGTTCACGATGTCACCCTCCTCGAAGTCGCCCTCCACCGCCGTCACTCCGACGAACAGCAGGCTGACAGCCTTGCCGGAACAGATAGCTTCCACGGCACGGGCGTTGATGCGCACCACGCCTTTGGCGAAGCTCTCGCTGTGGGCTATCCATTTCTTCACGGTGGAGACGGCATCGGGTCGCGGCACGAACTCGGTGTGAAGCGTCTCCTCGGGCGCGTCAAACAGGTCGAGAAGTATGTTGTCTCTCTTTCCGTTGGCTATGATAACACGTATCCCTTCGTCCGCTACCTTGCGGGCAATGTTACACTTTGTCATCATGCCCCCGCGCCCCAGACCACTCTTCTCGGTCTGTATATACTCGCTGAGGTCACGGTCTGGCTCCACTATCGGTATCACTTTCGCCTCTGGATGCCTGGGCGAACCGTCGTAGATGCCGTCAATGTTCGACAGGATGATTAGCTCATCAGCGTCGAGCATGGAGGCTATCAAGCCGGAAAGCTCGTCGTTGTCGGTGAACATCAGCTCGGTGACGGACACCGTGTCGTTCTCGTTCACGACGGGTATGACACCGTTCTCCAGCATCACCTGCATGCAGGCACGCTGGTTGAGGTACTCCCTGCGCGTGGCGAAGTTCTCCTTCATCGTCAGCACCTGCCCCACATGGAGCGAGTATTCGCGAAAGAGGTCGTAGTAATGGTTTATTAGTTTCGCCTGTCCCAGCGCGGAAAAGAGTTGTCTCTGCTCCACGCTGTCAAGCTGTTTGCTGGTGGAAAGCAGTGCCCTGCCTGCCGCCACGGCGCCTGAGGAGACCATGATGACTTCCACGCCCCTGCGGCGCAGCTCTGCTATCTGGTCCACAAGGTGCGACATCCGCGTGATGTCGAGCCCACCATTAGGGCGCGCCAGCACGTTGGAGCCTATCTTAATGACGATGCGCAT
>JALFOF010000046.1 GCA_022773825.1 Prevotella sp.
TGGTTTGGTGCTCCTGCGGTCTGTATGAACGGTGGGTTAGGCTGCACCATGAGGTCTGTTGCCTTCAAGCCTGGAACAGTCTTGACAACAAGGCCGTCGCGACCGTCAGGACCCCAGTTTACTTCCTCGTCGAGGAACATACCGAAGGAGTTCTTGGTAGAGCTGAATGCTGTGCTTGCAGGATTCCACATCTGGTCGTCTGCGCCAGTGCCCTGATCGTCTGTAGTCCAGTTGTTACCGATGTTGAGGTTAATCTTGACGTCGCTGCCACCACGCATCAGGCGGATGTCACAACCAGAGAACATCTGAGGACGTGCTACGTCTTCTGCCTTCCTTGTGTTGACGAAGAGGTTGTTCCTTACGGTGAATTTAGAACCGCCAGGTATTTGGTTCATGTAGAACATATAGCAGCTCTTGTCGCGACCGAAGTTGACGAGGGTGTTGTTCTCGAAGGTGATGTCATAGGTGCAATCTTCTGGCCAATCTTCCTTCGGGTTGTTGTTGTGAGAGAAGATACGTCCGAGAGAGTTGTCGAAGATGGTGCAGTCGCGCATTACGAACTTCTTGTAGATATTCTGACGAACACTCTTGTCTGGGTGACTGTGGAAGTAGTTGTAACGACGTCCGCTGGTAGAGTAGTAACCGCCATTGTAGAAATCACAGTTCTCCAGGGTGAAGTTGTCTATCTCGTATCCGTATGAACCCTGCACGCGGAAGAAGCCACCGGCTATATCCTGGAAGGTACAGTTGCTGAAGCGCAGCTCCATCATTGCGACACCCATACCTGTGCCGTAGGTGTTCATGATGTAAGAGTTGGTAGCCTTTTGGTCACCGATGTTCTTTACGGCTGGCTCACCGAAGTCGACGTTCTCGAAGATTACTCGCTCCATGTCGAGGGCGATGAGCGGGTTCTCTGAACCCTCTGGGTTACGTCCGAGCATGAACATGGCTGGTGAGTTGCCGCCTGCCTGGGTGAAGTCGAACGGATAGTAGAGGTAGAGTTTTGCCCTGCCCTTGCCTGCTGCAAGGTCTTCTGGGTTGGTAGCGAGGTGGAAGCCCTTGAAGACATTGAGACCGCCGCGGAGGAAGTAAGCCTGTCCGCCTTCGAGGTAGAAGGTCTGTCCCTCTGCATACTGGAGGCTTGTCATGAAGTCTTCCAGACGCTCCTGTATAGATGTCGCTGCTATTGGGAGTGTTACACTCTTGTACTCTGCGCCATCAAGATACATCATGGTGTCTTGTGGAGCAGAAGCGATTACGATAGGAGCACCTGGGGTTCCCTTCATACGTACCTGTACGCCACTATACGTGGCGTCAATGACAGCACGGTCGGCAAGGAGGTTTTTGTCGAGTGCCTCACAGTTATATACGGCGTTCTCGGCGAGACCATTGATTGTGATTGTTGCCATACCGTTCTCGTCCCATACGTTCTCTGGTATCTCGATGAGTTTGCCACCTGCAAAGTCTTCACCGCCCTCAGGAAGAGAAGCATTAGGGTTGGAGGCTGCGGCACTGACGAGGAGGTGGGTAACGCGCCATACCTTCTTGCCGTTGCCATCAACCGCGGTAGCGAAATGCTCGTTGAACTCGGTCATGAGGTCGGCATCATAGTTGTTCTTGTATGGGTCAGAAGAAGCGCTTGCCTCATCCGTGAACTTGAAACCACGGTAAGAGCGGTCGAGATAAACGTCGAAAGAGTTCTTTGTCGTACCACCCTTCTGATAGAGGAGGTTAGGAATACGATAGCGGTCAAGGGTCATGATGCCCATGTAGTCAGCCCAGTGTCCTGTGTCGCCGAAGCCGTACCACTTGGAGTTGTGTGCCTCGCCCCTGCTTGAGATAGCACGGATAGCGAAGTAATAGGTCGTAGAGTAGTTGAGGTCCTTGATGAGGAGCTGGTCGGTGTCAGCGCCGTCAATGGTATAAAGGGTTGAGTTACCCTCAAGGAGCCAGTCTTCCTCTGAGTTGAGCTTCTTGTTAGGGGCTGACATACGTATCTCGTAGCCTATGCAGTCACCACCTACGCGTGACCAGTAGAGTTGTATGGAGTTCAAACCTACAACTCCACAGATATATGGGTCGTTTGAACCGGCGTTCACCGTATAACGGTTTCTGAATTGCGGCTGCATGAGGCGGTCGGCATCTGGTTCAGCAGTACCATTGGATGTCTGGTCGGAACACGCCGCCATGGCAAACATAGCAATCAGAATCAGGAAATATGATTGTATTTTTTTCATACTGTTGTTTTGTTTTTCCCATCCCCCCTGTCCTGCCGACGGAAGCGGCGGGACGTGGGGGGAGTGGTTGTATTAAGATATTCGGATTATATCACTCCTTGAAGGATTAATAGCCGTAATAGTTCTTGTATGCGCCGTCTGCACGTGTGATAGCCTCACGTGGTATAGGCAGCAAGTAGCGTACTGCGGGGAGTGTGCTGACATCAACGGCAGCAAGGTTTGATACCACCTCTTCTATACCGTTTCTAACGAGGTAGATAGTGTTCTTGCCTGTCTCATCTCCCTCACCTGCATGGATGAAGCCGTAGAGAGAATAGAGGATAGCGTCTTTTGCATAACCATTATCGTCGTACCATGAGAGGTCGCGAATTACCCATGGGTCGGTAATCTTGCTTGATGCGTTGTTAGGCTCTGGTATCGGGGTGTAGCTTGACTTTGACACTCCTGGGTAGGTCTTCTTCATGAACTTGAAGAACTTCTCCGGTGAGCCGATGTCGCCCTTTGGCTGTGCTGCGGTTGCATCTGGGTTATAGACGTAGATGATAGGTAGCTCGTTGTTAGCGAAGACGCTGTTGTCTTTCGGATTGCTTACATAGCAATAGTAGATGGTGGTAGAGAAGACACCATTCTTCTTGGCTCCTGCTAACTTGCCGTATGCTGCATCGCCAGGAAGTGCTGCGTCAACCTCCTCCTGTGTGAAAGCAGTGCCATCGCTAAAGTAGTTCACACCATCGTATGCTTGTATGAGGTCTTCCTCGTCACCTTCTGATGCACCACCCATATTGAGGGCAGCGGCGTGGTTACGCATGAAGGTGTAGTAGAGAACTTCTGAGAGCTTATTGTTGCGCACGAGGTCTTTCCAACGCATATTCTCGCCTGCGAACTCGAGTTTACGCTCGTCAAGGATTTCCTTGAGGAAGTCGTCAGCGTTCGTGCCTGCCACTGTAGGAGCGGCAATGCCTGAACCCATGTAAGCGCGGTTGCGTACCTGCTGTACATAAGCCTTTGCCTCGTCGCTTACCTGACCGGTGAGTTTAAGGTCTGCCTCTGCCCACATCAGGAGTACGTCAGCATAGCGCAGGTAAGGATAGTTGATACCTGTGTTGCTTGCGGTGCTCTGGTCGAAAGCCTTTGTCTTGTTCCAAAGCTTTGACCACTTGTTGTTATACATGGAAAGGCTTGTAGAACCAACGATCTGTGGTGTGCCGTCGTATGTATACTGCCACCATCCTATTGTTGCGTTCTTACGCATATCGCCTGGCTTGTATGCGTAGCGGAGCATGAAGCTTACCTGCTGGCTACCAGCAGTCTCACCCCACTCGTAGTTTGTCACACCACCGTTAGATGCGAACTTTGGTCCCTGACGGTAGCCGATGCTTCCTGATGACTCCTTTGCGAAAGGTATCTCGAAGATTGGGTCGTCGCCCTTGAGGAGCTCGAAGTTACACTCCGCGAGGAATACGTCCTGATATGGTGTGTTGAGAGAGTGCTTGCCGCTTGCTATCACCTTGCCAGCATAATCGCGTGCCTTGGTAAGGAACCACTGCTCGTCTTCTGGCTTTGGCTTTGCCATGTATCCGTAAGAGGTAACGTCATCAGCATCGTGGCGCAGTGAGTAGCCTGCTGCCTGGAGTGCTATTCGTGCTATGATGCCGTAGCATGCCTCCTTGCTGATGCGCTCAATGGTGGTCTCGTCAGAAGACTTCATCTTCTCTACTATGCTCTCGAGGTCGAGAATGAGCTTCTTAGCAACGGTATCACGCGGAGTGATGGCTGGGTAGTAGTTGTTCGTGGCTGATGTCGGCTCTGTGGGGAACGGTATGTCACCCCAGTAGTTCAACATCTCGTTGTAAAGGATGGCGCGTATTGCCTTTGCCTCGCCCATGTACTGCACCAACGTCTCGTAGTCGTTGTTTGACTCCTTATATATATCGCTGTTGCTGAGGTAATAGATGAAGCTGTTTGCTGCCTCTATGGCATTGTACGTGGTGTTCCATACGCTGTTTGCCGTGGAGCTGCTCGCATCCATGTCATAGCGCTTGGGCGTGTTGGTCTGCTTTGTTGACGAAGAGTTGCTGTTGAAATCGACGTCGGTGTTGAGAATCAGCGAATAGGTGAATGCCTCTCCGAAGGTGTTTTTCTCCAACAGTCCTTTGTACACACCGTTAAGTGCCGTGCCCGTTTCCTTGGTTGAGCCGAACACCTTGTCAATCTCGTGCTTTGACGGTGCATCAACGTCAAGGTAGTCGCTACAAGCCGTCAACGCTACGAGGCTGAACCCTGTTAATAATATATTCTTTATCTTCATTGTCTTTGTATTTTGTTATTGTAATCAGAAATTCACATTAAGACCGAATGAGAACGCGCGGTTGCGTGGGTAGCGGTTGTAGTCCATTGAAGGCGTGAGGCCTGACTGCACGTCAACTTCTGGGTCGTAGCCGGAGTAGCCGGTTATGATGAAGAGGTTGCTTGCTGAAACGTAAGCGCGCACCTTGCTGATGCCTAACTTCTTAATAATCTTCTTTGGCAGTGTGTAACCGATGGTAAGGTCGCTGAGACGAACGAATGAGCCATCTTCCACGAAGTAAGAGTTGATGGTTCTTGAGGTTACGTCAGCAGGGTTCCACAATGTTGAGCCAGCGTTCATCTCCGCGAGTATGCCTGGCACTTCCACTGCGCTGATGTTGCCGTTCTGCATTATGTCGTCGTGGCTGTCGGTGGTTCTTGTGTAGCACCAGCGGTTGCCACGTGCGAAGTCTGCGAGCACATTGGTATATACGGATGAGTTGCTTGAAGAAGAAGAGAGGGCGTATGCTGTGCCGTTATATACGTCGAAGTCGAGCATATAAGTGAAGTTTGCAGCGAAGTCCCAATCTTTCCACTGACCTGAGAGTCCGAAGCCACCCTGCCATTTCGGGTTGGTGTTACCTATAACGGTGCGGTCCTTAGTGGTTATCTTTCCGTCGCCGTCGAGGTCCTTGAACTTCATCTTACCTGGCATGCTTGGGTCGCCAGAGGTTGAAGCTGCCATTACATCGGTGGTCATCTCTGGAACGCCGTCTTTGAGTTCCCACTTGCGTTTGTTTGTGAATACCTCTGACTTGAAGTCGTCGAGGCTGTATAGGCCGTCATAGATGTAACCGTAGAAGAGTCCTACCTCGTTGCCTACCTCAAGCAGGTAGTCGTCCTGACCTGATGAAGCGAAGCGGCCGGAGTAGTTGTAGAGGCGTGAGTCTGTAGCGTTGAGTTGCTTTACGGTCATCTTGTTGTTACCTGCGGTGAGGTTACCAGAGAGCACGAAGTCCTTGCCGCGGAGGATGTCGCCGCTGACGGTGAGCTCGAAACCCTTGTTCTGCACCTTACCGATGTTCTGCATCTGCTTGGTGTAACCTGTCACTGCTGGGATGGTAGAGTTGTAAAGGAGGTCCTTTGTGGTGTTGATATAGAACTCAGGTGTCACCGTGAGACGGCCGCCGAAGAGTACGATATCGAACGCGAGGTTACGTGTTATGGTCTTCTCCCACTTCACATAGGTGTTAGGGAATGAAGAAGGGATGTCGTAGTACATCTCACCATACTGGCGGTTCTCACCGAATCCAGGACCACCTTCTATCTGCATGGCGTAGAGGTAACGCCACATATCGTCGTTGATGTTGTTGTTACCTGCGAGACCGAATGCGACGCGGAGCTTTAATTGGTCTATCCATTTAACGTCCTTGAGGAACTTCTCCTTATTGATTACCCATGCACCAGAGATTGATGGGAACCATCCCCACTGGTTGCCTGGGGCGAACTTGGTAGAGCCGTCGGCACGTAATGTACCAGAGAGGTAGTATTTAGAATCGTAGTTGTAAGACACCTGTCCGAAGAATGATGCTGTGCGGTTAGCCGTTGAGAGGACTGTCGTGCTGATGTATGGAGTGCCGAGACCCATGTTGTCGAAGGCTTCCGTAGCTCCTACGGTACGGTCGAAGTAGCGGTTCTTCTGCTCGCTTTCCTTGTACTGCGTGTTGTAGATTTCCTGTCCGAGGAGGAAAGAGAGGTTATGGACGTCGTTGATGTCCATGTTGTATGTGGCGGTGTTAGTCCATGTGTAAGACTGCGTGTTGCGCTGCACGAGCGATGCCACTGGCTGTGAGTTGTACTTCTTGCCCTCTGCGGTGAGCGCGCCCCAGTAGCGCTGCGTGTCGCGGAAGGTGATGGAGTAGTTGCCCTCTGTGCGGAGCACAAGGTTCTCTATCGGTGTCCACTGCAGTGAGAAGCGGTTGTTAACGTTGTAAGAGTGTCTCTTCTGAACGTTGGTGGCGATGTTAGCCACGGGGTTGTTCTCATCGAAGTCTGCGTCCACGTCAGCGTCCACGAAGTCTGGGTTGAAAGAGCCGAACTGGCGATAGCCCTTTGTAGGACGATATTGGAGCACGTCGATGATACCGCCCGTGCCTACGCCTTCGCCACCTGCGCCCTCGTCACGACGGTAGGTCATTGTTGGGCTGTATGTGAACTTGAGGTTCTTTGTTATCTGGGTAGCGAGCTTGAGGTTGAGGTTGGTGCGGCGCACGCCTGAACCGAGTATGATACCCTTGTCCTCTGACTGTGTGAGCGAGAGGTTGAACTTGGTCTTCTCGTTACCGCCGCCGATGGTTACGTTGGCAGAGTAAGAGAGGGGTGTCTCGTTCATCACCTCGTCCTGCCATGATGTGTTGGGGAGAGTGCGGTAGATGTCTATATCGGCTGGGTTGCCGTAGTTCTCACGGAAATAACGTGTAGAACCGTTGCTGTAGCTCACGTTGCCCTGAGCGCGGTCCCACTGGTATTCCACGAAGTCTCCGACGTTCATCAGGTCGAGCTTCTTGGAGATGTGTGAGAGTGTGAGGCGGCCGTTGAAAGATACCTGAACCTTGCCTTCCTTGGCAGACTTCGTGGTCACCACGATAACGCCGTTACCACCCTTCGCACCGTAGATGGCGGTGAGTGACGCGTCCTTGAGGACGTCGATAGAGGCGATATCTGATGGCGGTATGTCGTTGATGTTAGACTGCTGGAAGCCGTCCACGATGTAGAGAGGCTCGTTGGACTGTGTCACTGACGTAGCACCGCGGACGCGGATGTTGATGTCAGCACCAGGCTGTCCGTCAACTGACGTTACCTGCACACCGGCAATCTTACCTGCCAGTGCCTCGGCAGCTGACGCAACGGGCACTGCCGCGAGCTTGGCGCCGGAGATGGAGCCTACGGAACCGGTGAGGTCCTTACGTGCCTTTGAGCCGTAACCGATGGCAACGACCTCGTTCAGCGTCGTGGCGTCGTCTTCCATCACTACGGTCACTTCTGACTTGCCGCCGACCTTCACATTGGCAGGCTTCATGCCGACGTATGAAATCTGCAAGTCATGGGACGTTGAGGACATCTTGATGGTGAAGTTACCATCAAAGTCTGTGATGACGCCGTTCTTGGTGCCTTTCTCCATTACGGTAGCACCGATGACTGGCTCACCCATACTGTCCTTAACGTTACCCTTCACTGTCTGCGCCTCGACTGCTGCACAGAAGAATAGCAGCATGGCTACGAGCGCAAAGCGTACGTTTTTGATTTTTTCAGACATAGAATAATGTTTTAGATTAATATTGTAGTTAATTGATTTATGTCATTCCCGCCGTTTCAGGGGTATTCTCCCCTTCCGTCCGAGCCCAATACAAGCATAGATGGCAACGTGGTATTTCTTAGTCTGCAACGTCTGTAGTTTTTTGGTTTAGGTGCGTGCCTTGACGGCACTCTTGGGTAGTAATTATAGTTTTTTGTACGTTTAGTGCGACAAAGTTAATTATTTTTTACAAAAAAAGTATTTCCTTTACTGTTAAATTGTATTAATTCGGCTTTATCTTCGCTATTTTGGCGTTTTTTGGCTCGTTTATGGCTTGATTTTCCACCCATAAGCAGGTGAAAAGGTGGCTTTAGGGTTTTAGGTTGTGGGGGGTTGGTGGGTGGTTGTTATTACGGTGGTACTACTTTATATTGGAGAGGAACGCTTTTGCCGAGCCGAAGCGCAGGAAGAGGTCGAGGCGCACGGGGATATGTCGCTGGTCGTCGGTGACGAAGAAGCGCACTATCTCCTTGTCCTTGCCGTCTTCTTTCTCCACGTATGAGAGTATGAGGCAGGGGTATTTCTGGTCGTTGTCGGCTTTGACGGTTTTCTTGCCACGGTATATGAGCTTTGCTGGTTGCAATTTCTCGCTGCCTGCTATGTCGAGGTGCACGGTGTGCCCTTCCTTCCATCCCCTCGGGTTGAGGTTGCGGACGCGCTGGAAGCTGTTGAGCATATCTGAGACGCAGCGGTCATAGGTGTATTTTTGTGTCTTCACCTCGCCGTCGGCGGTGAGGTGGCGTAGGGATGTCTGGCACTTGCCGCCGGGGTATGTGTACCACACCTCGTCCACATAGTAGCGTTTGCCCTCGTGCGCGCCTTTCCTATAATATAAAGGTGTGAGCTCCGGGGTGAAATAGACCATTATGGTGTCTCTCATACGGAAATAGCGGTCTATGGTCTTCGAGGTCTTGGTGACGAGGCTGGTGCGGTAGGCTTGCTTGCCTTTATATGGCGCGGAGGTGGTTGTCATGCTGGCGGTGCCAGCCTTGAGCCAGATGAATTTCCAGTTGAAGTATAGGTTGTAGTGTATGTTCTCGCTGCCCTTGAAGGCTTTGTTCTCGTATGTGCACTGCGCTTGCGCCGGCACTACGAGGAGGGCGAGGAGGAGGGTGAGGAGGTGTTGCTTCATCTTGGGTTGGGTTTTGGTTTTTTCACGGGCTGACGCCCGAGACACAAGGGCTGCTTTGCTAACAGGGGCTTAGGGCTATTTGGGTGGCTCTGGTATGCCCTTCTCGGCGGCGCGCTTGGCGTTGCGGTTCTGCACTTTCTTCTCCGCGTCGGCTTTTTGCTTCGTAATGGCGGCGGGTTTCTGCCTGTCGAGGGGGACGGCGGTGAGGTTCCACTGCTTGGTGGTATCCCATTTCGCCTTACACTCCACCGTGCCGTTGTAGTAATACACCTCCTCGGGCTGCGTGCCGGAGAGGTAGTCGCCGGTGTCCCATTCGCCGTTGCCGTTGCGGTCAACGATGGCTCTCATGTAATACGTGGCGCCGTTGAGGTAATAGAACTCCGCGGTGCCGTCCACCACGGGCTGCGTACGCACTGGTTTGTCGCTGCTGTCGAGCAGCTGCACCAGCACCTGCGCCTTCCTCTCGCGTTTCTGCGTGGCAGCTGCGGCGGGCATATCATAGGTCACATTGACGAAGAGCGAGCCGAATTCCTCGGGTCGTTTCACCATCAGTCCCGTCTTGTACGGCTCCGAGGTGTGTCCGTAGATGTCTTCAAAGGCGAGTGTGTCTATCTCCAAGGAGTATTCCGCGCCGGGTATCCATTCTGACACCACCTCCCAGTTGCGTGGCAGGGAGTCTCTCACCACCTCGTCCTTATGCCTTACAGGCTGGAAGAGGAACGGGGCGCGGTACCACATGGAGTCTTGCGAGACGTACAGGTGCACTGCTTTCTTGTCCACCTTCTTCAGCGGATAGGGGAAGGAGATGCTGAGCGCGCCGTCGGGCACTATGGCTTGGGGGAAGTTATATCCTGGCTTCAAGCGTTTTATGGGCATGAGGGTGTCTGTCAGTTCCTCGCCATCGCGCAGTCTTTTGCGACGTTTCTCCAGTTTCTTCTTCCAGTCTTTCTCCTCCTGCGCCTTTAGTTTCATGCGTTTCTCGTATGGTATCTTGGCGAGTATCTCCAGTGTGTCGGTTTGCATATTGAGCTGTCCGAGGGTGTCGGTGAGCAGTGTCTGCATCTCTATGAGGAGGGTGTCCTGATTGACGAGCATGGTGTCTCTGAGCCAGTATGTGACGGTGTCGCCCTTGAGTGATGCCTCCACGGCGAATGCTCCCTCGCTGTTGAAGTTCAGTCCCTTCAGCCGCGGCAGCCTTGAGGCGGCGTATTCCATGCCGAGGCGGGCAAAGGCAGCGGTGTCGTTGGGCACGGGGGCGGTGAAGAAGAGCGAGAACCTGTCCGCCTCTTTGCGCTCCGCCTTGAGGTAATACCTATCGCTGACGGTGTGGGTGAACGCCCTGAGCACTATGTTGTCGGGCACGTAATGGTCGTATTTCACCCGATGTATGTCCTTGATATGCAGCTCGTCAGCCCATACGGTGTCCTGCCTTGTATCGACGAAGACACGTGGTGTTATCACTTCATGCGAGAACGCCATCATCTCCGCGAGGGCGTTGAAACGGTAGTTGCCGTCCATGTCTTGCAGCGCACCGATGGTGTAGCGCCCCGGTGCCACGCCACGAATGACGAAACGTCCTTGCGAATTGCTGCGCGCCACGCGGATGAAGGTGGGCGAGACGATGGAGTCGCGCGTGCTTACCGCAGCTGCCATTGCCGTAGTGTCGGCAGTTTCTGCCGTCGAAGCGGTGCTGTCGGCCATGGCGTATAGTCCCACGAGGATGCCTTTGACGGGCTCCAGATTGTCCGCGGAGAGCACCGTGCCCGACACCTCCAGCGTGTCTATGGCGTCACCCGTGGAGAAGCTGTACGTATAGTTGCCCATGGGGTTGTTCTCGTTGTTGTCGCTGATGGCGTCAGAGAAGTCTATGGTGTATGTCGTGGCGGGTTTCAGGGTGTCGAGCAGCGACACGGTGATGTATTTCCCCTTTGTCTTTATCTCGGGCATCTCCATCTGCGGCGGCGACACTACCACCTTCTCCGCCGCGTTTTCGAGCTTTACGTACTCGTTGAAGTATATGCTCACCTTACGGTTTTTCACTCCCGTACCCTTGTCGGCTGGCACTGCCCCCACCACGTAGGGCGGCGTTTCGTCGTACCATCCGCCGTCGGGTGCTCCCATACGGGCGCAGGAGACGAGGAGCAGTGGCACGAGGATGCACAACAATATGCCGCCGCGGGGTGTGGCGGCGTATTGCCTTGTGATTATCTTCCTCATATAACCGATTATGGTATCGGGGGGGAGCATTGGTTGTTTAGTTGTTTAGTGGTTTAGTGGTTTGGTGGTTTGGTGGTTTGTATCACGGGCTGACGCCCGAGACACAGGGGCTGCTTTGCTAATAAGGGGCGGCGGCTCCTCCCCTCGGGGAGGCAGGGAAGGGGCTCAGGGGCCCGGCGGACTATGCCATCGCCAACAGTTCGTCTATGTGTTTCCTTGAATTGGCGAGCCTCGGCACCTTGTGCTGCCCGCCCAGCTTGCCTTTGGAGCGCAGCCAGTCGTCGAAGAGCCCGGCGCGCGCCTTTATAACCTCTAACGGCTGTAGCGTGATGTCCTTGTAACGCTTTGCCTCGTAGTCGCTGTTGACCTGCTGCAGGCTGTTGTCGAGCAGCTTTGCGAACTCGGCAAGGTCACGCGGTTCCTTGGTGAACTCTATCAACCACTGGTGGCGGCAGTGCGCGTCCTGGTCCATGAAGACCGGCGCGGCGGTGTATTCGCGCACCTCCGCCCCCGTCTTCTGGCAGGCGTAGAGCAGTCCCTTCTCGGCGTTGTCCACTATAAGCTCCTCGCCGAAGGCGTTGATGAAGCTCTTTGTCCTGCCTGTTATGATGAATTTGTATGGTTTCACGGAGGTGAACCTCACGGTGTCGCCTATCATGTAACGCCACAATCCGCATGAGGTGGAGATTATCATGGCGTAGTTCCTGCCTGTCTCCACGCCTTCCAGCGGCACCACCTGCTCTGGGTCGGCGAGTGTGCCGTCGTCGTTTATTGCCTCCATAGGTGCGAACTCATAGAACACGTCGTAGTCCAGCATCAGCATCATTGACGCGTCCGCGGGGTCGTTCTGTATGCCGAAGAAGCCCTCGGAGGCGTTGTAGGTCTCCATGTAGTTCATCCCCGGCTTGGTGATGAGGCGCTCGTACTGCTTGCGGTAGGGCGCGAAGGAGATGCCACCGTGGAAGAACACCTCCAGATTGGGCCATACCTCCTCAAGGTGCTCCTTGCCCGACAGCTCCATAACCCTTACGAGGACGGACATCATCCACGACGGCACGCCGGAGATGTTTGTCACGTTCTTCTTCAGGCACTGCTTGGCAATGAGGTCACGCTTCACCTCGAAGTCGCTGATGAGGGCGGTCTTCTTGTTGGGCACCCTGACGAGGTTCACCAGCGGACTGATGTTCTCTATCAAGATGGCGGAGAGGTCGCCCACCAGCGAGTTTTGAACATTGTAGTTGGGGATGTGCGAACCGCCGAGTATAAGGGCCTTGCCGTCGAAGAGGCGGCTCTTGGGATTGTTCTGAAGGTAGTATGCCACCACGTCGGAGCCACCGGCATAGTGTATTCTGTCGAGCCCCTCGCGCGACACGGGGATGAATTTAGACTTGTCATTGGTGGTACCCGACGATTTGGCGTACCACTTCACGATGCCTGGCCACAGCACGTCGCTGCTGCCGTGGCGCATAAGGTCGATGTAGTCTTTCAGCTCCTCGTAAGTGTTCACGGGGACGTTGAAACGGAAATCCTCATAATTTTTTGTTGCGGAGAATATATGCTCGCGACCGTAACGCGTGTCGGTGGCACGTGCCACAAGGCTTTTCAACACGTCGGCCTGAAGGTCGAGCGGCTCACGGAAATGCTTCTCCAATTCGCGTTGCCGTTCCTTGAAAGCAAGTTTCGCTATCGATGTAATGCCCATTTTATGATTTTGATGGTTCTTGTAATGTGCAAAGGTAAGCAGTTTTTCCGTATTAGAAAAATATATTAGCCTTTTTTAACCCATTCAACCATCAGAAACAAGGTGGGTCAGTGACAATCGCAGCCCTTGCAGCCGCCGCAACCGCCGTGGCAGCCTTTCTTGCCTCCACCGCGCCGCACGGTGCGCACGGCAGCGAGGAACGCCGCCGCCACGAGTAATAGTAGTATGATGGAAATGATGTTCATGCCATAAATATTGTTAGCAAAGCAGCCCTTGTGTCTCGGGCGTCAGCCCGTGAAATAACTAAACAACTGAACAACCAAACAACTAAACCACCTGATAGACGAGGAGCGCCGCCACGTATGCAATAGCGCACTGCGCCACCACCACCGTCAGCGCGTCCCTGCCGCCCAGTTCGCGCCGTATGGCGGCGATGGCTGCCACGCAGGGCGTGTAGAGCAGGCAGAAGACCATGAGGGAGAGGGAGGAGGCGGTGGTGAGGACATCGCTCAGCGCCACGCCCTCGCCGAAGAGCACTGAGAAGGTGCTCACCACGCTCTCCTTGGCGAGGAAGCCGCCTACCAGCGAGGTGGCTACGCGCCAGTCGCCGAAGCCGAGGGGTTGGAAGACGGGGGCGACGAGCGATGCTAACTGTCCGAGGATGGATTGTGACGCGTCTTCCACGAGGTTGAGGTGGAAAGAGAACGACTGCAAGAACCATATCGCTATCGTTGCCATGAAGATGACGGTGAAGGCGCGTTGCAAGAAGTCGCGCGCCTTGTCCCAGAGGAGCAGCATGGTGGTTCTGAAACCTGGCAGGCGGTAGTTGGGAAGCTCCATGACGAAGGGCACAGCCTCACCACGGAACGAGGTGTTCTTCAGCACCAGGGCGGTGAGGATGCCCATCAATATGCCGAGGAGGTAGAGCCCGCACATCACCCACGCCGCGCTGTCGGGGAAGAAGGCGGCGCAGAAGAAGGCGTAGATGGGCAGCTTGGCGGTGCACGACATGAAGGGGGTGAGCATTATGGTGAGACGCCTGTCGCGGTCGGAGGGCAGCGTGCGGCTTGCCATGACGCTGGGCACAGAGCAGCCGAAGCCCACCAGCAGGGGCACTATGGAGCGGCCCGAGAGCCCTATCTTACGTAGCAGCTTGTCCATGACGAAGGCTATGCGCGCCATATAGCCGGAGTCTTCGAGCATGGAGAGGAAGAAGAAGAGTGTGACGATGATGGGCACGAAGCTCGCTACGGACCCTACGCCGGCATAAACGCCATCAATTATTAGCGAGCGCACCGCGTCATTGACCTCCCACTGCCGCATGGTCTCGTCGCTGACCTCGGTGAACCATTCTATGCCTTCCTCGAGCCACTCCTGCATGGTGCCGCCGATGACGTCGAAGGTGAGCCAGAAGATGGCAGCCATGATGGCGAGGAACGCTGGCAGCGCGCTCCAGTGACCGGTGAGGACTTTGTCTATGCGGCGCGAGCGCACCTGTTCCTTGCTCTCGTTGGGGCGTTTCACGGTGGCGGCGCAGAGCTGCTCGATGAACGAATAGCGCATATCCGCCATGGCGGCGGCGCGGTCGAGCCCCCTCTCCTCCTCCATCTGGCGTATGATGTGCTCCACTGTCTCCAGCTCGTTACGCGTGAGGCGCAGGGCTTCTATTATCTTCGCGTCGCCCTCCACAAGTTTGGCGGCGGCGAAGCGCACGGGGATGGCATAGCGCTGGGCGTGGTCTTCCACGAGGTGCATGATGGCGTGGAGGCAGCGGTGGACCGCTCCGCCGTGGTCGGAGGGGGAGCAGAAGTCCTGACGCGCGGGGCTCTCCTGATATTTCGCCACGTGGATGCAGTGGCGCACCAGCTCGTCAACGCCTTGGTTGTGGACGGCGGAGATGGGCACCACGGGGATGCCGAGCAAACGCTCCATGTCGTTGACACGGATATGACCGCCGTTGCCCTCCATCTCGTCCATCATATTGAGGGCGAGAACCATGGGCACGCCGAGTTCCATGAGCTGCATGGTGAGGTAGAGGTTGCGTTCTATGTTGGTGGCATCGACAATGTTGATGATGCCGCGCGGACGCTCTCCGAGTATGAACTCGCGGCTTACGATTTCCTCGCTGGTGTAGGGTGAGAGGCTGTAGATGCCGGGGAGGTCGGTGACCTCGCTGTTACGCACGCCGCGTATGGCGCCGCTCTTCCTGTCCACCGTGACGCCGGGGAAGTTGCCCACGTGCTGGTTGGCGCCGGTGAGCTGGTTGAAGAGGGTCGTCTTGCCGCAGTTCTGGTTGCCGGCAAGGGCGAAGGTGAGCTTCTCACCGTCGGGCAAACGGTTCTCGTGCGTGGGGTCATGGTAGCGTCCGCCCTCACCGAGACCGGGGTGGGCGGAGGGGATATGCACGCTGGAGGCTTCCTCCTCAAGGGCGGCGGAGGCCTCAACGGCGGTGAGGGGCGTGACGGTGATGCGGGCGGCGTCGGCCTTGCGCAGCGTCAGCTCGTAGCCATGAAGCTCTAACTGCATGGGGTCGCCCATGGGGGCGAATTTACGCAGGGTGACAACGGCACCGGGGATGATGCCCATATCGAGGAAATGCTGGCGCAGGGAGCCTTCGCCGCCTACGCTGTCGATGCGCGCCGACTGGCGTATGTGTAGTTCGTTGAGTGTCATAGCGTCGTTGTTGCTGGGCAAGGGGCAAAAGAAAACCTTTGCACCAAACCGTGTTAAGTCGGTGCAAAGGTAATAAAAATATCTTGTTCAAACCTTATTCGCGGAAGGTTTTTATCGCTCACACGGCATGGAGGGCGAAAAAATACTTACTTCTTGGTATTCCGGAGCGGCGCGGGACCGTCAACGGTGGGGGTGACGGGGATGATGTTGCCCTTCTTGTCGAACTCCATCTTGTCGATGCACACCTCGCGGTGCACTCCGGGACCGCCTTTCTCGCGGTCGTTGACGAAGTTTTTGTTGATGCGGTGATAGACGATGTACCACTCGTCCTTGCCGGGTATCTGGAGCACGCTGTTGTGGGCTGTGCCGTAGATGCCTTGCTCTGGCACCTGACGCAGCACGTCATAGTGCTCGGGGTCGATGGTGAAAGGACCTAAGGGCGACTTGGCGGTGGCATAGCAGACGTGGTAGTTGGGCGAGCCGGTGTCGTCAACGGACCACTGCATATAGTATTTTCCTTTGCGGTAGAAGACGTATGTGGCCTCGCGGTATGCCCATGTCTGGAGCGAACCGCCCTTGGGGGTGAGGTCAACGGTGGTCTCTTTCTTGATGGAGAGCATGTCGTCCTCCAGCTCCGCGCCGGCGGCGAAGCCGTTACCCCAGTAGAGGTAGCACTTGCCGGACTTGGGGTCTTGGAACACATCGACGTCGATTGCCTGCCCACCCTTACGCGTCTTGGGCCTGTCGGCATCGGTGATGATGGGCGCTCCGGCCTCTATGAAGGGCCCCGCGGGGTCGTTGCTCACGGCTACGCCTATCTCCTTGCGGTTGGACTTGGGGTTGTGGGCGGAGAAATAGAAGTAGTATTTGTATGTGCCGTCAGCTTGTTTGCGCTCTATGATGCACGGTGCCCAGGCGTTGCCCGTGGCCCATGGCACTTGCTGGGAGCGCACATCGAGCATCACGCCCTCGTCTCGCCAGTCCTTGAGGTTGGTGGAGGAGAAGACGGTGAAGTAGTGACCGCCCCAGCCGGGCACGCCGTCGGTGGTGGAATAGATGTAGTATTTCTTTGTCTTGTTGGAGTAAAGCACCTCGGGGTCGGCGTGGAAGCCGGGCAGTATGGGCTGACCGCTACTGCCGGCGGTGCACTCGGGGGCTTCTGCCGCGCCGCCTTCCAGCAGGCGCGACACCTTGTCGGCGGCGGAGGCGGTGAGGGCGAGCAAAAGGAACAGGGGGGAAAGAATGGTTCGTAGCATAAATGGTTGGAGGTTGGAGGTTGGGGGTTGGAGGTTGGGGGTTAGGGGTTGGGGGTTGGGGGTTGGAGGTTAGGGGGTTGGAGGTTGGGGGTAAGGGGTTAAAGGGGTCGCGGGCTGACGCCCGGGACACAGGGGCGGAAGGATAAAGGTTACAGGTTGGAGGTTGGAGGTTAGGGGGTTGGGGGTTGCCGCTTAGTTGAAGTAATAGATAAAGATAGCGACGCCTTCGATGGCTTTCTTACCTGTCTCCTTGACGTTCATGGTGAACTTCACCTCTGTCTTCACCGCGCCGCGGAGGTTGGCAATGCTCTGAAGGGTGGTGGTGAGGGAGAGGCTCTGACCTGAGAGTACGGGCTGACCGAACTTCATCTTGTCGATGCCATAGTTGACAAGCATCTTCACGTTCTTCACCTCTACAATCTGGTTCCACAGGTATGGCAGGACGGAGAGGGTGAGATAGCCGTGGGCGATGGTGGTGCCAAACTGGCTCTCGGTCTTCGCTTTCTCCGTGTCAACGTGTATCCACTGGTGGTCCAGCGTGGCGTCAGCGAAAAGGTTGATGCGCTCTTGCGTCAGCTGTACGTAGTCTGACGTGCCGAGTACCTTGCCCTCATACTGGGCGAAGTCTTCATAGGATGTGATTGTTAGCATTGTAGTTTGTTTTTATTTGTTCGTTATTTTTTTTATTTGGAGTTATTTGGAGTTATTTGGAGTTATTTGGAGTTAGCTGGAGTTAGCTGGAGTTAGCGGACAAATGTATTTGCGGTTTTACATTTGTCCGTTAACTCCCCTTTAACTCCCCTTTAACTCCCAGTTAACTCCCAGTTATCTCCCCCTTAACTCCTCCTTAACTCCCCCTTAACTTCTCCTTAACTTCTCCTTAACTCCCCTTTAACTCCCTTTTAACTTCATATAATCAGCTTGTTCGTCCTCTGTATGCGGGGCTATGCTGACGTTGAGCGACATCACCGTGCCCTCGCCCTCACGCGAATAGAGGTCTATGGTGGCCCCGAGGTGGTCTGCTATGACCTTGGCGAGGGAGAGGCCGAGGCCCGTGCCCTGCACGAAATCGTCAATCTTGAAGAAGCGTTCGAAGATAGCCTGCTGCTTGTCCTGCGGTATGCCGCAGCCGGTGTCGCGGCAATAGATGGTGATTTGGCTGCCATCGTAGCGGAAACCGACGTGTATGAAGCCTTGTGTGGTGAACTTTGAGGCGTTGTTGACGAAGATGTCGAGCACCTGCATTACGCGTTCGGCGTCTATCCGCAGCATGAGCGACTTGACGGGGGTGTCGATGCGATAGGCGACGGCGGGGTCGGCGATGTACTTCCGCATCTCTGTTGCCTTGTCACGGAATATCGCGGCGAAGTCCACCTCGTTCCTCCTGAGCTTCATTCCCTCGGTGTCGATGGTGGAAATCTGCAGGATATTGTCGATAAGGCTTATCAGCATGGTGCAGTTGTGTGCCATAATGTCCACGTACTGCTTCTTCTCCTCGTCGGTGGTGAGGAACGACATTATCTCCGCGAAGCCGTTAATGGCGTTGAGCGGCGTGCGCAGCTCGTGGGTCATGCTGGCGAGGAACAGTGCTTTCTGCTTGCCAGACTCCTTGGCTCTCTCTGCCTGCTCGCGCAGTTTGCCTTGTGTCACGACGAAGTCGGTGACGTCGCAGCGTACGCCGAAGACACCGACGTAACGGCCATTGCTGTCGTAGTCGGGCGTGAGGCACACCTCGTACCACTGCTCGTCCTTGGGGTCCTCAGCGCTTTTGATATGCCTCAGCACCCTCATGGGCTGCGTAATGTGCTTCTCGGGGTCCTTGAGGGCTGCCATGATGCCTTCGCGGTCGTCTTCCAGCAGCCTGCCGACGTAGTCGTTGAAGGAGACGCGCCTGCCGTAAGGGCCTTCCATTGACAGTTCGATGAAGCTGCCGCCCACTTCCCAACGGAAGGTGCTGACGTTGTTGCGGCGCATTATGAAGTCTATCTCCGACTTGTATTTCTGCAGTTTCGCCTTGACCTTGTCCAGCGTCTTCTCCGCCTCCGCCACGTCACGGTGTAGCTTCAGCGCGCTGGCGGTGTCGCGCAGCATCACGGCATAGCCGCTATTCTCGTGCTTCTCGTCCCAGACGGTGCGCACTCTCACCTCGGCGTTGCCGCGGAGGCTTAGCTCTGGTATGTCGAGTGGTGCGCAGAGCCATGCGTCCATGTCTTTCTCGAGGAAGAGGCCGTTCATCATTATGCAGAGTTCGCGTAGCTTTGTGGAGCGCACAAAGTCCTCGGCGTTGCCTTGTGAGCCGTTGGCGAAGAAGTTAATGTATGCTTTGTTGTACTTCACCATCTTGCCCTTGCGGTCGTAGTATGCCCTGCCGATGTCTGACATGTCAGTGATGCTGGCGTATTCCATAAGCATCCCGTCGAGTGTGCGTTTCTCTCTCAGGTGCTCTGTCTCGTCATGTAGTGTCAGGAAGATATATACGGGCTTGCCGCGGCGTGACTTCACGGAGCCTTCCACCACGATGTCGCGCCACTGCCGCATGGGGTCGCCATGCCGTCTCATGCGGAAATGTATTGGGGACATAGTGCTTTTGCCGCTGTCCACCTCGTCCTTAACGGAGTATATCTTTGATACGTCGCGGGGATGTATTAGTGCTATGTAGTCATTGAAATGCATTCCCCCCTTCGGCAGGTAGTCACCGGCGAGGTTATACACCCATTGCTTCTTGACGCTTATGGCGAGTACCTGGCAGTTTGACATCTCCACGCCGATGCGCGCTATGGTGCGGAACTCTGTCTTGAGCCTTCCGGGGAGTGTGCTGCGCAGCACTACGAAGAGGAGCACCGTGACGCAGACGACGAGTATCGAGAAGAGCACCACGTGGAAGCTGAGGCTTCGCTTGTCTGGCACGCCGCCCGTCATCCATTTGTTGTACACGGGTGCGTAGTGCCCCGTCTGCTGCATCTGTTGCAGCACGAGGTCTATGCGGTTGAGCAGCACGGTGTCGCGGGCGAAGAAGCGCATCTTTCCCTCTGGCACGTCGATGCGTTCTATCTGCATATAGTCCCTGATGCCGTACTTGTTGACGAGGGAGCGCAGCGCCGCCTCGTCCCATACGAAGTATTTCGCCGTGCCGTCCATGAGTGTGTTGACAGCGCCGCTGGCGGTGGTGCTTTCGAGTACGAAGGGTATGTTGCCTCCGAACACCTCGTTGAGGTAGTAATAGGAGTAGCTGTCCTTGCTCACCATGAGGGTGTCGTGCTTGCCGAGGAGCATTATACTGCGCATCATGGGCGTGTTCTTGTTTCTCAACACGGCGACGCTGTATGACGCCACGATGGTCTTGCCTTGGTACACGTTCTTCATCTGCGGCACGTTGTCGATGTCAACCATGAGCTGTGCCGTTCCCGCCACGAGGTGGCGGCGCGCCTCCGCGCGGTCCATCATGCGTATCTCATACGCTATATGGAAGCGTGAGAAGATTTCTTTGAAGATGTCCACTATCAGTCCTGCTGGCTCTCCCGCGTCGTTCATGAAGGAGAATGGCGGGAACGCCCAGTCCGCCACTATGACGAGTGGGCGTTTCTTTGTGTATTTGATGCCCAG